>NZ_JAHAHT010000160.1 GCF_018373095.1 Haemophilus parahaemolyticus
ACGATTTTTTATTAAAAATTGATCAAAATAATTTTGAGGTATTCAATGTCTAAATTTCCATCAATTTCAGAAATTCTTTCAGGCAAAGTTGCCGTAGGAGAAGAAGTTTCTGTGCGCGGTTGGGTGCGTACCCGTCGCGATTCAAAAGCAGGTTTATCATTCTTAGCCGTATATGACGGTTCTTGTTTCGATCCAATCCAAGCAATCATCAATAACGATTTACCAAATTATCAAGATGAAGTGTTACGCTTAACTGCAGGTTGTTCTGTGATTGTGACTGGTAAAATCGTAGAATCACCTGCAGAAGGTCAAGCGGTTGAATTACAAGCTACCAATGTTGAAGTGGTGGGATGGGTGGAAGATCCAGATACTTACCCAATGGCAGCAAAACGCCACTCTATCGAATATTTACGCGAAGTGGCTCATCTTCGCCCACGCACGAACTTAATCGGTGCAGTGGCACGTGTTCGTCACTGCTTGGCACAAGCGATTCACCGCTTCTTCCACGAACAAGGTTTCTACTGGGTGGCAACCCCGTTAATTACGGCATCTGATACAGAAGGTGCAGGCGAAATGTTCCGCGTTTCAACCCTTGATTTAGAAAACTTACCACGCACAGAAGAAGGCAAAGTAGATTTCAGCCAAGATTTCTTCGGTAAAGAGTCTTTCTTAACCGTATCAGGTCAGTTAAATGGTGAAACTTATGCGTGTGCATTGAGCAAAGTTTATACCTTCGGACCTACATTCCGTGCTGAAAACTCAAACACAACCCGCCACTTAGCGGAATTCTGGATGGTTGAACCTGAATTTGCATTCGCTACGTTAGCGGACAACGCAAAATTAGCGGAAGATATGTTGAAATATGTATTCAAAGCAGTATTAGCAGAACGCCCTGACGATATGGCATTCTTCGCAAAACATATCGACAAAGATGTGATTACCCGCCTTGAGAACTTCATCGCTTCGCCATTTGCACAAGTAGATTACACCGATGCAATCGAGATCTTATTAAAATCAGGCAAAGAGTTTGAATTCCCAGTGTCTTGGGGTATCGATCTCTCTTCTGAACACGAACGTTTCTTGGCGGAAGAATACTTTAAATCGCCAGTAGTGGTGAAAAACTATCCGAAAGATATCAAAGCGTTCTATATGCGTTTAAATGATGATGACAAAACTGTGGCAGCAATGGACGTATTAGCACCAGGAATTGGTGAAATCATCGGTGGTTCACAACGTGAAGAGCGTTTAGACGTGTTAGATAAGCGTATGGTGGAAATGGACTTAAACCCTGAAGACTACTGGTGGTACCGCGATCTTCGCAAATACGGTACCGTGCCACACGCTGGCTTTGGTTTAGGTTTTGAGCGTCTAATTGTGTATGTAACGGGCTTGCAAAACATTCGTGAAGTAATCCCATTCCCACGTGCTCCACGTAATGCGAACTTCTAATTTTATTTAATACCAAGCAGTAAAATTCAAAAAAATAGCTAGGACAAAATCCTAGCTATTAAAGTTTAAATTATAACGCTTGTTCAACAAAAGTTACTAATTGAGATTTTGGTAAAGCACCTACCTGTGTTGCAACCACTTGACCATCTTTGAAAAGAATTAATGTGGGAATTGAACGAATACCGAATTGTGCTGGTATTTGTTGGTTCTCATCTACGTTCACTTTAGCAATTTTCGCATGACCTGCAAATTCTTCTGATAACTCATCTAAAATTGGTGCTACCATACGGCAAGGACCACACCAAGGTGCCCAGAAATCTAATAATACTGGCACATCAGATTTTAGTACTTCTTGTTCAAATGTTGCATCGGTAACTTGTAAAGTCATAATTAATTCCCTTGTTTACATTATTTTAATAAAAGAAAAACACCACCGAGGAATCAGTGGTGTTCGGTTGGCATCAAGATAAGGTTTCAGCTAACCAATTTCAAGTCTATTTTTCCAATTGCTTTGATAATTTTATTCTTTATCTTCAGGTAAAATCAGATTAAATACAAGAGCTAGCCTCTGAACCGATAGTAATCCCGAAACTAAAAGAGCAGCAAGAAGATGT
>NZ_JAHAHT010000029.1 GCF_018373095.1 Haemophilus parahaemolyticus
GTATCGGCACCATATTTCTCTACCATTTCTTGTGGGTCAATACCGTTATTTTTGGATTTCGACATTTTGGTCATGCCACTATGGACTAGTTCACGCCCTTCAGGATCGGTGGCTTTAATGATGCGACCTTTCTCATCACGCTCAAGGGTTACTTGCGTTGGGCTTACCCAAATACGCTCATTGGTTGGGCTGGTGTAGTAAAACGCATCCGCAAGCACCATACCTTGGCACAATAATTTGGTGGCTGGCTCATCGCTGGTCACAAAACCTGCATCACGCAAGAGTTTGTGGAAGAAACGGAAGTAGAGCAAGTGCATGGTAGCGTGTTCGATACCGCCGATATATTGATCCACAGGCAACCAGTAATTCGCTTCGTCTTTGTCAAGCATTGCTTCGGCAAATTTTGGTGACGTATAGCGAGCGTAGTACCAAGAAGATTCCATAAAGGTGTCGAAAGTATCCGTTTCTTTTAATGCTGGTGTACCATTAAAGGTGGTTTTCGCCCAATTTGGATCGGCTTTGATTGGGCTTTTCACACCGTCCATCACTACATCTTCAGGCAGAATAATCGGTAAATCTTCCATTGGTGCGGGCACCACATCACCGTTTTCAAGAGTAAGCATTGGAATTGGTGCACCCCAATAACGTTGGCGAGAAACTCCCCAATCACGTAAACGGTAATTAACTTGGCGTTTTCCCACACCTAATTGTTCGAGTTTGTCCGCAATGCCGTTGAATGCCCCCTCGAAATCTCTACCGTCAAATTCTGCAGAGTTGATTAATGTGCCATGTTCAGTGAAGGCTTCTTTCGCTAAATCAATTTCTTGATCTGCAAGCGGTGCAATTACTTGTTTGATTTGCAAACCGTATTTGTGAGCGAATTCATAGTCACGTTGGTCGTGAGCAGGCACTGCCATAACAGCACCTGTGCCATAGTGCATTAATACAAAATTAGCAACCCAAATTGGTAATTTTTCCCCCGTCAATGGATGAATAGCAAATAAACCCGTTGCCATTCCTTTTTTCTCCATGGTTGCGAGATCAGCTTCTGCTACTTTGGCATTTTTCGCTTCTTGAATGAAAGCCGCAAGTTCTGGATTATTCTCTGCTGCAAGGCTTGCCAATGGGTGAGTGGCTGCAATGCCTAAATAGCTCACACCATAGAAAGTGTCAGGGCGAGTCGTGTAAACCGCCACATTTTCATTGGTATCCGCCACGTCAAAGGTGATTTCGACCCCTTCAGAACGACCGATCCAATTGCGTTGCATGGTTTTCACCATATCCGGCCATTGCGGAAGATTGTCTAAACCGCCTAATAATTGCTCGGCATAATCGGTGATTTTGATGAACCATTGTGGAATCTCTTTTTGTTCCACTGGGGTATCACAACGCCAGCAGCAACCGTCGTGCACTTGCTCGTTCGCAAGCACAGTTACATCGTTCGGACACCAGTTTACGGTTGAGTTTTTTTTGTACACCAAACCTTTTTTATAAAGCTCCGTGAAGAACCATTGTTCCCACTTGTAGTAATCGGGTTTGCAAGTCGCAATTTCGCGATCCCAGTCAAAACCAAAGCCTAAAAGTTGAAGTTGTTTCTTCATATAGGCGATGTTTTCGTAAGTCCATTTTGCTGGTGCGGTTTTGTTTTTAATTGCCGCCCCTTCAGCAGGTAAACCAAATGCATCCCAACCAAAGGGTTGCAACACGTTTTTACCCAGCATACGTTGATAGCGTGAAACCACATCACCGATAGTGTAGTTACGCACGTGCCCCATATGCAGGCGACCTGATGGGTAAGGGAACATAGAAAGACAGTAATATTTCTCTTTTGATTCGTCTTTGATCGCTTTGAAAACTTTATTTTCTGCCCAGTATTGTTGAACCTTCGGTTCAATTTCACTTGGATTATATTGCTGTTGCATAAACTTTAACCTTTACTTTAAATTAGAAAAAATTGCCGTGATTTTACCGTAAAATCTAGGGTTTTTGAATGAGTAATTTTATTCTCTTTCTATTGTTCTAACTCATTAGAGAATGGTATATCTTCCACAGCAGCAATCCGCTTTTCTTCATTTGCCCATTCACCAAGATCGATTAAACGACAGCGATCGCTACAAAATGGACGATATTTATTTTCTGCTTTCCATTCTACTTTTTTCTGGCATGTTGGGCATTCTACAATTAAATCTGACATCTTTTTTTCTCTGCTTTTTCTAAATAAATTCGATGAAGATTGTTTACTTGTTTCTTTATTTTTTCGAAATTTTGTTCAAGTGGTTGATTATTATCAATAATATCATCAGCATAAGTTAATCTTTTTTCTCTTGAAACTTGTGCTGCTACAATATTTTTAATTATCTCTGCGTTATTATTATCACGTTTTGTCGCTCTTTCTATTTGTATTTCAGGCAGCACATCTACAACTAAAATATGATCACACAAATGAGTTAAATTGTTTTCAATTAATAACGGTACCATCAAAATTGCATAAGGCTGTTGACATCGTTTTAATTGAGTAAGCATTTTATTTCTGATTGCAGGATGGAGTAATTGATTAAGCCAAGTTTTCTCATCAGGATGAGAGAAAATAATTTCGCGTAATTTAGCTCGATTTAATTCCTTGTGCTCGGTAAGAATATCTACTCCAAAATGAGAGACTAATTTTGCTAATAATGGAGAGCCTTTTTCAACAACTTGGCGGGCAATAATATCGGCATCAATCACAGGCACGCCAAGTGCTAAAAACAGATCGCCAATGGTGCTTTTTCCACTTCCAATTCCACCTGTTAATCCAACAACATAAGGCATTTTTTATCCTCAATTTATGATTAGTTGAGGTAAATTATAATAAAAGTCGCCACACTAATAAACGGAATAAAAGGCAATTTTTGACGTTTTTGTGAAGTAATGCGTCGTTCTACTAAGTAGTATGTTATCCCTAGCACTGAGGCGATAAGCACGAGTTGTAACATCTGCTCTAACGTAAACAGAGGTGATAAAGCAATTAATAATAAACTGTCTCCTAATCCAAAGCCTTCCTTCTGGAAAGTGAAAATAGAAAAAAAGTGAATGAAAATAAAGAAAAAGACTGTAAAATAAAATGTTTCTAGATTATCACTGTATAGCGTAAGTAAAAATAAAATGGCTAAATATCGAATTTCAGTAAGATAATAAAGTATATCCAATACAGTAAGAAAACATAAAATAATAATTACTACTGAAATAAGATAATCTTGACTTAACCAAGTAACTAAAGGAAAAATAAAGAAAAATAGAATCGATAATTTACTTTGTTTTGCTTTTAAATTAGATTGTTTTTCAAAATCACGATAATCTAGCTGAAAATCCACTAGAGAATAAAATTCATTATAAGTTTGTTGGTTGATTCGCTTGGCAAAAAGAGGAATTTCTCTTCTAAACCAGAAAGCGAATAATATAGCGGTTAAAAATTCAAAAAATTTTACTAAATCCATTTTATTTTATTCAACTAAAGATCCCATATCAAAAATAGGTAAATAAAGCCCAACAATAATAGTGCCAACAATACCACCAAGAATAACCATCAATGCGGGCTCAAGCAGCTGTGATAGAATATTAAGCTGATCATCTAATTTCTTTTTATATATTTGGCTAACATATTCACTCATTTCAGCCAATTTTCCGCTTCTTTCTCCAACAGATAACATCTGTACAGTTTGGCTTTCAAATATATCTGTATTTAAACATTCGGAAAAAGCGTAACCTTGTTTAATCAGTGTTAATACTGACTGACACTCTTGTTGTAAAATGGGATCTGCCTGTTTATTTGATAGAAAAGTTTCTAAAATAAGATCTAATCGAAGGCTAGCATTTAGCATTAAGGCTATATTTTGAGTGAAATAAATAATACGTGATTGGACTATGATATTTTTAAACACAGGAAAATTACTTAAAATATGGTATTTAAACTTTTTAATTATTGTTGTTTTTTTATCTAAAAAAGAGAAAAAAATACCACTCAGCACAAATAAAAAAAACATAAATATATAATTATCAATCAATAAATTAGAGAGAAAAAAGAGCACTTCGGTGATAAAAGGCAATGTTTTATCTTTCGCACTATATAATTCTGAAAATTTAGGCACAATGAGTATCAACATTCCAATTGAAAGAGTTAAAGCAACAACTAATACCATTACAGGATAAAACATAATCTTCTTTACTTTAGAAAATAATTTTTCACTTTCAGACCTAGATTGTGCAATATTTTCAAGTATCACTCCTAATTTCCCACTTATTTCCCCCATTTTGATCAGCTGAATTTCCTGACTATCTAAATAGCGATTTAAATTTTCTAATGATGTTGAAAAAGAATAACCTAAATCAACCGAGCGTATTATTTCTTCAAGCCATAAATAAAGCTTTATATTTTGTGTATTTTCTAAAATGATTGATAACGCTTGTTTTAAGGGAAGTTTTGCATTAATTAGTAAAGAAAGTTGAGAAATAAGTTGAGTCACCTCTTCTGATTTTGGATTTTTAGGGAAAATAAAATTCCGATTAATTTTAATTTGCTGAAAGCCTTTTTTAATTAACCTTTGTTCTAATTCTTCTTGATTGCGAGCTAATAATTTCCCTTTCTGTTTTTGCTGAAAACGATTCACCGCTTTCCAATGAAATTCATATACCTTAAACATAGCCTAATACTCGTTGTATTTCTGATAAATTAGTTTTATTTTCTTGATATTTTTGCATTGCACTTTCCGCTAAAGTAGAAAAATCTAAATAAGCGGTCGATTTTTCAAATTCTTTTCCATTTTTTGACAGTAATTGATACACACCAATTCGTCCTTTGTAACCCTGATAGCAATGTTCACAGCCATTACTTTGACAATGTGTGCAGATTTTCCTAACTAAACGTTGAGCAATGACTAATTGCAAACTGTTTCTTAGTTCAAACTCTTTAATTCCAAGTTGCAAAAGGCGTTCCACCGCTGATAGTGCATCGTTAGTGTGAAGCGTTGAAAGCACTAAATGCCCTGTTTGTGAGGCTCGCAGTGCCATTTGAGCACTTTCTTCATCTCGAATTTCACCAAACATAATAATATCGGGATCTTGGCGTAAAAAGGTGCGTAATAATTGGCTGAAATCTAACCCAATACCACGATCAACTTGCGTTTGAATGATGCCTTCAATCTCTATTTCTATTGGATCTTCAGCAGTTAGAATATGTTTTTTACTCTGGTTTAAATAACTAAGTGCAGTATATAATGTAATACTTTTTCCGCTACCTGTTGGGCCTGTCACCAATATTAAACCTTGTGGTTGATTTAATGCATCTAATAAAATTGTTTTCTGGTTTTGATTAAATCCAAGCCCTAAAAAATCTAAATCAATAGGTTTATTTTTTTGCAAACGAAGTACTATTTTTTCACCAAAATGAGTTGGCAATGTAGAAACACGAAAATCTAAAGTATCAGAAATTTTTGTTTTAAAGTGGAATTGTCCATCTTGTGGCAAACGAGTTTCGCTAATATCTAATTTTGCGAGAATTTTTAATCTGGAAATAATACGGCTAGATAAATTTAGCGATAGCGTTTTATAAATATGTAAAACGCCATCAATCCGCAAGCGGATCATAAATCTATTTTTCTGTGGTTCTAAATGAATATCGGAAACATTTTTCTGTAGACAATAATTAAATAATTCATCTAGCAGATGGATTACTGGATCAGTATGGTCTAATTCTACTTGCTGGTTGTTTTCTGAATAAATAATTTCTGTTGTTTCATAAATAATATCTTTTTTAGGCGAAAGCTCATTTAATAGGTATTTTAATTCCTCAGTAGAAATTAAAATGGGCTCAATCTCTTTATGAGCAATAAAGGAAAAGATCTCATAAGCGGTCAGATTATTCAAATCATCAATAGCAAGCCATAATTTCTCTTTATCTTCTTTCACGGGAATGGCTAAATAACGCAAAAGAATCGTTTTCTCTTCACAATTTTTCTGCCATTGACGCTCAGAGATTTCAAAAATATTTTGAGTGTTTAAATCGCAAACGGTATAGGTCATAGTTTTTTGTTATAAGTGATTTACTAGTAAAAGAGCGGTCAAAATTGACCGCTTGAGAATGGTTCTATTAGTTTGTTGAGCTTGTAGAGCAGAAATTTGCAGGGAATAAACTTGTATCAGAACCCGTACAATTCGTTTTCCAACTAATCGTATTGGAGCTAAAGGTTGGCGTCATGGTATAGCCAAATCCATCAATATTGCCTTTACCTGCTACCGTAATTACCCCGCTTGCAACAGAAACAGATTTCAAGTATTTAGTTTCGTCACTTGAGGCTTTGTTTGCTTGTACACCATTTGAACCGCCTGAACAATTCGTTACCTCACCAGTGTTGTAAATACAAACCTCTACATCGGATTTATACGAAGCAGAAGCTCTTAGTAGCTCAGAGAGAGCCGCTTTTTGCGTATAAGTGGTATAAGAAGGGATCGCAATGGTCGCTAGAATGGCAATGATGGCAATCACAATCATTAATTCAATCAAGGTAAATGCCTTTGTAGGCTTAAGAAAAAGAGGCTTTTTCGTTAAAGATTTCATTCGTTAAATTTCCTTTTAAATCAATATGCGTGTTATTCACGCCCTTAAAGTTTGCGGATTTTTTCTGTTTTGGCGAGTGCCAATGTTTAAATTTTCGAGCGTACTCGAAAAAATAAAAATTTCAGTGTTTATTTATTCAGTGTTTTTTGCTAGTATTTCGTCAATTTTTCAGTTTAAAATTAAGGTTTAATATGGCAAAGGCACCAAAAACGGCTTATGTGTGTAGCGATTGTGGCGCAGAATACTCTAAGTGGATGGGGCAATGTAAAGAGTGCTATGCGTGGAATACTATCAGCGAAATTCGTTTAGTTTCAGCTAAAGAAAGTAAAAAAAACGACCGTTTTAGTGGCTATGCGGGCGAAACTTCTGGCAAGGTGCAAGCACTCTCTGAGATCAGCTTGCAAGAAGTACCACGTTTTAGTAGCGGATTTAACGAACTCGATCGCGTGCTTGGTGGTGGAGTTGTGCCAGGTTCTGCTATTCTGATTGGTGGTCATCCTGGGGCGGGGAAAAGTACGTTACTGCTCCAAGTGATGTGCGGATTATCTAAAGAAATTCCGACGCTATATGTGACAGGCGAGGAGTCGCTCCAACAAGTTGCAATGCGCGCTAACCGTTTAGGTTTACCAACAGAACACCTCAAAATGCTTTCTGAAACCTCGGTTGAGCATATTTGTAACATTGCCGATCAAGAAAAACCCCAAATTATGGTGATTGACTCTATTCAAGTGATGCACCTTTCAGATATTCAATCTTCACCAGGTTCGGTTTCTCAAGTGCGTGAATGTGCTTCATTCCTCACACGCTATGCGAAAACCCGCCAAGTGGCAATTATTATGGTGGGGCACGTAACCAAAGATGGTACGCTTGCAGGTCCTAAAGTTTTAGAGCATGCAATTGATGCTTCACTTTTATTAGAAGGTGAATCAGATTCACGCTATCGCACCTTACGTAGCCAGAAAAACCGTTTTGGTGCCGTAAATGAGCTAGGTGTGTTTGCGATGACAGAACAAGGACTTCGTGAAGTCAAAAACCCATCTGCAATCTTTTTAAGCCGTAGCGATGAGTTGGTTTCAGGCAGTTCTGTGGTTGTGCTTTGGGAAGGAACTCGCCCTCTCTTGGTAGAAATTCAAGCCTTAGTCGATCACTCAATGCTTGCCAACCCGCGCCGTGTTGCTGTGGGTTTAGATCACAATCGCTTATCACTATTGCTTGCTGTTTTACACCGCCATGGTGGATTGCAAATGTCAGACCAAGATGTATTTGTCAATATAGTAGGCGGCGTAAAAGTGACGGAAACTAGTGCAGACTTAGCCTTAATTCTCGCCTTAATTTCTAGCTTTAGAAACCGACCACTACCACAAGATCTTGTGATTTTTGGAGAGGTGGGCTTAGCAGGCGAAATTCGCCCTGTGCCAAGTGGTCAAGAACGTATTTCTGAGGCTGCTAAACACGGCTTCAAGCGTGCCATTGTGCCTTTTGGGAATATGCCCAAAAAATCGATTAAGGGAATGGAAGTTTTTGGCGTGAAAAAACTCAGTGATTCGTTAGATATTTTAGGCAATTTGTAATGGCTAATTTCCCTATAAAATGGTTGATGCTCTGCCGTGAGCCACGCTTATATAGTTGCCAACGGATTAAAACTGCGTGCGAACAGCGTGGTATCTTGCTCGACATTCTCGATCCCAATCGAATGTTACTTAAACTTGCAAGTGTTGGAGGAAAATCGACCGCTAGATTATTCTATCAAACGTCCGAACAAGAGTTACAGCTTGATGAATATCACGCTGTGCTTCCTCGTTTCGGGACAACAAGCACAGAGATGGGCTGTTATGTGTTGCAGCATTTTGAAATCAAAAAAACAAAAGTACTAAATAATGCCCAAGCTTTCCGATTAGCTCGAGACAAATGGCAAAGTTTGCAATTGCTCGCAGCTTATGGTTTGCCTATTCCCTCAACAAGTTACATTGGTGAATTAGTTGAAAGCTCTTCACAATTGGCTTTGCATTTTCCTGCAGTCGTACTTAAGACATTAGTCGGTATGCAAGGTACTGGTGTAGAATTATATGAGGAGACAAGCACAGCCTTAAATAAGCTAAAAATGCTAAAGCAAGTGGGTGAAAAAGCCTTAGTACAAGATTTTATAGCCGAAACCCGAGGGCAAGATATTCGTGCTTTTGTTATTGGTGATCAAGTAGTCGCAAGTATGCAACGCACCGCAGGTAATGGAGATTTTCGTGCAAATTTACACCAAGGTGGCAAAGCTGAAAGCATTGAACTGACAGAGGAAGAAAAGCAGATTGCTATTCAAGCAACAAAAGCTATTGGATTAGATGTTGCAGGCGTTGATTTAATCCGTGCCAAGCAAGGCCCGATGATTCTAGAAGCGAATGCGAGCCCTGGTTTAGAAGGGATTGAAAAAGTTTCTGGCAAAGATATTGCGGGGATGATGGTGGATTATTTACTCACAGGTATTTTAGGATAAATTATTTCTCTTTATCATCTTCACTCGCATATCCAGATTTTGGCAGAGCTTTTCCATCTAAATATGCCAAATTATCTTTAAGTCTTAACCGTCCTTCGGTAAACCATTTAATCACAAGCGGATAAATTTGATATTCTTGCTCACGGGTTCTAGCTTCCACTTCTTCGATGCTATCTTCAGGGAAGATTGGTACTTTTGCTTGTAAGACAATTGCACCACCATCCACTTCTTCATTGACAAAATGGACGGTTGTGCCGTGTTCATTGTCGCCTGCTTCAATCGCACGTTGGTAGGTGTTTAAGCCTGCATATTTAGGAAGAAGAGAAGGATGGATATTTAAAATTTTCCCTGCAAAACGTTGAGTAAATTTTGGGGTAAGAATTTTCATATAACCAGCAAGGACGATCAAATCTACTGCTAGGCTTTGCAAATAATCGCCAATGGCATCGTCCATTTCGAGGTTATTGGCAAAATTTTTGCGAAGAAAGATCGCTTGCGGAATCTGTGCTTGTTTGGCTCGAATTAAGCCGTAAGCATCAGATTTGTTACTTACCACACAAGCAATTTTGGCGGGAATATCGCCTGAATGGCAGGCATCAATAATAGTTTGTAAATTCGTTCCTTGACCAGAAATAAGGACGGCAATTTTTTTCATTTTCTTCCTTATAGAAATCAGCCCAAAAGGGCTGAATTGAAATTTAAGATTTTACTATTGAATCTCAACCTGTGCTTCGCCTTCGCCAAGATGTTCAATTTTGCCGATAACCCACGCTTTTTCGCCCGCTTGTTCAAGCAATGCAAGAGCGGTTTCAATCTCTTTTTCTGGTAATGCAATTACCATACCTACGCCACAGTTAAAAGTGCGGTACATTTCATAACGACTAATATTGCCTTTTTCTTGTAACCAGTTGAAGATCGCAGGCCATTGCCAACTTGATTCATCAATCACTGCTTTAGTATTGTCAGGTAATACACGCGGGATATTTTCCCAGAAGCCACCGCCTGTTAAGTGAGCAATGGCGTGAACTTCGGTCTGCTTGATCAGTTGTAAAATCGATTTTACATAGATTTTGGTTGGGGCTAATAAATGTTCGCTAAGCGGTTTGCCGTCTAATAAATCCGCTGGATTTGCACCGCTCACTTCAAGCACTTTGCGAATAAGTGAATAGCCGTTTGAGTGAGCACCACTTGAACCGAGTGCGATAAGCGTGTCGCCCGTTTTCACTGCTGTGCCGTCAATAATCTCTGATTTTTCTACCACCCCTACGCAGAAACCCGCTAAGTCGTAGTCGCCTTCGTGGTACATTCCAGGCATTTCAGCGGTTTCACCACCGACTAACGCACAGCCAGACATTTCGCAACCGTCTGCAATACCTTTGATCACACTTGCTGCCACATCAACGTCTAATTTTCCTGTTGCATAGTAATCTAAGAAGAAAAGCGGTTCTGCCCCTTGTACGATTAAGTCGTTTACACACATTGCCACTAAATCCTGACCAATGGTATCGTGTTTTTTCAAGTCAATCGCAAGGCGTAATTTTGTACCCACGCCGTCTGTACCAGAAACTAAAATTGGCTCTTTATATTTGGTTGGTAAAGCACATAATGCTCCGAAACCACCCAATCCGCCCATGACTTCAGGGCGGCGAGTGCGTTTTACATCGCCTTTGATACGTTCGACTAATTCATTCCCAGCGTGAATATCGACGCCAGCATCTTTGTAGCTAAGTTGTGTATTGCTCACGATTAACCTCGATCAATTGAAATAAAAATCGGGCAGATTATATCATTAAGCAAACGTTTGCGGTATGGTAAATTTATTTCATTTTACAATATTTTTGAAATTAAAATGAAATTGCTTGCAGTAAAAAAATGTACGATTTTAATAGTGCAAAAGCTGAAAACTATCAATATTAGTCAGAAAAAAATCATCTGACGCCTCTTATCGGGTAAAAGTTTGGCTCAATTACCGCAAAAATTAGAACACCATCATCATTAATCTTGAAAGTGCGGTGGAATTTCACCGCACTTTTTGCTTTTTATTTATAATCTTATAAAGTCTATTTATAAAAATAATCAAAAAGTTTTCTCAAATAATATATTTACATTCTTCTGAGTATAAGAATACATTTCTGGAATATTACTATCTTGTTTACGCCAGCTTAGTTGGAGTTTTGGTGTAATTCCCCAAATATGCCAATCGCGTTTCCATAGGGATAAACTCACGCCATAAATTTTATCTTCTCGACGTTTTCCAAAAGAAAACAAATTGATATTACCTAATTTAGAAATATCTTTATATTCATGTTTCATTATGGATAAGCCAAGACGTGAGGAAATGCCCCAATGCCATTCTTGCCCCCAACCTAAACGTAGGCTTTTACTGTCTGAACTATATTGACGAACCTTAGTTCTTTCTGCCATAAAATCAGAACCAAGGTAGAAAAACTGTTTCGGTGTTCTTGCCCACAGTAAGGTTGCTGAAATCAGTTTGTTATTGCCGTTTTGTGATGTGCTGTCGAGATAACGTTGTTTTGAAAACTCTCCTGCTGTAGAAAGTTGCCAGTTAGGACTTAACCAGCGAGAAAATTCCACTCTTGCCCCATTAGACCAACGATAACTTTCACCGCCATACCAACGTTTTTCATAAAAAGGTTTAATACGGAAATTTTGCTTTGCGGTTTTATGTGCATAGCCAACAAAAGTGCGGTTGGAAATATCATCAAATTCATGATTATCCCAATAACTCTTGCCCCCGAACTCATTACCCAGCGTGAGATAATGAGAACGCCATAAATTGAAATCTCTGGAAATATCGAGTGAGTACGCTAAGCCGTGTGCCGTTTGTGGTAACATTGATTCTGAACGAGTCAGTACACCACCATTTTCTAACACCACTTGTCTCTCACTTCCCACATTATTTACATTCGTATCACGTACATAATTAAAAGAAAAATCCAAATTCCAGCTGTCACGTTCTTTTAAAGCCTCTAAATAAGCCTCCATTAAACGCCTAACTTGAGGCGGTAAATCCCCCGCAGTTTGTGCTTTTTCAAATTGGTCTTTGGCGGCTCCATCTTGTTTTTGATTGAATAAAGCGATAGCCAGTTCAATTCGCACAGGGTTTAAATTTGGATTTTTCGCTAATATTTCACGGTAATGCTCAATGGCTAAAGTATAGTTTTCTATTAGGGCAGCCAATTTTCCTTCCGCAAAGCGCTCCATAATCGGGTCACGATTTGGAAAAGTGCGGTAAATTTCCAGCAATTTTTTAATCATTTCTGGATTGCGAGCATAAATAGCACGGCTTAATAATTCGTGGGTTAAAGCTGGATTTTGTTTAAGTTGCTCAAGGGTAATTTCAATTTGTTCGGCTTGTTCTGTACCTAAATGCGGTAAATTTTGTTCGCGTTTTTCAAGTTTGGCGACATTAATTTGTGGTTCAAGTTCTGTTTTGAACTTAGGCTCGTTAATGTTCAGTGTGATATTTGTTGCAGGTGTTTGAGCTAAGGCAAGCATAGGAAAAAGTATGCTGATAACTAATTTAATTTTCATAATGAAAGAGGCTATTTAGAGAATATAAGTGATTAACTATTAAAATGGCACGATAAGTTATAAGTTAAGATTATCAATTAACTAAAAATGCTCATCTGGTGATGAGCATTTCAATTAATCAAGCACAACTATTATTGCTTAGTTGCACCAAATACTGCTTCGTATTTTTCAACTAGATTTGGGTTGTTTTTAGTTGGTTGATAATAACCCCGTTTATTCACAATATCTTTTTGATATCCTGTTCTTAGATCCGAACTTAACGATACTCCACCGACTACATCACTATATTCTTTACCTGTGAATTGAACACTATAAGAACCAACAAACTGATTATTTCCTTCTGCATTCAATACTTTTGCACCAAGAGCATCACTAGAAAGACTACCTAGCCCATAATTATCAGTGGTTGATTGCTTAGTTAATTCAATTCTACCTAGGGTATCACTATCAATATGACCAGATACTGTAAAGAATTTAGGTTCAAATTTAGCATTAAGAGTAACTTTACCATCTATTTTAGGTGTTTCAGGTAACGTAACATTTCTAGTCCCTTCAACACCCTTTGTTACGACAGCAATAACATCACCTTTATAAACTAAATCGCCTTTTAAACTTTCAACATAATTCTTACTTGCAACTTTTTCAGTAAATGGTGCACCATAGGTTTCATTTGTATTTAAACCACCTACAAATAATTTGGAGTCATATTCATTTGTAAACAACGCACCATAAGTAGAGTATGGCGTATTAATGAAAAGATAATTCACCCTGTGAACATCTCCATCAACTTCACTAACTTTTATATCAGATGGTTGAGAACCAGGTAAAATCTCTTTAAGTTTAGTGATTTTAACACCATCAATATTCTCATCTGAAAATACGCCTTCATGAACACCTAAATAATTTCCACCATTACGAATATCTTTTTCAGTTAATTCAGAAATAGAGACATTCACATTCTCAGCTAAACGGAATGGAGATTCATTTCTAAGACTTCTACGTGAATATTCATCAGTTAATTCAAGATCATATCGATGTGTACCTGTAGCAACATTTACGCTACTAATAGAAACATTCTTGTTTGAAGTCTCTTCAAGAGTACTAGAGTCACCAAGTTTAATTGTAAATTTAGCTTTTACATTATCACCAATCACAGGGGCTTTTGCTAATTCAGCATTAATTCTATCCGCTTCATCTTGTGCGTTACTGTCTTGGTTTCCTGTATTACCTGGGTTTCCTGTATTACCTGGGTTTCCTGTGTTACCTGGGTTTCCTGTGTTACCTGGGTTTCCTGTGTTACCTGTGTTACCTGAGTTTTCTGTGTTACCTGGGTTTCCAGTATTACCCTGGTTTCCTGTATTACCTTGGTCTCCTGTATTGACTTGGTTACTTACACCAGTATTCACGCTTGTTGGAGGTAATTCTTTCTTTGAATCACTCATACAAGCCGTTGCACTCAATGAAACTAAAATCGCAAGTGCAGTGGTTTTAAAAGTTGGTTTCATAAATTTTTCCTTTTAATTTAAGAAATAGAGGAGTGTTTTTATTGAGAATGAGCGGTTTTATAATAAAAAAATCTATTTATAAAAACACCAATAAAAACTTTCCTATTCTAAAAAAAAAAAAAAAACGCAAGCGAAAACGATTAAATATAAAGAAAATTTTTATTTATTTTTGCTCATTGGAGGGCGTTATAAAATAGGGAAGATAAAGATGAGTGGAATCGGCAGTATCGTAGAGGGCTTCAGCCCACCTTTTTTATTTATTTTTGATGGTTAATTGGTGGGATAAAGTCCACCCTACAACTACTATGGCTTATAAATCACTGAAAACGAAAGATACTCTTGGATTCCTCAAAATATAATACGGGGTTGAAGATAGATTAGATCATAAATTAGGGAGAGTGATCTTGTCCTGTAATAATTCTTAAAATTAAAAGAAAATTGCTTGCAATCAAAATTTATTTGTACTACTTTAATAGTACAAATAAGCTCAAGATCTAGGAGAAAAAATGAAAACCACAACCGCATTAGTCACAGGTGCAACTGCAGGCTTTGGCTTGGCAATCTGTAAGAAATTGATAGAAGCAGGCTATAAAGTGATTGGCACGGGCAGACGTGCAGATCGATTAGCAGAAATCCATTCACAATTAGGTAACAATTTTCTACCGCTTGCCTTTGATATTCGCGATGAACAAGCCACAATTAACGCTCTAAATACCCTTCCTGAAGGTTGGCAAGCGGTCGATTTATTAGTGAATAATGCAGGTTTAGCTTTGGGATTAGAGCCAGCACATAAAGCGGATTTACAAGATTGGTATCAGATGATCGATACCAACATTAAAGGATTGGTTACTATCACTCGTCTTGTGTTGCCAAATATGGTGGCTCGTAATCATGGACAGATTATCAATTTGAGTTCAATTGCAGGTACTTATCCTTATGCAGGCAGTAATGTATATGGTGGAACTAAAGCTTTTGTCACACAATTTAGCTTAAATTTACGAGCCGATCTGGCAGGCACAAAAATTCGAGTAAGCAATGTTGAACCTGGACTATGTGGCGGTACGGAGTTCTCTAATGTACGTTTTCACGGCGATGATGAAAGAGCGGCGAAAGTGTATGAAAACGTGCAATCGGTTCAGCCTGAAGATATTGCGAACATTGTATTATGGCTTCATCAACAACCTGAACACGTGAACATTAATCGCATTGAAGTAATGCCAACCGCTCAATCTTTTGCGGGAATGAGCGTTGCAAAAGATAACTAAAAAATAATAGGAAAAAATATGTCAGACACACTTCTCAACCCTTATTTCGGCGAATTTGGCGGAATGTATGTGCCAGAAATTTTAGTGCCTGTTTTAAAACAATTAGAACAAGCCTTTGTAGAAGCACAAAATGATCCTACATTCCAAGCAGAATTTGCTGATTTACTCAAAAATTATGCAGGCAGACCGACCGCACTTACCCTTTGTCGCAATTTAACCAAAGGTACCAACACCAAACTTTACTTAAAACGTGAAGATTTATTGCACGGTGGTGCCCACAAAACTAACCAAGTGTTAGGGCAAATTTTGCTTGCCAAACGTATGGGCAAAACACGTATTATTGCCGAAACTGGTGCGGGTCAGCATGGTGTTGCGACAGCCCTAGCTTGTGCCATGTTAGATATGCCGTGCCGTGTTTATATGGGCGCAAAAGATGTTGAACGCCAATCGCCAAATGTGTTCCGTATGCGTTTGATGGGTGCGGAAGTGATTCCTGTACAAAAAGGCTCTTGTTCTTTAAAAGACGCCTGTTGTGAAGCGATGCGTGATTGGTCAGCAAACTACGAAACCACCCATTATTTACTTGGCACCGCGGCAGGCCCCCATCCATTCCCGACGATTGTGAGAGAATTTCAAAAAATGATTGGGATTGAGACTAAACGTCAAATTCTCGAACGAGAAGGTCGTTTACCTGATGCAGTGATTGCTGCTGTCGGTGGCGGCTCGAATGCAATT
Organism: Haemophilus parahaemolyticus; assembly: GCF_018373095.1. Taxonomy (GTDB): domain Bacteria; phylum Pseudomonadota; class Gammaproteobacteria; order Enterobacterales; family Pasteurellaceae; genus Haemophilus_A; species Haemophilus_A parahaemolyticus_A. Next base: position 16,135 of record NZ_JAHAHT010000029.1, read on the forward strand.
GGTATGTTTGCGGATTTCATTGATGAAGCAAATGTTCGTTTAATTGGTGTTGAACCTGCGGGGAAAGGTATTGAAACGGGCGAACACGGTGCACCGCTAAAACACGGCACAACAGGCATTTACTTCGGAATGAAATCGCCAATTATGCAAGATAAAGATGGACAAATTGAGGAATCCTACTCCATTTCTGCAGGGTTAGACTTCCCTTCCGTCGGGCCACAACATGCTTATTTAAATGCGATTGGTCGTGCTGATTATGTATCAATTACCGATGAAGAAGCCCTCAATGCATTCCAAGAATTGGCAAAACACGAAGGCATTATTCCTGCATTAGAAAGCTCACACGCCTTGGCTTATGCCTTGAAATTGATTAAACAAAATCCTGAAAAAGAACAACTTTTAGTGGTTAATCTTTCAGGACGAGGCGATAAAGATATTTTTACCGTTGATAAAATTTTAAATGGAGGCACAAACTAATGAGCCGTTTTGAAACGCAATTTGCGACACTTAACGTAAAAAATGAAGGGGCTTTCGTGCCGTTCGTTACCCTTTGCGATCCTACTTTTGACCGCTCTTTTGAGATCATTTGCACACTTGTCGATAACGGCGCGGATGCTTTAGAACTCGGTTTCCCTTTTTCAGATCCACTCCTTGATGGCCCAGTTATCCAAGCGGCGAATAATCGTGCTTTAACTGCAGGTCATAGCAGTGAAGATAGCTTTAAACTATTGGAAAAAGTGCGGTCAAAATATCCAGAGATTCCGATTAGCTTATTACTTTGTGCTAATTTAATTTTTGCCAAAGGTTTGGATGCTTTTTATCAACGTTGTGCAGAAGTGGGTGTTGATGCTGTGCTTGTAGCAGATATTCCGTTACTCGCAAAAGAAGATTATGTGCAAGCGGCTAAAAAACACGGCATTCAACCCGTCTTTATTTGCCCACCAAATGCGGACGAGAAAACTATTAAAGGTGTAGCGGAAAATAGCGAAGGATATACTTATTTAGTCTCACGAGCAGGCGTAACTAGTGCAGAAAATCAAGCCCATGCAGCGAATTTAGATACCCTTGTAGAACAGCTTAAGGTCCATAATGCTCCACCAATTTTACAAGGCTTCGGCATTGCACAGCCTGCACAAGTGAAAGAAGCGTTGTCTTTGGGGGTAGCTGGTGCGATTTCAGGTTCTGCAACAGTGAAAATTATTGAGCGAAATTTAGATAATCAGCCAAAATTATTAGAAGAGCTAAGTTTGTTTGTGAGGGGAATGAAAGCAGCGGCGCGATTTTAAATTTCTAATTTTCATGGCTTAAAGCTCCTATATGAAATTTTAAGCCATTTTTTCCTTTAGATCATAAATTCAAGCAATTATTCTAGTTATTCTACGCTAATAATTAAAATTTCTAATCATAAAATTTCTATTCATAAAAATGTGATCTTTTTCCCATTTTTCCCTAAAAATCTTTCTTTTGATATAATAAAGCATTGTCATTAGAGTAAAAAACAATCAATTAAACTTAGTTTTTCTAATTTATTACATTATTTTTTATTATCGCTCTTTTCAAACAAGAAAAGTTTTGATACATTGCAAGCCATTCCAAAACACAGCATTTCTTAAAAATTTAAAATCTTACAGGAGAAAACTATGAGCGACTTAAACGCACTGTTCCAAAAAATCAAACAACGTGATCCTAACCAAGCACCATTCCATCAAGCGGTTGAAGAGGTTTTCGGCTCTTTAGCACCGTTCCTTGCAAAAAATCCACAATACACTAAACACGGTATTTTAGAGCGTATTGTTGAGCCTGAGCGTGTAATTACTTTCCGAGTAACGTGGGTGGATGACAAGGGTAATGTACAAGTGAACCGTGGTTATCGCGTACAAATGAACTCTGCGATTGGTCCTTATAAAGGTGGTATCCGTTTCCACCCAACTGTGGATTTAGGCGTATTAAAATTCTTAGCGTTCGAACAAGTTTTCAAAAACGCATTAACTACCTTGCCAATGGGGGGCGGTAAAGGT
>NZ_JAHAHT010000161.1 GCF_018373095.1 Haemophilus parahaemolyticus
TATATCAAGCGGATTGGTTATCTATTGATAATGCAGTGGTTGAGAGATTTTTTGGGCTGCTTTCAAAGCCAAAACTCTTTGAAAGCCTGTTTCACTTGCCTGCACATCCTTTTATACAGCAAGCTTTTTCGATTGTTTCAAAAGCACTTTCCAGTGATGAAATTCCTGATCGTATTGTGGAAATTCGCTTGTGGGAATTACTAGCTTGGTTGTCGGAACAGGGTGGTGTATTTAATCCATTTTCTACCCCATCCTTAAAGTGTCAAATTAGTAAGAAAATTTCAGAAAATTTTGAGTATCACTGGAAAATTGGAGACATTGCAAAATTGTTAAATACCAGTGAAGCTACATTGCGCCGTCATCTCGCTGCAGAAAAAACATCGTTTCGGGAAGTATTAACTACAGTGCGAATGATGCGAGCGTTGAATTTGTTACAACTCACTCAACGCCCAATTTCACAAATCGCCTATGAAGTTGGCTATGAAAGTCATTCACGTTTTTCCGTGAAATTTAAACAACATTTTGGTTGTTCTCCGTTAGAGGTTCGGCAATCGAGTGCTGTTTAACGACTATGTTCTACAATAATAGAAGCTTCGGCAAGGGCATTAGCTTTAGTAAAATAACCGACTACAGCAGGCATTGTATCTGCCGTCACATTTGGCAAGGTTTCTACACTTACTGCTGTGACTTTAATTTCGTAACGATGTTTTTGTCCTTCGGGTGGACAAGCTCCGCCAAAGCCTGGCACGCCAAAATCAGTGCGGGTTTGCAGCGCACCTTGTGGTAAATTAGTACCATCAGCTTTAATGCCTTCAGGAAGAGCGCTCGTATTTGCAGGAATATTTGCAACGACCCAATGCATCCAGCCAATGCCTGTTGGCGCATCTTTATCATAGATCGTCACCACAAAACTTTTCGTCCCTTTCGGGGCATTTGCCCAAGAAATCGCTGGTGACAGATTTTCTCCATTACAGCCAAAACCGTAGTTGGCACTTAATACGTTTTTGACGTGAAATCCGTATTCAGGTAAATCGGGTACATTGATGCTAAAAACTGATGAATGCGCACAAGCTACGCCAGCAACAAGCGAACAAAATGTAGTTGAGATTATTTTTTTCATTGTTTTTCCTTTTCTGATGTAAATGAAGCATTATTATAGGAAATATTATTGACTAAAATTGTGCGAAAACGCTCAAATATTTTTAGTTTTTGATATAGTTTGCAAATTTTCACAAAAATTAATTGCGTGCTTTGACTTTTCTTGCTCAACACCTTTCGCAGTATAAACCGTCCAAAATCATTGAAAGCAAATCTGAGCCTAGCCTTGAAGCCCTCGGAAATAATAGAAGCTTGATTATTAAGTATATTTTAGAGGTTTCTGGTTGTAGTATAAAATGGATCCTAGTAGAATATTCGAATAAATTTTTTCTATTCTATAGAGAATTTTTATTGTTTATAAACAATTGGTTAGCAGGGAGGTTTTCTGATTTTTACGTATAAAAAAAGCAGCACTTGAGCACTGCTTTTCGGTCTATTTTGTTAGATTAAATTACTAATAAAAATCACCAAAATAATCACGGGAACCACAAATTTGACATAGTTAAACCAAATTGTGGTGAAGCGTGAATTTGGTGTTGGAGATAGTTCTTTTTTTGCATCGTCTTTTAACACGAAACCAACGAAAATGGCACAACCAAGTGCGGTCAGCATAAAGAGAATATTTCCGCTAACGAAATCGAAGGCATCGAAAATGCTTTTACCGAATATGGTGAAATCTTTCCAAAGGTTATCACCTAGAATAGATGGCACGTTACCTAATAAGAAAATCCCCATTAAGGTAACAAAAATCGCTTTTCCTCGGCGCATTCTGAGTTTTTCTTGTAATGCGGTGATGATGACTTCGTAAATCGTGATTGACGTGGTTAATGCTGCAATAAGCAATAAACCGAAGAACACGATAGCAAAGAATTTACCCGCCCATAAGTGTGAGAATACAATTGGTAAACTTTGGAAAACCAAGGTTGGCCCTGCGTTAGGTTCAATG
>NZ_JAHAHT010000030.1 GCF_018373095.1 Haemophilus parahaemolyticus
TTATTTTCTGGAAAATATTCGTAAGCAAGGTTACTGTTATAACGCTTCCCAAAATCTCTGACTTCACGCCATGAACTTTGTGTCAAGCTGTAAGACTCTTCATCCACCCAATTGTTATCACGTTGAGCATTAAACGAGAGGCTTACTTTATGCGATGGTGTAATAAAATAGCCAAATTTTGCTAAATAACTGCGGTTTTTGTGTGTGGCAGGATCAGGCACACCACGTTCACGCCCCCGAATAGCCTCACCAGTGCCATTGCTTTTCATCTCGTGACCATCACGATAAGAATAGAGCAATGCCATATCAAATTTTTCATCTTTATAGCCCCCCCCCGCCGTATGTGTCCATTCACGGTTTTTGCTTGCATAACTATTTTTCAGCAATACACCCCAGTTGTTTTCAGGGAAAACAATATCGTCCGCCCCCAGTGTACGATAGTTAACTGAACCACCTAATGAACCACTGCCTGAATTAAACGAATCCGAGCCTCGCATAATATCAATGCCTTGCACTAATTCGGGATCGATAGCTAAACGTGAGCTGTTGAAGTTTCCATAACGAGCATAAAGCGAGTTTTCTTCGGAATCAGGCAGATTTACGCCATCAACGCTAATCCCAACGCGGTTGCCCTCAACACCGCGCATTGAGAAACCTTTTGTACGACGCCCGTTATCACTAATCCCCACATCGGTTGTATAACGTACTAAGTCGTGGTTATTTGCGATTAATTCTTCTTGAATTGCTTTACGCGTTTTTTTGATTTGTGTTGCTTGAGTTTGAGTTCCATCCACGTGGACAGTGCCTAATGTCGCCTCTTCAGCATAACTATTTAATGCCACCGCAACACAGATTGCACCCAATGAAAGGGCAAATTGACGAGCCATATTTTCACCTAAAATGTATATAAAATATAAAGCAAGTTTATGAAAATTTAATAAATTTCACAAGACGTATTGAAAATTATTTTTATTTAGCTTAATCTAGCCGAAATTTTACTCTCCCCCTCTAAAAAGGAACTTATCATGAAAAACAAATTCAAACTTTCATTACTTACTGTATCTTGTGCTGCATTATTAACCGCTTGCTCTTCTAGTTCGGGTGGTACTGATAATTCAGAACAGCTTCGTAAGGCAGAAAATACATTAAATAAACAAATTGCAGATTTAACTCAAAAGGTAAAATCTGCACAAAGTCAGGCTGAAAGTAGCCAATCTCGATACAATGAAGCCCAAAAACGTTCAGAAGCATCAGAAAAAGAAGCGATTAAATTGAACGAACAAGTGGCTAATTTAAGAAAATCTCAAGCAGAACTTGCTTTGGCACAGGCTGAACAAAATAAAGCAAGTGCACAAGATATTGAAAAATTAAAAGCAGAACTTGAAAAAGCAGATGCTGATTTAACTGCAGCGAAAAAAGCGTCAGAGGAATTAAAAGCCAAAGAAGCTGAAGCTGAAAAAGCACGTCAGGTATTGGAAGCACAGAAAGCAGCACTCGCTAATGAAAAAGATGCTCAAGTTACGCGCGTTCCATTAAGTGCTCATGCGTTTGGTGGTATTACTGGAGAAATGAAAGATCCTGTTTCTGGTGGTTTAATGGTTATTAATAGTGCAAGCGGTGATCAATTAGCACCGACACTTGTTGAACCTGATGAAGATGGTATCAACCAAATCTCTGTTACCTCCTCTAACGGTAAAATTCGTTCAATTGCTATCGCACCTCCAGAAAGCTTATCTCGTAATAAAAGTCTGAAATATATTCGTACAACTGGACTACGTTACTCTGACTTATCAAATACGGATGCCTTTAAATCAACCGCTTTTGGTATCTATAATGATGATGATACTGGTCAAAAATACCTTTATGCACACGGTACACCGACTGATCTAAAACAGATGGAACAATTGCAAGGTCAAGTAAAATATGAAGGTAGTGCGGTTTATATCAAAAATGGGGTAAATTTTGATAAACAATCAGGTGTTAATGCAACCGCTGATTTTGCAAATAAAACCATTAATATTCAGATTGAAGAAACTAAACACTGGAAAGATGATAAAGTTGAAGTACCAGAAATGAACTTCGGCGGCAAAATTACTGGCAACAGTTTCGCAGGTGACGTTAATGGTATTAAAACCCAAGGTGGCTTCTTCGGTGAAAATGCAAAAGAACTTTCAGGTATCTATACTAATGAAAAAGATGAATCCCGCGGCGTATTCGGTGCAATTAAACAAGAAGCAGCTCAATAAGCGGTAGGATTTTCAGAAAAAATGGTAAATCTTACAGAGAAAATTACCGCTTATATTGCGGAAAATCCTCAAGCCATTACCCTTGATATGGCAGCCTACTTCGGGCTGCCTGAAGGTGAAATTTTGGTGGCACTGCCTGCGGAATTTGTACGTGTTTTTGAGGCAAATCGTTCAGAAGAGATCTTTACCCAAATTGCACAATGGGGCACTTTCACTACTATTATCGAGAAATGCGGTTCTATTTTTGAAATTAAAGATCGCTTCCCAGAAGGCATTGTAGGGCGTGGTTATTACAATCTGAATATGAAAGGCGACCAAGGTGCGTTGCACGGGCATTTGAAATTAGATGGCATTGCTCAAATTGCCTTTGTTAGCTTACCTTTCCGTGGTAAAGAGAGCTACAACATCGCCTTTATTGCTCATAACGGCGAGACCATTTTTAAAGTGTATTTAGGGCGTGATGAGCAACGCCAGCTATTCCCTGAGCAAGTCGAAAAATTTAAAGCATTTCGATAAGATTTTTTATTAAGGAGACAAAAATGACGGATCGTCAAGAAGTGTTACAAAACCGTTTAGGTCCTCAAATTCAAGAACTCAAGGAACAATGCCGTACCATTATGTTGGCAACTTTAGATGAAGAAGGCAACCCAAACGTCAGTTATGCACCGTTTGTAATTCATAATGGCAAATATGTGGTGTTAATTTCAGAAATTGCCCGCCACGCCCGCAATCTACAAAAAGTGCCAAAAGTATCGTTGATGTTGATTGAAGATGAAAACTTAAGCCGTCAAATTTTTGCTCGTAAGCGGTTAAGTTTTGATGCAACTTCGCAAGTGATTGATAAACTTTCAGAAGAAGGTCAGGCTTGTTTAGCCGAACTTAAAGTTCGTCACGGTGATTTAATTGATGAATTAGCACAAAATGCCGATTTTAAACTCTTCGGCTTCACACCAAGCCAAGGCTTATTCGTTAAAGGGTTCGGTCAAGCGTTCCAAGTAAGCCCATCTGATTTAGTGGATGTGGTGCATTTGGAGATCGGACATATTAAAGAAGAGTAGTCCTGAAAACGAATAGTTACTCAATATAAAAAGTGGATAAAACGAGTAAAGTTTTATCCACTTTTGCTTTTTACTGTTAATATTTAATGATTTTTCAGCAAAATTCTCGCTGCTTCTATCACCGTAGCAACTGCCGCTTCTTCAGTTGCTTTCATTGTTGCTTCGTTTGGAATTTCTTGTTGTGTACGGTTTACAATCACCCCTGCAACCATTCCTGCCCGTAAGCCTAATGCTGAACACATCGTAAGCAGCGTTGCGGATTCCATTTCGTAGTTCATAACGTGTAAATCTTGCCACTCTTTAAGCGAGCCTCTATATTGAGCACACACTTTACCTGTATAGGTGTCGTAACGTTCTTGTCCTGGATAGAAAGTATCCGATGAAGCGGTTATTCCTACAAAAGTTTTCACGCCCTGTTTTTGGGCTGCTTGGTAAAGTGCGGTCGTACATTCAAAGTCGGCAACTGCTGGGTAAGCAAGTGGTGCGAAATGTTGGCTTGCACCGTCTAAACGCACAGAACCTGTAGTAACCAATAAGTTACCCACTTCAATATGCGGTTGAATCGCCCCTGTTGTACCTACACGCAGGAAGGTGCGGATGCCAAGTTGAGCAAGCTCTTCAACACAGATTGAGGTAGATGGTCCGCCAATCCCTGTTGAGCAAACCACAACAGCTTGGTCACCAATAAAACCTAACCACGAGTTAAATTCGCGATGGCTTGCCAAAAATTCTGGATTTGCTAATTTTTTGGCGATGCGTTCGCTACGTGCAGGATCTCCTGGAATAATCGCAAGCGTTGCCCCTTTTAACATTGCTTTGGTTAAACCTAAATGGAAAACTTCAGACATTTTTTTCTCCTTAACTATTTTCTATTGTGTTATATCTCGTCGATTACAAATTCAAACCAATCAATCACCTCTTTTTCGTGAATGCCGTTTGGAATAAGTACATTCGCTTTTCTGACCGATTCAGGATCGTGAGAAATCAGCGGATGCCAATCAAACAGTGGTTTACCTTCATAAAGTAGTCGATAAGCACAGGTTTTCGGCAACCAGCCAAAATCGGGCAGATTTTTCTTGGTAAGCTTAGTACAATCTGGTTCTCGCTTAAAACGATCAGTATAGTGCATACAACGCCCCGTATTCACATCTAAAAGATTGCATGCAACACGGGTGTAATAAAGTCGTTCGCGTTTGCCGCGTCCTTGAATATATTTGCGGTAACAACATTTTCCGCACCCATCACACAAAGCCTCCCACTCCGCAGTGTTCATTTCAAGTAATGATTTTTTCTGCCAGAAAAGCGGTTCAATTTCGGTATTTTTTTGCAAAACCATTTTGATTATACATTACCTTCAAACTGCTGTTTTAATTTTTTCAACGCAATGGCTCGGTGTGAAATTTTTTTCTTCTCTATAGTTTCTAATTCAGCAAAGCTGCACGCTTTTGGCGGGTAGAAAAAGAGCGAATCATAGCCAAAGCCATGTGTGCCACGTTCTTCGGTTAAGATTTTTCCAAAACATTCGCCAATCGCAATTTTGGGCGTTGGATCAGTTTCGTGAGCTAAAAAGACGATGCAGCTTACAAATTTGGCTTGGCGTTTTTCAGCTGGCACCGATGTCATTTCACGCAGCAATTTTTGGCGATTAGCTATATCATTGCTATCTTCGCCTGCATAACGTGCGGAATATAAACCCGGTGCACCATTTAAGGCTTCTACCGATAAGCCTGAGTCATCTGCAATTGCAGGTAATCCTGTGATTTTTGAGGCATAACGGGCTTTTAATAATGCATTTTCGACGAAGGTTAAGCCGATTTCTTCGGGGCTTTCAATACCAAATTCGGATTGTGCGACTACTTCAAAACCGAATTGAGCCAACACATCTGCCATTTCTTTTACCTTGCCTTGATTGCTGGTAGCGAGGACAACTTTTATTTTTTGCATTTTTAACATCTCGGTTTAATATTAATCTTGTTTATAAGTTTTTAAGAATTTTGCCAATCGTCCAATCGCTTCTTCAAGCTGATGGACATAAGGTAAGGTGACCACACGGAAGTGATCTGGTTTATGCCAGTTAAAGCCAGAACCTTGCACCAGTAACACTTTTTCTGCTTGAAGCAAATCATAGATAAATTTCGCATCGTCTTTAATGCCATACATCTCGGTATCGATTTTCGGGAACATATACATCGCACCTTTTGGCTTCACACAGGTAATGCCTGGAATTTGTATCAATAACTCCCACGCTTTGTTGCGTTGTTCGAGCAAACGTCCGCCAGGAAGGATAAATTCATTGATGCTTTGGTAGCCGCCCAGTGCGGTTTGGATCGCATGTTGCATTGGTGTATTTGCACACAAACGCATAGAAGCCAACATATCCAAGCCCTCAATAAAGCCTTTCGCTTGGTTTTTCGGACCGTTCAATACCATCCAGCCTTGGCGGAAACCTGCCACGCGGTAAGCTTTGGATAAACCATTGTAAGTGACTGTCAACACATCAGGTGCAAGAGCGGCGATATGGTGATGCACTGCACCATCGTATAAGATTTTTTCGTAGATTTCATCAGCAAAAATAATCAATCCATGTTGGCGTGCCAGTTCAGCAATTTCTAACAAAATCGCACGGCTATACACCGCCCCTGTTGGGTTGTTTGGGTTGATGATCAAAATCCCTTTGGTGCGTGGGCTGATTTTTGCTTTGATATCTTCAATATCAGGGAACCACTCATTCTCTTCATCACAAAGGTAATGCACTGCTTTCCCGCCTGCTAGCGTTGCTGCTGCTGTCCAAAGAGGATAATCAGGCATTGGAATGAGGATCTCATCACCTTCATTCAAGAGTGCTTGCATTGACATCGTAATCAGTTCTGACACACCATTACCGATATATACATCATTCACGTCCATTCCACGCATACCTTTTGATTGGTAATACTGCACTATCGCTTTACGTGCAGAATACAAGCCTTTGGAATCGCAATAACCTTGTGCCGTTGGTAGGTTACGAATAACGTCCACCAAAATCTCATCAGGGGCTTCAAACCCAAATGGGGCAGGGTTGCCGATGTTGAGTTTGAGAATTTTATTTCCCTCTTCTTCTAAGCGAAGCGCCTCTTTATGAATTGGACCGCGAATATCGTAGCGAACCTGTGCTAATTTATCTGATTTTGGAAAACGTTCCATAATGCTTCCTGTGTTGTATTTGGATTTAAAACGAGTTTTTGAACTTTACTCTGATTTTTAAGGAAAATAAAGAACAATTATATTAGCTCTGAATTTCCCTGTAAAATCAAAAACTTACATACCTCAAATTTATCTCATTTTCGAAACCCTCCCATTTTTTCCGAAACTCACTTTTTAACCACTCATATTTATTTACATTTTCCAGTTTTTCTCCCAAAGAAAACCTCTTGCGACAAGAGTTACAAGCGGTCAAATTACGCTAATAAATTACCATTTCGTTTTTGTTTAACTAACACTTCCAATACTTTTGCTTCAATGGTTTTACCAAGATGTTTTGCCTCTTTTTCAGAGATTTGTCCTTCAGTTTGGCTGTGAGTGTTGCCATAAAGCCCCCCTTGTTGTTAAAAAGAATTGTTTTATTTATAAGTTTTTTATAAAATACTTATAAATAAAGAGGAAAGCCAATGTATCACGTTATCTATAAAACAAAGGCGATTAAGCAGCTGAAGAAAATTCAGCCTGAACATTCAAAACAGATTCGTGAAAAATGTCGGGAATTAGTGAATTTTCCGCACTGCCAAAACATTAAATCCTTGGCCAATCATCAATATGATTACCGCCTACGGGTTGGGCAATATCGTATCTTTTTCAACACGGGTGTTGATGGTGAGGTTTATGTTATCCATATTGAAGAGGTGAAAAAACGAGATGAGAACACATACTAATTATCAAATCATTAACGATCTGCAAGGTATGCCTGCCTATGTGCTGGTGCCTTTTCACGAATATCAACTTAAATTTGAGCAACCGCATCTCAGCGTAGATGATGGTGTACCTGCCGAAGTGGTTGATTTAAGTTTTGATAATAACTACTCTGCGGTGCGTGCTTGGCGTGAATATTTAGGTTTAACACAAGCGGAAGTCGCAAAGCGTATGGGAATTAGCCAATCCGCCTATTCTCAACACGAAAATGCACAACGTTTAACTAAAGCTACACGCTCAAAAGTTGCGATTGCGTTAGGTATTCACGCGGCACAGTTAGATTTTTAAGAAAATGACCGATGAAAGTACAACCTATTAGTTATAAACAAGTGAAAGAAAAATTATTACAAGATGAAGAAACCAAACAACTTTATTTCACAGAAAACGAGTTGATGAACTCCAATCTTTACTCAAATAAATGCGTTCCCGTGCGGACTTAATCATTTCTCACATTGCAGCGCTATGCTCAGGCTTGCGGTTCTGAATTAAAAGTGGTGATGCTGTAAAAATAATCCCCGAACATGGCGAGTGTTCGGGTTTTGTTGTTTTTATAAGTTTGATACATCTATTATAAGTGATTGGATATCGCCATATGCTCCAACTGATTCAAAACCTATCATTAATATGTTCCGTAATATAAAATGTATTCGTTATCATTGATTGAATAGAAATAAACCGAACTTGATAGACGGTCAAATTTCAACTCTAGCATACGATTACTCGCAACAACTTTGCTATAAGGAACAGCAATAAAAGAGGGGTTGACAAACATGCCAATAAATTGAGATTGCAACTTGAAACACTCAATCGGGCGACTTGTCCTCAAGATATGAATGCACCCAGTTGGCGATTACATGCCTTAAAAGGCAATATGAAAGACCATTGGTCGCTTACTGTCAATGGCAATTGGCGTATTACCTTTAAATTTGAAAATGGGCACGCTGAAATTGTCGATTATCAAGATTACCATTAGGAGATAATATATGAAAATGTACAACCCACCGCACCCTGGTTTAGTGTTAAGAGAATATATTGAAGGAATGAAAATTGGTGAAGTTGCCGAAAAGTTAGGCATTTCTCGTATTTCACTCTCTCGTATTCTCAACGGTAAAACTGCCATTACGCCAGAAATGGCAACGCGCATTGGGCTTGCATTGAATAACAGCCCAAGTATGTGGTTAGGCATGCAAGCGGATTATGATTTATGGCAAGTTGAGCAACATCAAACTTTCCATATTACGCCACTTTATGCCTAAAGCTGCTCAATCACCACACGCTTATTCCCTCGCTCGTCATACACAATAATCTGGTTATTGTTGATGACGAGTCCGACATTACCTGCCACTGCACGCATCTCTACTTGTCAGCGATGAACAAGCTCAAAAAAACACTGGGCCACACTACTCCAAAAATGACACAGCACTACATATGAAAAGAGAAAACATTTAAACCATTAGATGAAATAATATCCATAAAAATAGAATAATTATGCATTTTAAACCAGAAAAAGTGTTCCGAAACTATTTGGTAACTTATTGATTTTTCTACTACAAAAACCGCTAAAATACGCAATAGTTTCGGAACGGAAAACGGCTCTAAACCGTTGGTATTGCTACATTTCAATTTTTTAAGGAAAAAAAAGAGGATTTGAGCTAAAATAAACATCTTTTTTACAAATAGCGGTTTGATTTTCTGAAAATTTTGCGTATGTCAGTTTTTACTCAATTAGAACAACAACTTAGCGAGCAACTTTCACAGCTGCAATCAACTCAAGGATGGATTCAACTTACGGCAGAAGTCAATTTATCTGTAGAAGAATCTTTGTTATTAGGCTGGCTAAAATCGCAAAATCGGCATTTCCCACACTTTTTCTTTGAAAAACGAGATGAAAATCAAACGATTGCTACTATCGGGGCTGTAAAAATTTTTTCTTCGTTAGAAGAGGCACAAATTTTTGTACAATCTACCTCACTTTCGCTTATCGGTGGCATTCAATTTGAAGGTATTTGCCAATTTGTCTTACCACGCTTGATGCTAGTAAAAAATTCGCAAAATTTGACCGCTTACCTGACATTAAACCTAAGCGAGCAAGCGGTTGATTTTACTGAATTTTTTACCGAGCTAGATTCAACTTCTCCTGTTCAAAACTATCAAATATTAGCACCTCAATCTGCTTGCACATTTGAGCAATGGAAAGCCAATATTGAGCAGGCGATTATCCAAATCAAATCGGGCGATTTGCGTAAGGTCGTATTAGCGAACGCCACTCAACTTACCTTTGAAAATCTCATTTCTGCTTATGATTTAGTTGAACAAAGTCGAACAATTAACCTTGGTTGTTACCATTTTTTATGGGCAGAAAATGCACAGAATGCTTTTGTTGGCTCAACTCCTGAACGTTTGTATTATCGCAAGGGCAATCAACTTTTTACTGAAGCTTTGGCGGGAACGGTTGCCGTTTCTGATAATCCAATCGAAACCGAACAAAATGCCCAATGGTTGTTAAAAGATGCTAAAAATATCTACGAGAATCTACTTGTGGTGGAAGATATTGAGGAGCATTTGAACGCTTATGTAGAGGCATTTGAGGTACATCTACCTGAAATCAAACGTTTACATAATGTGCAACATTTAAGAAGACGGATTGAGGCAATCTTGAAAGCTGATGTGCTCGATCAAGATTGCTTACGACAGATTCACCCAACCGCAGCTGTTGCAGGCTTACCGCGAGCTAAGGCGAAACAATTTATTGCCCAAAATGAACCTTTTAAACGTGGTTGGTATGCGGGGACATTAGGTATTTTCAACCCGCAGGAAGCAGAATTTTGCGTTACTCTTCGTTCAGCCAAAATTGAACATAATCAGCTCACTCTTTATGCAGGGGCGGGCATTGTTAAGGAATCAGAGCCTGTTTCTGAGTGGCAAGAAATTGAGCGAAAATCGCAAGCACTGGCTAAATTGCTCAAATAAAACGCAGGATTGCACCTATCAATCCTGCCATTTTTCGCTATAATGGAGTGCAACCTAATACGTTTATACTCTGCATTACAATGGAGGTTTTATGGTAGCTATTCGACACTCTCATGAACTTAACCCTGCAACATTTGAACTCGCTGGTTGGAGTGAGTCGTTGCATATGTCTCCTGTTACCTTTGATAAATTGCAGAATGCGTGGCGATATTCGCAAGAAAAGCTAGACCCCACTCAATATGAATTGATGTGGGATGGCATTGAAATGGCCGAAATTCTCTATGGCTTGAATATGGATGATGATAGCCTTGTTGCCGCAATGCTTTTCCCTCTTGTTAAAGGCAATATTATTGATCTTGTGCAAGTCAAAGAAGATTTCAGCAACCAAGTGAAAAACTTGGTAAAAGGCGTGTTGGAGATGGAAAACATCCGCCAACTCTCATCTAATTCTGCTTCCGATCTGCAAATCGACAATATTCGCCGTATGCTGTTGGCAATGGTGGATGATTTCCGCTGTGTGGTCATCAAACTTGCCGAACGCATCACTTATCTCAGAACCAAAAGTCGTTATAGCGAAGAAGATATTGTACTTGCGGCAAAAGAGTGCTCGCATGTGTATGCACCTCTTGCTAATCGTTTGGGCATTGGGCAATTGAAATGGGAGCTTGAAGATTATTGCTTCCGTGCTCTGCACCCGCAATGTTACCGCCAAATTGCAAAATTCGATCTTGGTGAACGCCGTGTCGATCGTGAAAAATATATTGCAAATTTTGTGGTGGATTTAACCGCTTCACTAAAAGAAGAATTAGACGAAGTGCAGGTTTATGGTCGTCCAAAACATATTTACAGCATTTGGAAAAAAATGCAGAAAAAAAATCTGCGTTTCGATCAATTGTTTGATATTCGTGCTGTTCGCGTCATCGTGCCAAAATTAGAAGATTGCTATACT
This sequence comes from Haemophilus parahaemolyticus, assembly GCF_018373095.1. GTDB lineage: Bacteria > Pseudomonadota > Gammaproteobacteria > Enterobacterales > Pasteurellaceae > Haemophilus_A > Haemophilus_A parahaemolyticus_A. The sequence goes on from NZ_JAHAHT010000030.1 coordinate 11,169, forward strand.
GCGCTGAGTATTATTCATACCCAATATAAACATCTACCAGAGCACTTTGATGACTATATCGCTCAACCTAAACCTAACGGCTATCAATCTATTCACACCGTAGTGCTCGGCAAAAGCGATAAACCTATTGAAGTGCAAATTCGCACTCAAAAAATGCACGATGATGCCGAACTTGGCGTTGCCGCTCACTGGAAATATAAAGAAGGAGCAACTGCGGGGCGTTCAGGCTATGAAGAGAAAATCGTTTGGCTACGTAAACTTTTGGCGTGGCAAAATGATATTGCGGATTCTGGTGATGTGCTCGATGAAATGCGTTCACAAGTGTTTGACGATCGCGTCTATGTCTTTACTCCGCGTGGCGAAGTGATTGATTTGCCAAAAGATGCGACACCTCTTGATTTTGCTTATGCAATTCATAGTGAAATTGGTCACCGCTGCATTGGGGCGAAAGTAGCGGGCAAGATTGTGCCATTTACCTACAATCTCAAAATGGGCGATCAGGTTGAAATTATTACCCAAAAACAACCTAATCCAAGTCGTGACTGGCTTAATCCAAACACAGGCTTTGTGAATACCTCAAAAGCACGTTCCAAAATTATTGCGTGGTTCAAAAAACTTGATCGTGAGAAAAATATCCCGATTGGACGCGAAGCCCTTGAAGCAGAAATGACCAAGTTAGGTTTAACGCACAAACAGATCGAAACCTATGCATTGCCACGTTACAACCTCAAACAGATGGATGATCTGTATGCGGGCATTGGCGGTGGCGATATTAAACTCAACCAGCTCAGCCACTATTTACAAAGCCGTTTAATTAAACCTACCGCTGAGCAAGAAGATGAAGCGGTATTGAAACAGCTTAATAAAAACTCGCATCAAAAAGCCCAAAATGGTCAAGTAATTATTGAAGGCGTGGGTAACTTGATGCACTCCATTGCACGCTGCTGCCAACCAATTCCAGGCGATCCGATTGTAGGCTACATCACTCAAGGTCGCGGTATTTCAATTCACAAAGCTGATTGTGAACAGCTGTTTGAATTACAAAGCCTTAATCCAACTCGTGTGGTAGAAGCCCAATGGGGAAGTTATGCTGGCGAAGGCTTAAGTCTTACCATTCGTATTATTGCCAACGACCGTAACGGTTTACTGCGTGATGTGAGTGCAATTATGGCAAACGAGAAAGTCAATGTATTAAGCGTTGCTAGCCGTATTGATGCCAAACGTAGCCTTGCAATTATCAATATGGAAATTCAGATGAATAATGTGGCAATGCTGAATAAAATCTTGGCTCGCATTACGCTTCTTGATGATGTGATTGAAGCGAGAAGAGCAGGGTAGACAATACTTGTAGTATAATAAAGCGGTCAAATATTGCAAAAGTTTTGCAAAACTTGACCGCTTTTATTTTCCAACTATTTTCTTAATAATTTATAAACGCCCTGTAATAAACTTAGCGGTAAAATTCGTGGAATTGCACGCATAAAGAAAATTGCAAACCCTGAAATTGGGCTTTGAATTTTGACTTGGTTTTTAAGTCTATAAAGCTCCCATTCGTATTGAAACTGTTTCCAACCACGGCGGCGACCTACCATTCCATTTCCCACGCGAGCATAAACTAAAATATCTGATAAATTTGCTACATTTAAGCCTGTTGCCACCATTTTAATCCAAAGCGTGTAATCTTCTTGCAAACCTTGATAACCACCACATTCAAGCACTTTCGATTTTTTATAAGCCACGGTCATATGGTTGAACGGGCAACGTAAACGGGTAAAACGCACAATCTCTTCCTTCGAGGTAGGTACATTACGATAAGCAACAATATCATCGATATTTTCGCCAAATTCAGCAATTTGCCCCCCGAGCATAATGACATCTGGATGCTGTTGAATAAATTTTGCTTGTTTTTCAAAACGTTCTGGCACGCAAATATCGTCGGTATCCATACGGAAAACCCATTCGTGGCGACAATAATTTAAGCCATCATTAAGTGTTTTACCTAAACCACGATTCTGAGGGAATTTCACCGCTTTTATTGGCAAAATCGCCTCATATTCGGTCACAACTGCCTCTAATTCAGCTGTTACAGCACCATCAAATAATACGACTATTTCTGTTGCGGGTAGGGTTTGATTTTTTAAACTTTCAAAACACTCTTTAAGATATTGCGGGTTCTCTTTAATATAAAGAGACATTAATACTGAAAATTCCATTAGAAAAACCTTTTCATATTGATTGCTAATTTAGGCGAAATAAAGCTAATAATTGCAATAGTAAGATGCTTTATATTATGGCTACGTTTAAATATTTTAAAGTAATAGTTTGCTGCCTTTCGAGATAAATTCATCGCATAAATATAAGAGAGAATATAAAGTGAGTTAATGGCAAAGTTTTGTTTTTGCTTTTCTGTTTTGACATATTTATGCTCAATATATTCAATCGCCTTTTCGGTGTTCACCGTATTGGTTGAAACACTTGAGCGTTTAGTATGGAAGTAACAAATACTCAAAGGTTGATTGATAAATCCTGCTTTTAAATTGGGACTATCTGCTACTTTTAAGGCAAATTCATAATCTTCCAATGATTTTAATTCTGAATTTAATCCCCCCAAGGCGATGAAAAAGGATTTTTTAATCCCCATCATTGGCATTCCGCCCAATTTATTGGCTAATAAAATATTATCTAAATTGATTTTATGTGGCTCAATTGGATTAGTAAAATATTGGAATTTTTCATTTACCATTTCACACTTGGCAGAATGGTAAATAAAATTTACTTGCAGATGTTGTTCAATATATTGGCTAATCACTTCACATTTATTATTGGCAAAGCGGTCATCGTCATCTAAAAATAAGAGCCACTCTTGTGAAGCAAGTTGTGCACCAACATTACGGCTACCAGCTGCTCCTTGATTTATTTCGTTACGAAAAAACTTCACTTCAAAAGGATAGTTTGGCTCAATAACCACAGTTTGTGGTGAGCAGTCATCAACAATAATCACTTCAAAATTATAAACCGTTTGAGCCTTTAAACTCTCAAGTAATTCAAGCACTTCCGTGTTGCGATTATAGGAAGGGACAATAATACTAAACATTTTCTTCCTCTTTTTTCTTGCAATAAATAATAAAATTTTTACCGCTTGTACCAAATAGGGAGAGGAACATCAGCAAGCCAAACATTACGCTTGGATAAGCGTAAGTATCTGCTTTAATGTTCCAGATGGTCATTAAGCCTAATGTTGATAAAATAAACAACCAACTACCGTTAAACCAGTTATCAGCCACTCTTTTTACAAAATAAGCGGTGAAAGCAAAGCAAGCTAACATATAACCAATACCGCCATATAAGGCTTGGCGAATAAAACCAGAATCAGAGCCACCGTAATAACTCCAGCCATTCGGTTGATAATATAAGCCATCGCCCATTAAGAGCTGTTTATTTGTTGGCATAAAAAGATGCTTATTCATAAGCGTATCTGTTGAAGAACTTAGCCGCTCTCCGCCGTTAATCAGGTTAATGACGGGTTCGAGTGCGTGTTCAACATAGCGATTTTCCGCATGGAAATAAGCCAGATAGAGCACTAATGCGATAAATGCAAGTAATGCGGGTAGATAACGCCAGCGGAAATAAAGCAAGCAGCTTACTAATGAAAAGGTTAAAAATAATCGCCCCGCAATCAGCCCGATACATAAAAGCAAGAAGAGCCAGATTGGATTTAGTGCTTGAGTTTTCGCGTGATAAGCAAGCAGAAAATGTAGTAATAGCACATAAAATACACTCAATGGGAAAAACGCTGCAGAGGTTAAATTATAGAGCCGATATTCCTGCTCTGAACCAATAAAACGTTCTAAATGACCGCCCATATAGGAGTTTGTGTTAATCGCAAAATCAATCATAAACGGCACGCCAACCAAAGCAAAAAATCCAATAAATGCTTGTACGCCAATACTAATTTTTAAGTCGCGGATAAGTTGCGATTTGCCATTTTCGTGTTGGTAGAACAGATTATAAATCGTCATCCCCAAGATAAACACAAACAACGATTTGGCATACATACTTAATACGCCTATTTCTTTCGTGCCGTTAATAATGAGCGGAATCGCAGAAATAATTAGCAATGCGATACAAGCAATCAGGCTATCTTTAGGAATAACCACGCTTTTTTGGCTTTTATTCCACCATTTATAGGTTAAAAATAGCAGTGCGATGGAGCCTGTTATTAGCCCCATTCGGATAAAATGCAAAAACCACGGATCGTATAAATAAAAAAGACTTACTAAAGCACTCATTATAAATTTCTCTTAATAGCTAACGCTTTTTTAAGCGGTAGTTTTAATAATTTTTTAAATAGATTATTTTTTAATGAACCACGTAAGTCTTCTAAATTACTCACAAGATTTGGGTTTTCAATAACCATTAATGGGCGAATAACAAAAATATCTAAATTAAAATCTTGCCCAAATAGAATAAAATCATCTGCTAACCAATATGGCTTATGCGTTTCTAATTCTGCAAGAAAACGTAATGCTGCCGATTTTTTAATTAAATAAGCTACTGTGCCTGCAAAATAATTTTTATAAGGATAAGAATAAGTGTAGCCTGTATTTTCAATTTGTTTTTGCCAGCATTTAAATGTACTTGGATAGTTAATTTTTAGCTCTACATCATTAAAGGTAGGGATTTTTGATTGCCCCACTAAAACAATATCCGCTTGTAGGTTTTGCTGTAATAAAGCGGTTAAATTTTGCTGAAAATTTGCAGCGAAGAGTGCATCATCCTCACACACTAAAACATAATTGTCAGCATTGATGGTTTGATCTTCTGCAATCAGGTGATAAACAGCTAAATGGCTTAATGTACAACCAATTTCGCCTTTAGTGACAGAGCGGTGATAGCGTTGTTTAAACTTCTCAAAGTTAAATCTATTCTGTAACTCTGTTTCTTCTAACGCCATTGTGTTGATAGCACGAAAAACTTCAAAATCAGAGGTGTCAGGTTGAGCGAAAAATAGTTCTCGTCTTTTTACATCTTTCTCTAATGAAATTAAATATTTTTTCATTTTATTTGCCTAGCATTTTATGCTTTTCGATAGGATATTTAAAATAATAAATAGTTGAGATGATCAGTCTCGTAAAACTTGCCCCTAACAAGGCATAGGCTACGCCATATAATTGATGCCCTTTGAATAGGTAGAATAAACTCACAAAGACTGCAATAGAAATAATCTGACTCATAAATAACAGGACTTGTTTTCCTTGAATGAGCATATTTTGTGAAAATAGCCAAGATAAGCCTGCAATAATAGAGTTGATAACAAAGAAAATAAGGACTGGTGCAACCTCTATATATTTAGCACTAAAAAAGAACTTAATTACGGGTTCTGCTAAAAGAGGGACAAGAATAATAGCACCTAAACTCATCAAAGCAATTATTGCCAATACCGTTTTTAATCTATTTAAGTTATTTAATAAACCTGAATAATAGTAATCAGTCAGCATATTAATAAATTTTGTAACTAATGCATCAAATGTAATACAAACAGTATAGAGTCCCAAAGTATAATGACCTAGCAGAGCAACAATTAAAAATTTATCAATACTTGCGGTAGTTGCACCAAAGGTTTGATATAAATTCTGTTTAATCCACGTTTTTAAGAAAAATTTACGCTCTATCGGTTGTATATTTTCTTTCTTTTTGAATTTACTTTCTATTTTATGTAAATAAAATAAGCAAGTAATAGATTGAATAATGCTATATAAAGTTAAAAGATAAATAACAACCTCAAGAGGTTGCTCACCCCAAAATAAATAAGCCGTTCCATAAACAAGCACTAAAAATATCGGTTGCTGAAGATTGATTGCACGATAAATTTTTAGGCTTTCATCAATTTTACTTTTTTCTAGCGTAATGGTAATAATCGCTGTTAATAAAACATTGATAACAAATAATAAATGAAATGTTGTTATATTAAAAAATGTTGTTGCGATTGTAGAAGCAATTAAGGCTAATAATAGGAATGCGATAAAATATTTTCGCCACCCCCAATATTGTTGATTTCGCATTGAAAGAGCAAATGAGAATCCTGCCCCGCCTGTTGCAAAAGTCACTGCATAAGATAC
>NZ_JAHAHT010000162.1 GCF_018373095.1 Haemophilus parahaemolyticus
ACCGCCCTTCGAGGCGGTTTTTTCTTTCTGCAAATTATCAGCGAAATATTACCGCTTGTAGCCTCTGCCTTTTCGTGGAAAAACACTTCACATTCTGAACACATTGAAGCCTTTTTCAAAAATTGGAATTAGCTCAAGCCCTTAACTTGACCTTTAACTTAACCCTTAACTAGGTATGGAAAAAGAATTTGTCACTTTCACCTACTGCATAGTTGCATTGTGCAATCGTTTAATATAAAATATTGTTATCAACAACCACAATGAAAAACTATGATTAACCTAACCGCCTCGCACTTTCGTGATGATTATCTCTACCGCTTTTACCAATTTAGCGAAAGCCACAGTAAAATTCCTGCGAACCTAACCAATGTGCTTGCTCGCAAATTGGATATGATCAACGCAGCCGAAAACATCAACGATTTACGAGTGCCACCAGCTAACCACCTTGAACTACTCGAACCGAAAGAGAATAAAATCTATTCCATTCGAGTGAATAAACAGTACCGTCTGATTTTCAAATTTGAAAACGGCACACTGTCCGATTTATTTTTAGATCCGCATACATACGCACTATAAGGACGAACAATGAACATTACAGAACGCAAACCAACCAGTGTAGGCGAAATCCTACTAGAAGAATTTTTAGAACCACTTAACTTAAAAGTAGGCGATTTAGCTAAAATTCTTGACGTACATCGCAACACCGCCAGCAGCCTAATCAATAACAACACTCGCATTAGCTTAGAAATGGCGGTTAAACTCTCTAAAGCGTTCAGTACCAGCCCTGAATTTTGGCTGAACCTACAAACTGCCGTGGATTTATGGGAACTCAACCACAACAAACGCTTTCAGCAAACATTAGCGAACGTACGAGTAGCGAATCAATGGCAAGCAATGCCAGCTTTTGCAATGTAAATCCCCCTACGCTTGACAAGCTCCTCTGTTGGGCGTAGGATATTTCTCCAATGGTACCCACAATGGCTGTGAGTGGTCTAAAAATATCAGCCAAGAGCTTCGAAAACTCTTCAAACATTTTGTATCTATTAAACAAGTTCGCACTTGCGATCTTATTCATCTATGGTTAGGTGGGTGTGGAAATATCTAATACCACACGCCGTTGTTTGAGCGGTTTTCGAACCGCCTAACCGCCAATCCCTTCGAAAGGAACTCAAACTATGAAAAATCAAATCTCTACTCAAACTCAAGTTTCAACCTTCAATTTTGAACACTCAGCAATCCGTGTAATCGCAATCAATAATGAACCGTGGTTCGTTGTAAAAGATATTTGCGACACTCTAGATATTTCAAATCCAAGCAAAGCAATTCTAAATTTAGATGACGATGAAAAAATGATTTCCTCCGACTCTAACTTAAAGTTAGGGTCAGCAGGAAACGGTGCTCAAAGTCTTGCATTGGTCTCTGAAAGCGGAATGTACACCTTAATCCTTCGCTGTCGTGATACCGTTAAAAAAGGCTCAGTTCCTCATCGCTTTAGAAAATGGGTAACAGCGGAAGTCCTCCCCCAAATTCGCAAAACAGGCAGTTATTCGCAAAACGTGGAAGAAATCAGACCGCTTGTCGAGCAACCCGAATTACTGAGCCTGCTCATTCGCTCGTATCACTTTCTGCACCAAGCTCACGAATTCCGCAATAAAGCGGTACAGACGACGATGGGAGCAGCAATTAACCAACAACTAGGCGGGCATTACCTTTACAACTTCGATATGCCACTTCAACAGCATCTAACAGAAATTAAAGCGTTTATTCACAGTAGCAACGAACGCCTAATGTTTGTGGAAGGAATGTTAGATTTACTTTCTAAACCACAACTTCAGCAGCAACCAAAAACGCAAACATTCAATTTCCTTCACCACAGATAATATTGGTTTCATCAACCGCCCTTCGAGGCGGTTTTTTCTTTCTGCAAATTATCAGCGAAATAT
>NZ_JAHAHT010000031.1 GCF_018373095.1 Haemophilus parahaemolyticus
TCTACCTGACTCCATTCCGAACTCAGAAGTAAAATGCCGTAATGCCGATGGTAGTGTGGGGTTTCCCCATGTGAGAGTAGGGCATCGCCAGATTGAATTTAAAGCGAAAGCGAATAACCCCGTATCGTAAGGTACGGGGTTTTTGTTTTTTATTGTAGGATGCATCTTGATGTACCAAAGTTGCACGCCTTCTTTGAAACTGTGCAACCACCTTACGCTTTTTTATCTCCATTTTCCTCTCTTATTTTATTCATTTCTTCTCGTAGGATCGATTTTAGCCCTCTGTAAAAATCTTAAATTTTAAAAGCAGTATACTGCTTTTACTTGTTATTGACATAACAAGTAAAATATCTTGCGTAACAATTAAATATATAAGGAAACACGATGGTTATTATTGAAGCAAATGTTCGTGGGGCGGAAAGAATTGCAACTTTTCAATCTAAGGCTGCAGTTTTTTATTTTCTTAAATCAATTAGTTTTTGGGCTAGTGTTGAAAGTATTGTAACAACAAGTGTAAGGACTAAAATTAAAGTAAGTGATAAAACTACTCATCTTAGTAGCTGGTCAGGGGCACTTGAAAGTGCTAGAGATTATCCAGAAAGTGATCAGGAATTTTTATTTTTCACAAATTACTCTGATATTTATGACTATTTAAAGATAAAGAATGATTGTTTTTTGTGGTCCACATAGTGATGAAATAAAAGATGAAGGAAAAAGACGTTTAGATGATTTTATTTCATCGTTAGATCGAAAAGTTATTGATATTGATGTGTTTGATAGCTGTTTAAACAAAGTCTATTTAATTACAACGGAATAAGGGAAAATATAATGGAAGAATTTAAAGAGTTATATTCTGTCACTGAATATTTTGAAGTTCCAGACCCAGCAAATATAGCAAAACTCATTGCTGAAATGATTAATGTAGGTATAGAAAGCGAAGTTCATCTTGGAGATTATGATGAATTTCAAGATCTTAGTTCGAGTGTCTCAAGTGAGTTTTTAGATCTTTCTATTGAAGAAGTTGAAGATAATATTAATAAAATTGATTTCTTATTTGGAGAGGATTACAAAGCGGTTTTAGAAACGGCTAATGAGTTATTTAAATACCTTGAAGAAGAATAATTTTCCTAAATGCATATATAAATATGTTCTAGTTAAATAGCCTTGTATTCTAAATACAAGGCTATTTCATCTCTTCCATTTAGCCATTTCGCAAAATTCCCTTAAAATCTTACCGCTTTTTGCTTTTTTCCTCTTGATGTTCTGCCAAAAACTTGTATATTCAAAGAATTCTACTAAAACAATAACTCACAACATCAGGAGCCTTTATGAAAAAACTCGCTAAACTCTCTTTATTAAGCTTGGTTTTTGCTTCAACAACCGTACTTGCTGCACCAAAAACCTTTGTTTATTGTGCAGAGCTTTCTCCAACGCACTTTAACCCACAATTTGCGACAGATGGTTTAACCTTTGATGCAACAGGACAAACTATTTTCAATATGCTCACTACTTTTGAACCAGGTACAACAAATGTTATACCTTCATTAGCAGAGAAGTGGGATGTGTCTGAAGATGGCAAAACTTATACTTTCTATTTACGTAAAGGTGTCAAATTCCACAGCAATAAAAATTTCAAACCAACACGTGATTTCAATGCGGATGATGTGTTGTTTTCATTCAATCGTCAATTAGATCCAAACCACCCATATCACAAAGTTTCGGGTGGAAACTATGAATACTTTATTGGTATGGATATGCCAAATATCATTGATAAAGTAGAAAAAGTAGATGATTACACAGTGAAAATTAGTCTAAAAGTGCCAAATGCACCATTCTTATCGAATGTGGCAATGGATTTTGCTGCAATTTTCTCGGCTGAATATGCAGAGCAAATGCTAAAAGTGGGAACACCTGAAAAAGTGGATAACGATCCAATTGGTACTGGCCCGTTCCAATTTGTAGATTATCAAAAAGATTCAAGTATTAGATATAAAGCATTCCCTGAATATTGGGAAGGGAAAGCAAAAATTGACCGCTTGGTATTCTCGATCACTCCAGATGCTTCGGTTCGTTTAGCGAAAATCCAAAAAGGTGAATGCCACGCTGCACCTTATCCAAACCCTGCAGATATTGAAACGCTGAAAAAAGATCCGAACATTAACTTGATGACAAGTCCAGGGTTAAACATTGGTTACTTACATTTCAATACCGAGAAAAAACCGTTTGATAATCAAAAAGTGCGCCAGGCATTAAATCACGCTATCAATAAAGATGCGATTATTAGCTCTGTTTACCAAGGCTCTGGTGAGAAAGCAAAAAATCCAATTCCACCAACAATGTGGAGCTATAACGATGCGGTAAAAGATTATGATTATAGCCCTGAAAAAGCTAAAGCATTATTAGCTGAGGCGGGATTCCCGAATGGTTTTGATACAGAAATCTGGGCAATGCCAGTAAGCCGTCCTTATAATCCAAATGCACGTCGTATGGCTGAGCTTATCCAAGAAGATTGGAAAAAAGTGGGTGTGAATGCGAAAATTGTGAGCTATGAATGGGGTGAATACCTTAAACGCTTGCGTAATGGTGAAGATCCAACAGGTATGATGGGATGGAACGGTGATAATGGTGATCCAGATAACTTCTTAAATACCCTATTAAGCTGTGCAGCGGTGAAACAAGGTTCTAACTATTCGAAATTCTGTAATGCAGAGTTTGATAAATTAGTGACAGAAGCAGCTCAAATTACTGATCACGAAAAACGTGTAGAACTTTATAAACAAGCACAAGTATTGTTCAAAGAACAAGCACCTTGGGTAACCATAGCTCACTCAACCACCTACTTCCCTGTGCGTAAAGAAGTAACAGGTTATACTATCAGTCCATTTAGCTTGCACAACTTCTACCACGTAGATTTAGCAGATAAATAATTCTGCTGATTCTCTCTTTCATTCCCTTCTCTTGTGGGATAGCTTGGAATTGCGTAAGGCAATTCCAAGCAGAGAGAGGAGATACAAGCAGTCAAAATCTTCCCAAAATTTACTTATATTATCTATTTATGTTTTCATTTATTTTAAAACGTATTTTAATGGTGATTCCTACATTTATTGCGATTACCTTAATTACTTTTGCGTTGGTGCATCTTATCCCTGGTGATCCCATTGAAATTCGAATGGGCGAGCGTGGGCTTGATCCAGCTGTGCACGCCCAAATGATGTCTCAACTCGGCTTGGATTTACCCTTACCTGAACAATATTTCAACTATATTAAAGGGATTTTCCATGGTGATTTAGGCAATTCATTCCGTAATAATGAGCCAGTTCTCAAGGAGTTTTTTACTCTTTTCCCCGCGACGGTTGAGCTTGCATTCTTTGCCTTGCTTTGGTCTTTAGTGATTGGGATTTTTCTTGGTGTGATTGCGGCAGTGAAGAAAAATTCGTGGATCTCGCACATTGTAACCACACTTTCCCTTACAGGCTATTCAATGCCGATTTTCTGGTGGGGCTTAATTTTAATTCTCTATGTTTCAACGCCACTCGGTTTGCCTGCGTCAGGACGTTTACCGTCAGAATATTGGATTGAAACCAACACGGGATTTATGTTGATTGACACGTGGCAATCGGACGAACCTGGTGCATTTTTAGCGGCAATTAAATCGCTGATTTTGCCTGCTGTTGTGCTTGGCACTATTCCACTTGCAGTTATTACGCGAATGACCCGCTCTTCAATGCTTGAAGTATTGGGCGAAGATTATATTCGTACTGCAAAAGCAAAAGGCTTAAATACTACTCGTATCGTGTTTGTACATGCACTGCGTAATGCGTTAATTCCTGTCGTAACAGTAGTGGGATTAATTGTGGGGCAGTTGCTCTCAGGGGCGGTATTAACCGAAAATATTTTCTCTTGGCCTGGTATTGGTAAATGGGTAATTGAGGCGATTAACGCCCGAGATTACCCTGTGTTACAAGGTTCGGTGTTGATTATTGCAACTATCATCATTCTTGTGAATTTACTGGTTGACTTGATTTATGGTGTGGTCAATCCACGTATTCGAAATACTTAGAAGAGAGGAGTGAACAATGTCTTCAACGACAGTAACAGCCCCAATGCCGAAAACACCTTTCCAAGAGTTTGTCTATTACTTTAGTCAAAACCGCGGGGCGGTAATTGGGTTTATCTTTATTTTAATCGTGCTTTTTGCAGCTATTTTCGCAAGCTGGGTTGCCCCTTTTGACCCTATTGAGCAAAACCGCTCAGCTTTACTTTTACCGCCAATGTGGTTTGAGGGCGGTAATTCAGCCTATGCTTTAGGTACAGATGATATCGGTCGTGATATGCTTTCTCGTATTATTTATGGGGCAAGACTTTCTGTTTTTATTGGTTTGCTGATTGTCGTGATGTCTTGCGTGTTAGGCGTGATTTTAGGCTTACTTGCAGGCTACTATGGCGGCACGCTCGATATTTTAATTATGCGTTTGGTTGATATTATGCTCGCTATTCCAAGCTTGTTATTAACCATTGGTGTGGTGACGATTCTCGGGCCTTCACTGATTAACGCAGCGATTGCGATTGCGATTGTGTCCATTCCAAGTTACGTACGTTTAACCCGTGCTTCGGTAATGAATGAGAAAAACCGTGATTACGTAGTGGCAAGCCGTGTGGCTGGGGCGAATGTGTGGCGATTGATGTTTGTTGTGATTTTGCCAAACTGCCTTGCCCCCTTAATTGTTCAAATGACAATGGGGATTTCTAATGCGATTTTAGAGCTTGCTGCACTTGGCTTCTTAGGCATCGGTGCACAGCCACCGACACCAGAACTGGGTACAATGTTGGCAGAATCACGTGGTTTTATGCAATCAGCGAACTGGCTTGTTACCATTCCAGGCTTAGCGATTTTATCGCTTGTATTAGCCTTTAACTTGATGGGCGACGGCTTACGTGATGCTCTCGATCCAAAATTAAAACAATAGGGGGCAAAAATGAGTTTATTAACTGTTGAAAATCTTTCCGTTTCTTTTGGAGATGAAAAAGCCCCATTCAAAGCGGTGGATCGTGTAAGTTATACAGTAAATGAAGGCGAAGTACTTGGTATTGTGGGTGAGTCTGGTTCGGGGAAATCAGTTAGTTCGCTTGCAATTATGGGCTTGATTGACTTCCCTGGTCGTGTAACGGCTGAGAAATTGCACTTTAACCAAAATGATTTACTTGCTCTAAAACCGAAAGAGAAGCAAAAAATTGTGGGGGCTGATATCGCAATGATTTTCCAAGATGCGATGACTAGCCTTAATCCAAGTTATACCGTGGGCTATCAAATTATGGAAGCCCTCAAAGTGCATCAAGGTGGGAGCAAAGCGGCTCGCCGTGAGCGTGCGATTGAGTTGCTCTCTTTAGTGGGCATTCCTGATCCAAAATCACGCTTGGAGGTTTATCCACATCAGCTTTCGGGTGGGATGAGCCAGCGTGTGATGATTGCGATGGCGATTGCGTGTAATCCGAAATTATTGATTGCCGATGAGCCAACCACTGCATTAGATGTAACCATTCAAGCCCAAATTATTGATTTACTGCTTGAATTACAACGTAAAGAGAATATGGCGTTGATTTTAATTACACATGATCTGGCATTGGTAGCGGAATCGGCACATCGGATCATTGTGATGTACGCAGGGCAAGTGGTAGAAGAAGGGCGTGCGGAAGAGATTTTTAAATCGCCGCTTCACCCATATACGCAAGCCTTGCTCAAAGCCTTGCCTGAATTTGCCGAAGGGAAATCACGCTTGCAGTCGTTGCCTGGTGTTGTGCCTGGTAAATATGACCGTCCGCAAGGCTGCTTGCTTAACCCGCGCTGCCCGTATGCAACAGAAAAATGCCGTAGCATTGAGCCAGCATTGGTGCAAATCAATGGGCGTCAAGTGAAATGCCATACGCCACTTAATGCACAAGGCTTACCAAGCTAATCAAGGAGAGGAAAATATGCAAAAAAATCACGAAAACGCACCGCTTCTTGATGCGATTAACTTAAAAAAATATTATCCCGTGAAGAAAGGGGTATTTGCAAAACCAAAAATGGTGAAAGCGGTAGATGGTGTTTCTTTCACGCTTGAGCGAGGCAAAACCCTAGCGGTAGTAGGCGAATCAGGCTGTGGGAAATCAACCCTTGGGCGAATGCTCACGATGATTGAACATCCGACCGAAGGCGAGCTTTTTTACAACGGTCACAACTTTCTGGAAAATGATAAGGAGACGGCAACGCTTCGTCGTCGTAAAATTCAAATTGTGTTCCAAAATCCGTATAGCTCGCTCAATCCTCGCAAAAAAGTGGGGTCAATTTTAGAAGAGCCGTTGCTAATTAATACCTCACTTTCGGCAAAAGAACGCAAGGCGAAAGTGTTGGATATGATGGCAAAAGTGGGCTTAAAGCCTGAGTTCTACGACCGCTATCCACATATGTTTTCAGGCGGGCAACGCCAGCGTATTGCAATTGCACGCGGTTTAATGTTAGAGCCTGATATTGTTGTGGCGGATGAACCTGTTTCAGCATTGGATGTTTCCGTGCGTGCTCAAGTGCTCAATTTAATGATGGATCTGCAAGAAGAGATGGGGCTCTCTTATGTCTTTATCTCGCACGATCTTTCTGTGGTGGAACATATCGCAGATGAAGTGATGGTGATGTATTTAGGGCGTTGTGTGGAGCAAGGCGAGGTGAAACAGATTTTTGCTGAGCCAAAACATCCATATACACAAGCACTGCTTTCAGCAACACCAAGATTAAACGAAGTTGATCGCCGTGAGCGAATTAAACTCACTGGCGAATTACCAAGTCCACTTAATCCACCAAAGGGCTGTGCCTTCCACGCCCGTTGCCGCTTTGCAACCGACCGCTGCCGAGTGGAACAACCGCAATTGAAAAACTACCCAGATGGTAGAAAAATTGCGTGTTTTGTGGTGGAGTAATCACTATATTCCCTCTTCCCTTGTGGGAGAGGGTGGAGAAAATTATTAGAATTTTCGGATAGAGTCTTATTCTCTATGTAAATATAATTTATACTATATGAAAAATCCCCTATCCCTCTGCATTCTTCGCCTCTCTGCGATTGGCGATGTCTGCCATACCCTTGCTGTCGTGCAAGCTATTCAACGCCAATATCCCGATGCAGAAATTACTTGGATTATTGGTAAAACTGAAGCAATGCTGATGCAAGATCTCCCTAATGTGACGTTAATTCCGTTTGATAAAAAATCTAGCTGGAAAAATATCTTTACAATTTGGAAACAGCTTGCCCACAAGCGGTTTGATTTTCTGCTTAATATGCAAACTGCATTTCGAGCTTCTATTCTTTCACTTGGCATTAAAGCGGATAAAAAAATGGGGTTTAACAAAGATCGAGCCCGTGAAATGCAGTGGCTTTTTACCAATCAAAAGGTGGAACAAACCACATCGCCGCACGTGTTAGATGGGCAGATGATGTTTGCCAAAGCGATTGGCGTAACTGATTTAACCCCAAAATGGCAATTGCCAATTCCTGCGGAAACGGTTGAAAAAGCGAAACAGTGGCTTGATCCAATGCGTAAAAATGTGGTGATTTCTCCTTGTTCCAGCAAGGCAGAAAAAGATTGGTTAATAGAGCGTTATGCTGACATTGCGAATTGGTTGATAGCACAAAACATCAACGTGATTTTGGTTGGTTCGCCTGCAAAACGTGAACTGGAAATGACCGCTTGTATTCAGCAACTTGCCCCGAATGTGCAGAATTTGGTAGGGAAAACGTCGCTAAAAGAGCTTGCTGCCCTCTTAAAATTAGCAGATCTAGTGATTTCGCCTGACACTGGCTCAGCCCACATTGCAAGTATTCAAGGCACACCTGTGATAGGGCTTTATGCGATTCACAATCCGCGTCGTACTGCACCTTACAATGATCAGCAAAATGTGATTTCTGTTTATGATGAAGTAGTGCAAACTTATTACGGTAAACCGTGGCAAGCACTTCCTTGGGCAACTAAAGCGAAATCCAAAACAGGTGAGAATTTAATGGCAAGAATTTCGGTAGAAAGTGTGAAGCAAAAAGTAGTTGAAATCTTGGCAATAAATAGGTAATTTATCTGTAATTTTTGATTTACAATAAGTAAATAATAATAAACATAACATCAAGGATAAATTATGCCATTAAACCCTTTACGCGAAAAAATTGATCAGGTTGATCGTGAGTTGATAGACTTACTTTCTGAACGTTTAAAATTAGTGGCGGAAGTGGGAAAAGTGAAGTCGGAACACGGCATTCCCGTCTATGCACCAGAGCGTGAAAAAGCGATGATTGAAGCTCGCAGAACCGAAGCTGAAATGCAAGGCGTACCTGCGGATCTGATTGAGGATGTACTCAGACGCGTGATGCGAGAATCCTATGCCAACGAGAACAAACACGGCTTTAAGCAAGTGAATCCGAATATTCAAAAGATCGTGATTGTGGGTGGACTTGGCAAATTAGGGCGATTATTTAACCGCTTTCTGAGTTTGTCGGGCTACCAAGTGGTAAGCCTTGATCAAAATGATTGGGTTCAAGCTGAAACCATTTTGGCGGGGGCTGATTTGGTACTTGTTTGTGTGCCAATCAATAAAACGCTAGAAACGATTGAGCGCTTGCAACCTTTCTTAACTGAAAAGATGATTTTAGCTGATCTCACTTCAGTAAAAGCTCAACCGTTGCAAAAAATGTTAAAAGTGCATCAAGGAGCAGTGGTTGGGCTTCACCCAATGTTTGGTCCAGATACGCAAAGTTTAGCTAAGCAAGTGGTAGTTTGCTGCCATGGGCGTGGAGCGGAGCAGTATGAATGGCTGTTAGAACAGATTAAAATCTGGGGGGCGAAAATTGAGGTGATTGATGCCAAAGAGCACGATCACGCAATGACTTATATCCAAGCACTGCGCCACTTTTCGACTTTTATGTTTGGGCTACATTTATCAGAGCAGCCGATAAAACTTGAACAGCTATTAGCACTTTCTTCTCCTATTTACCGTTTAGAACTTGCGATGATAGGGCGTTTATTTGCTCAAGATGGGGCGTTGTATGCGGATATTATTTCGGATAAACCTGAAAATTTAACGACAATTCAATCATTAAAAGCAACCTTTGAACAGAGCTTAAAATTCTTTGAAGAAAAAGATAGGGCGGGCTTTATTCAAGCTTTTGAAAAGGTACATCACTGGTTTGGAGATTATTCAGAACAATTTTTAAAAGAGAGTCAAGTGTTGTTGCAGCAAGCGAATGATTATCGAAAATAGGCTTTTTCATTTATGTGGTATAGTTATGGGATTAATCATCTTATTTGCTATTCCGTTATTTTGCTTTTCTTACTTTCGCCAACCAACTTACGGAAACCACAATCATTACAGCTCCAATCCAGAAGAATGCACTCGGAGCGTGATCCCAAATTAACCAATCAAAAATACTTGAGAATATCACGCCCGTAAAGGCAAAAGGCACAATCACATTCGCAGGAGCGTGTTTGAATGCACGGGTGAGAAGAAGTTGGAAAACTAAACCAAATCCACTCACTAACAGTAACAAGCCCAATTCATATAAGTCAGGTATTTTCCATTGATGAATAAAGAACATTGGCAGTAACAGCGTACCGATTAAATGGAAGTAGAACACGATATTTTTCGGTGAATTGTGTTTATTCAACTCTTGCAAGCTAATAAACGCCATCGCTGCCAATATTGCACCACCTAAACCAATCAGCACATAAATTGGTTCAAATGAGTCATTTTGGTTAGAAAGCAGAATAATCGATACGCCAGTAAAACCTATCAAACTTAACCCTAACACATTAAGCGGTGTTTTTTCATGGAAAAAAAGCAATAAAATTGGCACAAACAGAGCTGATGTGTTCATCAATAAAACTGAAATCGAAAGTGGGAGAAATTTCACTACGTAGAAATTAATTAGCATACTGCCCACACCTGCCAAGTTACGCAGAACTAAAAATTTCCATTGGCTCGTTTCAACTTTGAAATCTTTATCTTTAATCATAAACGGTAGTAAAAACAGCAAACCGATTAAGAAACGAGAAAACAGCGTTTCACTGGCTGGCATTGTATCAGAGGCAGTTTTCACAAATACGTTCATTAACGTGATGCTGAAGTAAGCGGAAATAATAAAGATAGTCGCTTTATGGTAAAGCGAGCTGGCGGATTCGGTTTGCATATTGTTCTCTTTTGGTGGGCTTCTCCAAATTATCGGTAAATCGTTCAAAGAAATCAACCGCTTTTCGGCAATTTTTCGCGCCATTTAGCAGATGAAATATTTGATTTTAAGCCTCTATTTGAAAAGATCTCAAAATCATTCATAATGTAAAGACGCTAAATAATGAATAACAAGCGGTCAAATTTATTCATCATTTTACCCATTAACAAAGGAACCTATTTCAATGTGGAAAGAAATTTTACTTAACTACGGCATTTTCTTATTAGAACTTCTCACTATCTTCGGCGTGGTTGCTGTAATCGTGATGATTATTTTAGAAAGCAAAAAACACCCAGAAAACGGCACGATTGTACTAACCGATTTTTCTGAAAAATACAAAGAAGAGAAAGAGTCACTTGAAGCGTTTTTTCTCAGCGAAGAAGCGCTAAAACAAAAAGAGAAAGCTGAGAAAAAAGAGGCGAAAGCCAAAGCGAAGGCAGAGAAAAAACGCTTAAAAGAGGGCGAGAAAAAACCTACAGAAGAGCAAAAATCTCGCTTATTCGTATTAGATTTTAATGGAGATGTGCACGCTCACGCTGTTAATGCTTTACGCCGAGAAATTACTGCTGTGATTTCGATTGCGAAACCAGAAGATGAAGTGTTGCTTAAACTCGAAAGCCCTGGCGGTGTTGTACATGGCTATGGATTAGCGGCTTCTCAATTACAACGCTTGCGTGAGCGTAATATTCCGCTGACCGTAGCCGTCGATAAAGTTGCTGCAAGTGGAGGCTATATGATGGCATGTGTCGCGAATAAAATTGTTTCTGCACCTTTTGCGATTATCGGTTCTGTGGGCGTAGTGGCTGAAGTGCCAAACATTCACCGCTTGCTCAAAAAACACGATGTCGATGTAGATGTAATGACGGCGGGCGAATTTAAACGTACTGTGACTTTTATGGGGGAAAACACCGAAAAAGGTAAACAAAAATTCCAACAAGAGTTAGAGGAAACCCACCAGTTATTCAAGCAATTTGTGCGTGAGAACCGCCCACAATTAGATATTGAAAAAATTGCAACGGGAGAGCACTGGTTCGGCAAGCAAGCACTTGAGTTGAATTTGATTGATGAGATTTCAACCAGTGATGATTTACTTGTGAAAGCAGTTGAAAACAAAAAAATTATTGAAATCAAATATAAAGAGAAGAAAAATCTGACCAAACGCATTGGCTTACAGATGGAAGAATCGATTGGTAATGTGATTACTAAGCTCGTGAATAAGCGTGTGGATGTGATGTAATTGAGTCTAGGGCTTTTGACATTGGCAAAAGCCCTTCAAGATTAGTAACCAGTTGCTTCAAAATTTGGTAAAAACGCTTGCGTTTTTAACCGCTTGACTTCCGTTTCAATGCGTCCATCCTCAAACAAGAAAAGCTCTCGCCAACCTTGTGGGAGATTATCTAAGGTAAAATCATCGCAATTTGGCTTAAATTGAATACAAGTGGAAGGCGTGGAAAGAATGCGGATACCATTCCAAATCGCATCTACTTCTTGATGAATATGCCCGTGTAAAATCGCTTTTACATTCGGGTAAAGTGCTAAAATTTCTGCCAATGTATCGCTATTTTTAAGGCTGTGTTGATCTAACCACGCTGAGTGGGTACACAAAATATTGTGGTGCAATACCACCAGCGTGAAGCGTTCAGGATTTTCGCTCAACTTTTGATTAAGCCACGCCAATTGCCCTTTAGACAAATAGCCACTCGGGGCAGCAGCAACTTGGCTGTTGAGCATTAAAATCTGCCAATGATCGCCTGCAAAAATCTGTTTTTCGGGGCGAATATAATCAAACTTGCCTAACAACAAGCTCATTTGTGGTTGCTGGTCGTGATTGCCTTCTAGCCAAAATACAGGCTTTGCAAGCGGTCGAATCATCTCAGCAAAATGCAAATAACCTTCAAATTGATGATCTTGGATTAAATCACCTGTTGCTAAAATTGCATCAAAATCAACCGCTTGTGTTTGCATCTCTGCTTGGATTTCATCTAATACAGCTTGAAAACTTGCGTGCGTATTAACGCCAAGCAGATCTTTTGTGACATCAGAGAAAAGATGTGGGTCGGTGATTTGGAGTAATTTTATAACCGACTGCTTTGGCTCAAGTGAATAAAAAGTATTCATTTTATAATTTCCTAAATTGATGATGATACTTTACTGATTTATGCAACGAAGATCAGCAACCAATATTCAAAAATGAGAAGTATGTTGGATTTTTTTTTCATTTTGCAATGAAAATTGCTTTCAAAAACAGAGTTCAGTCTATTTTTTAATCAGTCAATTATTTGAGAATTATTTTTATTTATAAATTTCTTGACTAACTTGATGATAATCATTATTATTTGCAGAAATTCCAAATAATAATAATAGGTAATCACTCCAACTCTTTACGCCGTATTTCCCCACAAAATACGGTGTTTTTTTTCATTTTTTTTTTCAAAGCCGTTATAATAGAATCATTTTTCAGCCTATTTTAAGGAATATTATGAGCCAATCAATCGAAACGATTCTTGCCGAGCTTAAGCGTGGTGTAGAAGATATTTACTCCGAAGCCGATTTAATCGAAAAACTTAAAGAAAACCGTCCATTACGTGTAAAACTGGGTGCAGACCCAACAGCGCCTGATATTCATTTAGGTCACACGGTGGTATTAAATAAACTGCGTCAATTCCAAAATTTTGGGCACGAAGTTATCTTCTTAATTGGTGACTTCACCGCAACTGTGGGCGATCCTTCAGGCAAAAATGCTACTCGCCCACCACTTTCTCGTGAAGATGTATTACGAAATGCAGAAACCTACAAAGAGCAGATTTTCAAAATTTTAGATCCGCAAAAAACCCGCATCGTGTTCAATTCAGACTGGTTGGGTGAATTAGGCACAGTAGGAATGATCCGCTTAGCCTCAAATTACACTGTTGCACGTATGCTTGAGCGTGATGACTTCAAAAAACGCTTTGCAAATCAACAATCTATCGCGATCCACGAGTTCATTTACCCATTATTGCAAGGTCACGACTCGGTAGCATTAGAAGCCGATGTGGAACTCGGTGGTACAGACCAAACCTTCAACTTATTGATTGGTCGTGAATTACAGAAATCTGCAGGGCAAAAACCACAGGTGGCAATGACTTTACCGCTTTTAGTAGGTTTAGATGGCGAGAAAAAAATGTCGAAATCGCTCGGTAACTATATTGGCGTAGCTGAAGCCCCAAGCGAAATGTTTGGCAAAATTATGTCAATCTCTGACGAGTTAATGTGGGATTGGTATAATTTACTCTCTTTCCGACCGCTTGCAGAAATTGCACAGTTAAAAGTGGACGTGGAAGCAGGTAAAAACCCGCGTGATGTGAAGATTTTACTCGCAAAAGAAATCATCACACGTTTCCACAATGAAGAAGCAGCAAATGCTGCGGAACAAGAATTCATTAACCGTTTCCAAAAAGGTGCGATACCAGATGAAATGCCAGAATTTACCTTTGAAGGTGAAATTGGCTTAGCTACCTTATTAAAAGAGACTGGTTTAGTGCCATCAACTTCTGAAGCAATCCGCTCTGCTCAACAAGGTGGAGTGAAAATTGATGGTGAGAAAGTCGATGATGTTCGCCAAAACGCACAAAAAGGCACCTTTGTTTACCAAGTAGGTAAACGTAAATTTGCCCGTGTGACGGTGAAGTAAGATAATCAATAAAAACAAAAATGCTCTATTTCTTTATTAGTAGATGCTAATAATTCAGAGAAATAGAGCATTTTTTGATTTTTACAAGCCTAACTGATTTAATTTATCCGCTTCTTCTTTAAACTCTTCAATCGCTTTTTTATCAAAGAAATATTGCGTGCCACAACACTCGCATTGCATATCAATCACGCCATTTTTTTCGGCTAACATTTCCTCAATTTCTTCCGTTGACAATAATAAAATCGCATTGCCAGAACGTTCACGTGAGCAGCCACATTTGAATTCAGTATTTTGCGGTTCATAAACTTGCACGTGCTCTTCGTGGTATAGACGATAAAGCAACTCTTCTGTGCTCAAGCCGAATAACTCTTCATCTTTCACGGTTTCAGTTAAAGTGGCTAAATGCTCGAAATCTTCAGGCGTTCCCGTGCCGTCTGGCATAATTTGCAACAACATTCCACCTGCAACAGCTGTGCCTTCATATTCGCCTGTGCGGATTACTAAATGCGTTTGTAACTGCTCAGAACGCACAAAATAATCTTCTAAGCATTCACGAATTGTTGGTTTATCTAAGCTGATTACGCCTTGATAGCGTTCGCCATCTGTTGGAATGATAGAAATAACCAACACACCATTACCGATCATTTCGTGTAGAGTGGCTGTTTCTGCAACTTCACCTTCTACACGAGCTAATGCACGTAATTGCTGCTGCTCATTGCCATTTACGACCGCTAATTTTAACGGACCATCGCCTTGAATTTGCACGGTAATAGTGCCTTCAAATTTCATTGTAGCGGTTAAAAGGCTGGTTGCGACCAACATCTCACCTAATAAATTTTGTACCGCGATTGGGTAGTGATGCGTGTTTAATGTTTTGGTAAAAGTATCATTTAAGCGTACCCATTCGCCACGCACAGCACGGTTTTGGAATAAGTATCGATAGAGTTTATCGTTGTCTTGTTTGTACATAATGTTCCTTAAAATAAAAAAGCCCCTTACATAAAGGGGGAATGTATGTTGCACACAATATGGAGGTGCTTTTGCAAATTACAAGATATGGTCTTTAAATTTGACTAGCTCTCGGCGTTCTTTCTTATTCGGGCGACGATCTGGATGTGGCATCGAAAGGGCATTTGCCTTACGAGCAAACGCAATCGCTTCACGCTGTTTTACACTTTTTTCTGTCTCTTGATAAAGTAATTGTGCTTCTGGTGCACCACGACGTTGATCGCTCAGTGCAGTAACAACGATCTCTTTCTCCTCATTACCTTGGCGTAGTTTGAGCGTCGCTCCAATTTCAACTGCTTTGCTAACTTTTGCTCGCTGACCGTTGTAATGTACTTTTCCGCCTTCAATCATCGCTTTAGCAATCGAACGTGTTTTATAAAAACGTGCTGCCCAAAGCCATTTATCAAGGCGAATTTCATTATCAGATTGTTCTTGATTATTTTTCTTCATTAGTTGATATTCCTAATAAAAATGCTGGGTAGATGTTCACATATCCCAGCATTTTTTATTCTATGTAGTATAAAATTTGCAAACTATTCCGTTTTTTCCACCGCTTTCACTGCAATTGCTAACTCTTCCAACGCTTGTGGATTTGCATAGCTTGGAGCTTCTGTCATTAAACATGCTGCTGCGGTGGTTTTCGGGAAGGCAATCACATCACGGATGTTTTCTGTACCAGTGATAAGCATTGTCAAGCGGTCTAAACCGAATGCCAAGCCTGCGTGTGGTGGTGTACCGAATTTTAATGCGTCGAGCAAGAAGCCGAATTTTTCTTGTTGTTCTTGTTCGTTAATGCCTAAAATGTTGAACACGGTTTGTTGCATTTTCGGGTCGAAAATACGCACTGAACCACCACCCACTTCGTAGCCGTTGATCACCATATCGTAAGCGTTCGCTACCGTATTCACCGGATTTGCTGCCAATTCTTCAGGGGTTAAGCCTTTTGGTGAAGTGAATGGATGGTGCATTGCTGAAAGATTGCCCTCTTCATCACGTTCAAACATTGGGAAGTCGATGACCCATAATGGTTTCCACGCACTTAAATCAGTTAAGTTTAAGTCACGACCCACTTTTAAGCGTAATGCACCCATTGAGTCGGTTACCACCTGCCATTTGTCTGCACCGAAGAATAAAATATCGCCCGTTTGAGCGTTGGTGCGGGCAATTAATGCTTTGATTACCTCTTCATTTAAGAATTTTGCCACGGGGCTTTGTACACCTTCTGAGCCTGCGTTCACATCGTTAATTTTCGCCCACGCTAAACCTTTCGCACCATAAATGCCGACAAATTGAGTGTATTCATCAATTTGTTTACGGGTTAAAGTTGCACCGTTTGGCACGCGTAATACTGTTACACGACCATCTGGTGAGTTCGCTGGCTCGTGGAATACTTTGAATTCCACGTCTTTTAAAATATCCGCAACATCAACTAATTCTAACGGGTTACGTAAATCTGGCTTGTCTGAACCAAAGCGATTCATTGCTTCATGCCACGTCATCATTGGGAATTTGCCTAAATCCACATTTAAGCGATCTAACCATAAACCGTGGATCATCTCTTCCATAATGGCACGCACTTCTTCAGCGGTTAAGAATGAGGTTTCTACATCGATTTGGGTAAATTCAGGCTGGCGGTCGGCACGCAGATCTTCATCGCGGAAACATTTCACAATTTGATAGTAACGGTCGAAGCCCGACATCATGAGTAGTTGTTTAAAAAGTTGTGGAGATTGTGGCAACGCATAGAATTTGCCTTTGTGTACACGGCTCGGCACTAAATAGTCACGAGCCCCTTCTGGAGTCGCTTTGGTGAGCATTGGGGTTTCGATGTCTAAGAAGCCGTGTTCATCCATAAAGCGACGTACAAAGCTGGTAATTAGGAACTGAAATTCCTCAAGGTACATTAGAGCAAACAGTTACCGTTAAAATCGGGGATAATTTGGATGCCATGATGGGCGCTGAAATCCTATTAGAA
>NZ_JAHAHT010000032.1 GCF_018373095.1 Haemophilus parahaemolyticus
TGAATTTACCAGCCATTGAAGAGTATATTGGGCATACGATTCCCGTCAGCCAATATGATGTAAATGCTTTATTACCTTTACCCAAGATAAATCGCTCTCACTTTCACAAAAATTATTCACTTTCAAAACACTAATATGAAAAAATTACTGATTTTAGTTTATTCTTCATTTTTTTAACCTCTGTACCACAGAAACAGAAAAAATGTGGACTGATTTCACTGAAAGATTTCAACATAACTCCGATCGTAAACCTGTGAAAGTTGCTAATGGCTATACATAGTTCTCAAATCTACAAGCTAATAAAAATTGCCAATAATAACGGCGCAGCAAGGTTTACGATAAAACCAAAGCTGATTGCAAGCGGTACGACTTGCATTCCGCCCGATTTTTGAATAATCGGCAAAGTACAATCTAATGAGGTTGCACCGCCTAATCCTACTGCTGTGGATGGGAAATTCCGCATAAAAAATGGAATCATAAAGAGACATAAAATTTCACGGGAAAGATCGTTGAAAAAGGCGATACTTCCATAAAAAGCTCCCCAAGCATCGTGTATCAAAACACTTGAGAGCGAATACCAACCAAAAGCAGAAGCGTAAGCAAGCCCTTTCATTACAGAGAAATCAAGCCACCAAGCCGCAATCACACCACCAATCAAACTACTCACCATAAAGATAATTGAGGCTTGGATGCCTCGTTTATTCAAAAAAACTTCTCGCAATGGAATGCCACTATTTCTGAGTTGAATGCCCACGCCTAAAATCATTACTACCAGCACAACAGAACTTGCGTGCGAAGGAAATACAAAGAAATCTTTGGTGAAAAAGCCAAATAGCCCCCCGAGAATAGTCACCCCAATCAATTTTAACGACATCATTAATTGTGCTAACCGAGAAGGCATTTTATCTTGTGCAACAACTTCGCGAGCCATTGGCTGCCATTTATCATAAATCACAAGGCTTAAGATGTTGCAGGTATGAATAGAAAGGCTAAATACCAATGCTGCTGAGCCAATTTGCGGGAGTTTTTCGACAATATTATCCAACTGCCCAAGCGAAACACCGATGACGAGCAAAATCAAATAGAGGCAAAGACTCACAATGCGATTGACCCAATGCAAAATCATTGGATGAGAAATGCGAGAAAAATAACCTAAAAAGAGAGGGATGAGCACAATCGACAAGCCGTATAACATTATTTTATGCCTTGGACAATGAATTATTGTGGAAATTTTACCAGTATTTAGCTAAAATAAAACTGGTTTTATATCCATTTGTAAGCGGTGTATTTTGAAGGAAATTTTACAAATGACGGCAGAGCAAAAAACGAGAAAAATTATCCATATTGATATGGATTGCTTCTATGCCGCCGTTGAAATACGGGAAAATCCTCTGTTAAAAGGTAAGCCCGTTGCGGTGGGTGGCAAAGCAAATCAGCGAGGTGTGCTCACCACTTGTAATTACGAAGCGAGAAAATTTGGCTTGCATAGTGCGATGGCAACGGCAACAGCATTGAAGCTCTGTCCAAATTTGATTTTGCTGCCTGTTAATATGCCATTGTATAAATCGGTTTCTGCTCAAATTCATCAGATTTTTCAACGTTACACCCAGATTATAGAACCGCTTTCATTGGATGAAGCCTATTTAGATGTAACCGATTGTGAACAACATTCTGGCTCTGCAACTTGGATTGCGGAAAATATCCGCCAAGCAATTTGGAATGAATTGCACCTTACAGCTTCAGCCGGTGTCGCTCCGCTTAAATTTTTGGCAAAAATTGCTTCCGATCAGAATAAACCAAACGGTCAATTTGTGATTCCGCCCGAAGAGGTGCAAAATTTTGTTAAAAATCTACCGCTTAAAAAAATCCCTGGTGTGGGTAAAGTCACACAAGAGAAGCTCGCACAAATGGGCTTGCTCACTTGCCAAGATGTTCAACAAAGCTCGCAAACGGTGATTTATCAAGAGTTTGGTAAATTTGGACAACGCCTGTGGGATTTCTGCCACGGCATTGATATTCGTAAAGTGGAAGTTGATCGCCCGCGTAAATCCCTTGCAGTTGAAAATACGCTTTTGCAAGATATCAACACACTCGCACAGGCAGAACTGATTATCGATGAACTTTATCACAAGCTGCTTTTCCGAATTCAACGTAACTGGGCCGACACGCCTTTACACGAATTTAAGAAACTAGGGATTAAGCTGAAATTTGATGATTTTAATCAAACAACAATTGAACGTACCACTGATGGGCTTGAATTTGAACGATTTAAAGAATTACTACATCAAGTTTGGACACGCAGAAATGAGCGTAATATTCGTTTAATTGGCTTAAATGTACATTTTCCAAGCAGAAAAATTACAAATCAGTTAAATTTATGGGAATAAATGTTGTCTGATAGCTTGAATTCTCAGACATTTCCCTCATTATAGGGAGAGTTTTCTTACCTTTATTTGGAGTTTAATCAATGGCAAAACGTGTCATTCTCTTTTTATTAACCAACCTTGCGATTACCTTCGTATTAGGGATTGTGTTAAACATTATTTTTAAAGTAACGGGTATTCAAAGTCAAAGTACCGCGGGTATCTTAGTATTATCGCTTGTGTTTGGTTTTTCAGGTTCTTTAATCTCCCTGTTCTTATCAAAAACAATGGCATTACGTTCAGTAGGGGCGGAAATAATTCAACAACCTCGTAACCAAGCAGAACAATGGCTGTTCAACACCGTTCAACGCCAATCTAAACAAGCGGGCATCCCAATGCCAGATATTGCGATTTACCACTCTGCTGACGTAAATGCATTTGCAACGGGGGCAACTAAAAATAACTCGCTTGTCGCAGTAAGTACAGGCTTGTTGGACAATATGACCGAAGATGAAGCAGAAGCAGTTGTTGCTCACGAAATTGCCCACATTACGAACGGTGATATGGTAACAATGACTTTATTACAAGGTGTGTTAAATACCTTTGTGATTTTCCTTTCTCGTATGATTTCAACTGCAGTGGCAAGCACTAAAGATGAAAATGGCAACTCAAGCACAAACACGATGGTGTTCTGGATTGCAGATATTGTTTTACAAATGGTATTTGGTGTGATTGCAACCATGATTGCAATGTGGTTCTCTCGTTACCGTGAATACCGTGCGGATGCGGGCTCCGCTAAATTAGTGGGTAAAGAAAAAATGATTATGGCATTACAACGTTTACAACGTGTTCATGAACCTCAAGAAATGGAAGGTTCATTAGCAGCATTTATGATTAACGGTGTGCGTTCAAAAGAATTGTTTATGAGTCACCCACCACTTGAAAAACGTATTGAAGCGTTGAGAAATTTATAGTTTTAAAGGTCTAGCGAATATGCTAGACCTTTCTGCATTCTCTAGGCTAAAATAGCCCACTTTTTTATTTCTAATTGATTATGCAAAGAACCCAACACTCAAAATCACCCCAAAATTCTAATAAAGCGATAGGAGAAGTCCGTGTCATTGCGGGATTATGGAGAGGGCGAAAATTACCTGTGCTGAATGCAGAAGGGTTACGCCCGACCACTGATCGTGTTAAAGAAACGTTGTTTAATTGGTTGATGATGGATATTGCCAATGCTCGCTGTTTAGATTGCTTTGCGGGCAGTGGTTCGTTAGGCATTGAAGCCCTTTCTCGTCAAGCTCAAGCGGTCGTATTCTTAGAGAAATTTGCCAATACCGCTCAGCAATTAAAGAAAAATTTAACTAGCTTAAAAACGGATAAAGGTACAGTGATTAACACCGATACACTTGCCTATTTATCTCAGAACAACAGTAGCGAGCCCTTTGATATTATTTTTATCGACCCACCATTTCATCACAATTTTGTTCCGCAAGTATTAACTTTGCTCCAGCAAAATAATTGGCTGGCAGAAAATGCATTAATTTATGTGGAGACCGAGAAAAATCACTTACCTTTACATTTAGCAGAAAATTGGCAAATCATTAAAGAGAAATCAGCGGGAATGGTAACCAGCCGTTTAATTCAAATAACATCTATTTAAAAGAGAACACTATGAAAAAATTAACTCCAGATGAGGCAATTGATATTGCATACGATATTTTCCTTGAGATGGCGGGCGAGAATTTAGATCCTGCCGATATTTTATTATTTAATCTGCAATTTGAAGATCGTGGTGCGGTTGAAATGGTCGAAACCGCTGATAATTGGGATGAAGAAATCGGCACACTAATTGATCCCGATGCCTTTGCGGAAGTTTGGGTCGGTCTAATTAATGACCAAGATGAAATGGACGATGTATTCGCTAAATTCTTGATTTCTCATGAAGAAGAAAACCGTCAGTATCATGTAGTTTGGAAAGAGTGATTTTTTCTATTTCAAGATATCCCTAAAACAAGGTAATCCGACTAAATTAGTCGGATTTTTATTGCCCGAAAAATGCGAAGTGATAGAATAACGGCAACTTTATTCTTACTTATCTTCTCATTCAAAAAGGAAATCTTATGGAAAACTTAATCTGCTACAAACAAATGCCTATTTGGAATATCAATACACTCCCACAAATGTTCCAAGAACAGCACAACACTAAAGTCGGCACTTGGGCAAAATTAACCATTTTGAGCGGTTCATTAAAATATTTTGAATTAACTGAAGACGGTGAAGTTTTAAGCGAAACCGTGTTTGATAGCGAACATCAGCCGCCTTTTGTTGCACCTCAAGTTTGGCACAAAGTCCAAGCTCTTTCTGATGATTTAACTTGCCAGCTCGCCTTCTACTGCACGCCTGAAGATTTTTATGCGAAAAAATATAACCTTACCACCACGCACTCTGAAGTATTAAACGCAGTTAATTATGTGAAAGGCGGAAAAGCATTGGATTTAGGCTGCGGACGCGGTCGTAACTCACTCTATTTAAACTTGCTTGGTTTTGATGTTACCGCGGTCGATCACAACGAAGAGAGCATCGATTTCTTAAACCGTATTATTGAAAAAGAAGAACTCTCAAATATTTCAACAGGCGTTTATGACATCAATGACGCAACGATTGGCTCTCAAGCAAGCGAATTTGATCTGATTGTTTCAACGGTAGTAATGATGTTCCTTAATCGTGATCGCATTCCAGCTATTATTGAAAATATGCAGAAAAACACCAAAGTGGGCGGGTATAACTTAATCGTGTGTGCAATGAGCACCGAAGATTACCCTTGCCCAATGCCGTTCTCATTTACCTTCAAAGAAGGCGAGTTAGCGAACTATTACCAAGATTGGGAATTAGTGAAATATAACGAAGATTTGGGGCATTTACATAAAACTGACAGCGAAGGTAACCGCATTCAGCTTCGTTTTGCAACAATGTTAGCGAAAAAACTAAAATAGCGGTAAGATCGGGATTATTTTCAAACGTTCGAATTTGATGAAAAATCACTCAATAAAAAACATTACGGAAATTTTGGAGAACTCCAGCTTAGTTAAGATTGTCCAACGTGCAAATCAATTGAATGAGCTTAACGAGAAAATTCAATCGCTTTTGCCCGCTCAATTCCGTAAGTTTTATCGCATTGTTAATTTGGTAGAAAATCACTTGATTATTGAAGTGCCGAACGCGACCATTTTGCAAGGTTTTCAGATGCAACAAATGCAACTGCTTTCAATGATCCAAAAAGTTTATCCGCAGATTGATGAATGTGTGTTTAAAATCAATCCCGATTTCAAATCGAGTTAATTAAGGAGATTGCTAGGATGAAAAAAATCGCATTAGTTTTAACCGCAGGCTTATTAGGGGCGTGTTCAATGCTTCCAAATAAAAATGTTGCAGGTACCTATCAAGGCGAACTACCTTGTTCCGACTGCGACAAAATCCAAGCTGAATTGGTGCTAAACGCAGATAATACCTATCAATACAACACAGTTTATTTCAAAAATGGCAAACAACATCCCTTTGTTGATAAAGGTAAATTTGCTTGGGATAAACAAAAATCTGGCGTAATTCGTTTAGAACAAAACTCAGGCAATTTATTGTTAAAAGTAACAGACAGTTATGCTGAGCTGTTAGATGCGGATGGGAATTCTGTTGCGAATACGCAATTAAACTATAAATTAATGAAGAAATAGAAATGAAAAAGGACACGTAAAAGATTTTTATTGTGCCCTTTTTTCGGCATAATAGGCAAAAATGTTGATCTTGATTATTTCTAGTAATCTTTACCAACTCTTTTTATTTAAAAAATCCTTTATAAGCATATATCTTATGTTTTTTTGATAATTCATTATGATTATTTAAATGACGCTTTAGATTTTTAAATAATCTTTCTATCCTATTTGTCGTATTTTCAATATTTATTTTACGAATATTCCTCAAAGGTAAATAAATACTTCATATACCACTTCAAACTTGAATAAACCACTCTTACATATTGTTTTAAGCAGCCTTATCCACCTTCAAGCTCGCAAAATACGCTTTTGTTTCACCAATAATCACGTTACGCAATGCAATCAATGCGATTAAGTTTGGAAATGCCATTAAGCCATTTACGATGTCAGCAATTGTCCAGATAGTTTGCAATTCCAAGAATGGTGCAGAAGCAATTAACACCACAAATAACAAGCGGTAGAATTTAATCCCTTTGGTGCGACCTTTCGTTAAGTAAACAAAACAACGCTCGCCGTAATAACACCAACCTAAAATAGTCGTGAATGCGAAGAACACTAAACCGATAGTCACAATAAATGAACCAACGTTGCTCTCTAACCCTTGATTAAAGGCAAGATTGGTCAGCTCTGCACCTTGTACACCTTGTGTCCAAGCCCCTGTAATCACAATCACAAGTCCTGTCATCGTACAGACAAGAATCGTGTCCAAGAACGTACCTGTCATTGAAATTAAGCCTTGACGCACAGGTTCTTTAGTTTGAGCCGCAGCCGCTGCAATGGGTGCAGAACCTAAACCCGACTCATTCGAGAAAATACCACGAGCAACACCCAATTGGATGGCTTGCATTACGGTAAAGCCAAATGCTCCACCTAACGCGGCTTCTGGATTAAATGCCGCATAAACAATCAATTTAATCGCTTCTGGAATTTTCTCTGCATTAAGCACTAACACGCTTGCAGCGGCAATCACATAAGCAATCGCCATAAATGGCACCACGACGCTTGCGATTTTTGAGATACGTTTCACGCCGCCAAAAACAATAGCAATAACAATTAACGTAAGCACAACGGCGGTAAGTACAACAGGAATATCAAAAGTAGATTGTAATGCATGGGTAATTCCGTTCACTTGCGGGAATGTTCCGATGCCAAGCAAAGCCACTAAAACACCAAAGAAGGCGAATGCTTTAGCAAGCCATTTCCACTTTTTGCCCATTCCCATTTCGATGTAATACATCGGGCCACCAGCAACGAAACCAGAGCGATCACGTCCGCGGAATTTGATCGCGAGCAAGCCTTCAGCATATTTGGTTGCCATACCGAATAATGCAATCAGCCACATCCAAAAGAGTGCACCAGGCCCGCCCGAATGAATTGCTGTTGCTACACCCACAATGTTACCCGTACCAATAGTTGCCGCTAAGGCGGTAGACAGTGCAGCAAATGCGGAAATATCGCCTGTTTGCCCCTGCCCTCGCTCGGGCTTAAACATATAGACGAACGCACGGAAAAGTTGCGTGATTTGAATACCCTTAAGGCTAAGCGTGAAATAAACACCTACACCAGAGAGCAAAATCAATAACGGTGCTCCCCAGATAAAACTGCTAATTTGGTTAAGAATAGTGTCAATTGACATTTGATGTTCCTCGTAAATTTTACTTACAAGGAAAGAAAAGCGAAAGCAAGCGGTCGTTTTTTGCAAAAAAATGGCAAAATGCTACCGCTTGTTTATGGAATAACTTTTCTCCCCTGTCCTTTTGCCTGAGCGTTTCACACTTAACGGGCGTTAAGCATTTTCGCCTTCGGCGTCCATTTTCTGCATTGCAGATTGGATCTCTCCAAGGGTTCGTCCAGTAACAGTCCTCGCACAATGTGCACCTGAAAGATTTTACCTCGTCGGTGAAATGTTAATTCATTTCTCTCCAGCTACCTTCATCCGAACAGTTCTTTATAAAAAAGAATGCCAGAATTCTAGCAATTCAATTTTTTCAGTCAAGAAGTATCTTAGTAATCTTTTATATTTTTCTCTGAGTTGGTTGGTATATAGGATTATCATCATTTCCGCAAAATGAGTATTTTATTTTCTAGCTACTGTCGTTTATAAAATGGATAGCGTAAAATGCGAGGAATTTTTATTTTATATTAAGGAATTATTATGGAACAACAAACTCAAAGGACAAGACATTCTCTACTCTTTCCAGTTCTTTTTTTCATTATTATTAACTTAATTTTACTTTCACTTTCCCGACTTGCCCTTGGTTTATGGCAAGCAGAAAGGGTAAATGCGGTAGATGGCTGGTCGCAACTAATGTTGCAAGGCTTTCGAATTGATGTGTCAGCCCTTTGCTGGCTATTTGGTTTACCTGCTTTATTTAGCGTACTATTGCTCAGTAACAATGTAATTGGCAAAATTTGGCAAACAATTTTACGCATTTGGCTTACTGTAGGTTCCGTATTCATTCTGTTTATGGAAGTAGCAACGCCTAACTTTATCGAAACCTTTGACTTGCGTCCGAACCGCTTGTTTATTGAATATCTGACTTATCCAAAAGAAGTGTTTACGATGCTTATTCACGGACATTTAACCACGGTGATTATTAGCCTTGTGGTGATGGCATTGGCAATTTTTGCTTATTGGAAATTGGCAGGTTGGGCGGTGAAAAAGGTTTCTGCCTGTAGTTTACAAATGAGTTGGAAAATTCGACCGCTTGTTGCCGTGCTTGTGGCAACATTGGTATTTGTCGGTGGGCGTTCAAGTTTTGCTCACCGTGGGATTAACCCAGCAATGGTTGCATTTTCAAGCGATCCGCTCGTAAACTCTCTTGTATTAAACTCTGGCTACTCTGTGCTTTATGCGGTGCAACAGCTGAAAGATGAAGAAAAATCAGCGGAGCAATATGGCAAAATGTCGGATGAAGAGATGTTCGAACGTGTGAAAAAATTGCGTGGTCGTCCAGATTCAGATTACATTTCAAGCGAAATTCCGACACTGACTTACAACCAAGCAAGTTACACGGGTAAACCGAAAAATATCGTAATTTTGCTTCAAGAGAGCCTTGGTGCACAATTTGTCGGCACGCTTGGCGGTAAACCATTAACTCCAAACTTAGATAAATTAGCCGAAGAGGGATGGTTGTTTGAAAACTTATATGCAACGGGTACGCGTTCTGTGCGTGGTATTGAAGCAACAACCACCGGTTTCTTGCCAACCCCAGCTCGTGCGGTCGTGAAACTCACGAAAAGTCAAAATAACTTCTTTAGCATTGCAGAATTGTTGCGTCGTCAAGGTTACGATACCTCGTTCATTTATGGAGGCGAAAAACATTTCGACAACATGGCAAGCTTTTTTTACGGCAATGGTTTCACTCGTATCATTGATGAAAATGATTACGCTAATCCCAAATTTAAAGCGACTTGGGGCGTAAGCGATGAAGACTTATTCGACAAAGCAAACGAAACTTTTACCCAGTTACACAATGAAGGCAAACCGTTCTTTAGCCTCGTGTTTAGCTCAAGTAACCACGATCCGTTTGAGTTCCCAGATGGCAAAATTGAGCTATATGAACAACCAAAACAGACACGTAATAATGCCGCAAAATATGCTGATTATGCAATTGGGCATTTCTTCGAGTTAGCGAAAAAATCGAATTATTGGAATGACACCATCTTCTTAATTATTGCCGACCACGACTCACGTGCAACAGGCGATGATTTAGTGCCGATTCGTCATTTCCATATTCCTGCGTTATTGCTAGGTAGTCATATTGAACCAAGACGCGATAACCGCTTAGTCAGCCAGTTAGATATGCCTGCAACCTTGCTTTCGGTGGCGGGAATTAGCAGTGAAAACCCAATGATGGGCTATGACTTAACCCAAAACGTTGAGCCAAATCGTGCAATTATGCAATATGATTCGACACAGGCAGTATTAAAAGAGAATAATGATGTGATTGTGATGCGTCCAAATACGCCAATTGAGAGCTTTAAATATGATAAAGTGAATGAAAAATTACTCCCAAAAGGAGTGGATGATGAAGCGAAAAAAGATGCATTAGCTCAAGCCTTGCTGCCAAGCTATTTGTATAAACATCAGTTATATCGTTTACCAAAAGAAGAGAAAAAAGAGGCAGGTAAATAGAAAAAAGGTGGGGGTGTTACCAGCACCCCTCGGCACACAGAAATTTCAACCCAGGCTGCTTTCTTCCGAACCTGACCAAGTAAGCTGAACACCGTTGCGAGGAACCAATAACACCCCCATTGGATTATGCTCTTGCGAACATAAGAGCTTGTTATTATAGTGATTAAAAAAATAAAGGCAAGCGTGGAGCCATAAAAATATCTATTCAAGCCTCTTTTTTAAACAAACTTAGCAAAAACAATACCCCTGCACACACCACAACGGATGGTCCTGCAGGGGTGTCTTTAATCCCTGAAAGGAACAGTCCGAGAGAGACCGCAATGATGCTAAAAACAGTGGCATAAATAACCATTGCTTCTGGTGTGCGAGCGAAACGTCTTGCCGTTGCCGAGGGAATAATTAAAAGTGAAGTAATAATTAACGCCCCAACAAATTTCATACTCAAGGCAATTGTTAATGCGGTAAGAAGCATCAGTAATAATCGCACACGAGCAACATTCAATCCTTCAACTTGCGCCAATTCTGGGCTAATCGTAATAGAAAGTAGTTTAGACCAGAAGAAGGCTAAAATTCCACCAATCACAATGACACCAATGCCGATAAAAATAACATCGTTAAAGTTGATCGCCAAAAGATCACCAAAGAGGTAAGACATTAAATCTACGCGGACATTATCAAGCAAACTAATCGTAATTACCCCAAGCGAAAGGCTGCAATGGGCGATAATGCCGAGAACGGTATCAACTGAGTAGTTGGTTTTGTGCTCAAGCCAGACTAAAGCCATTGCGAGAATAACTGTCATCACGATCACGGCAATATAAG
This sequence comes from Haemophilus parahaemolyticus, assembly GCF_018373095.1. Classification (GTDB taxonomy): domain Bacteria; phylum Pseudomonadota; class Gammaproteobacteria; order Enterobacterales; family Pasteurellaceae; genus Haemophilus_A; species Haemophilus_A parahaemolyticus_A. The sequence continues at coordinate 11,094 of NZ_JAHAHT010000032.1, forward strand.
GATCAACTTCAAGAAAGATGCCTAGTGCCACGCCAAGCAGTGCTGAGTGAGAAAGCGTATCACCAAAATACGCCATTTTCCGCCAAACAACAAAAGCACCAAGCGGTGCGGTAATCAGTGAGAGTAATAAGCCTGCAAGCCAGGCAGGAAGTAAAATATCAAGCATAATGTTACAGGCGGTCGAATTTGCAAATATTTCTGCAAATCCCACCGCTTTCCTCTATTTATATTGGACTATCTATATCGTTTTTGTGGGCTTTGAATATCTTGTACCTTCAGCCACGCCATTTTTTCTTTGATCTGTTTTTCCATTCCACGCTCAGTCGGGAAGTAGAATGCGGTATCTTTCAATTCAGGTGGGAAATAATTTTCACCTGCGGCATAAGCGTTCAGTTCATTGTGAGCATAACGATATTCATCACCATAACCCAGTGATTTCATCAACTGTGTTGGTGCGTTACGTAAATGCTCTGGCACATCATAATCTTTCGCCTCTTTTGCCAAACGTTTTGCCTCATTGAACGCCGTATAAACTGCATTGCTTTTTGGGGCAACAGCCAAATAAATGACCGCTTGTGCAATAGCTCGCTCGCCTTCATAAGCTCCTACTCTGGTATAGCAATCCCAAGCGTTAATCGCAATTTGCATCGCACGTGGATCGGCATTCCCAATATCTTCAGAGGCAATGGCTAATAATCGGCGTGCGACATAAAGTGGGTCACCGCCTGCAGTTAAAATGCGGGCATACCAATATAATGCACCATCAGGCGAAGAGCCTCGAATAGATTTATGCAAGGCTGAAATCAGATCGTAATAGCGATCACCACCTTTATCAAAACGGGCTTGTCGTTCACCTAGAATTTCTGTTAACAAGGATTTATTGAGTAACTTGCCTTTTGCGGTCGTTTCCGCCATATCCGACATTAACTCTAAGCAATTTAATGCATAACGAGCATCACCATTCACATAATCGGCAAGTAAATCAAGTACTTCATCTTCAAACACAAAAGTCTCGCTACCCAAGCCCCGCTCTTTATCGGTCAAAGCTTGCTCTAATACGCTTAAAATATCTTGCTTTTGAAGTGGTTTGAGAATGTAAATTCGCGCCCGAGAAAGCAATGCATTATTTAATTCAAAGGATGGATTTTCGGTTGTTGCACCAATAAAAATAATCGTGCCATCTTCAATATGGGGCAAAAACGCATCTTGTTGGCTTTTATTAAAACGATGTACTTCGTCCACAAACAGCACCGTTCTTCTACCTGTTTGCTGATTTAATTTTGCTTTATCAATGGCTTCCCGGATCTCTTTAATGCCAGATGTTACTGCTGAAAGACGCTCTACTTCTGCATTCAGATGATACGCAATAATCTCTGCTAATGTGGTTTTACCCGTGCCAGGGGGTCCCCAGAAGATCATTGAATGTGCCCGTTGCATTGAAATCGCTTTTTGCAAAGGCTTACCTTCAGCAATTAAGTGCATTTGTCCGCGATATTCTGCCAGTGTACGAGGTCGCATTCGGGCAGAAAGCGGTCGAAAATCTTCAGCAAAATCAAAAGAGAAAGTGCTCATTTTTTCCCTCCTCTAACGTAAACGTAATTGACGGCGAACTTGTCGCATGAGCAAGAAGACCCAAGGCCAGAGAATACCGCTAATTACTGCTCCGATAATTTCTTGACTATTGAAAGTAGCAGAATGCAACAGCACGCCAATTAAATAGATAAAAATGCGAATGGCAGTAATATAAACAATTACAATCACGCCTTGTAACCAAAGAGAGAGATTTCGCAAAATAAGATGGTGTTTTGCAACAAAATAGATCGCTATAGAAAGCACAAGTGCGTGAACACCAAGCACTGAACCTAAAATCAAATCCCAAATGATGCCAGCTACAAAAGCCGTGCCCACACTGACTTTATCAGGCAATGCTAATGCCCAATAAATCAATACAAGAATAAGCCAAGAAGGGCGAAAACCTTGTAAACCAACAGGCCAAGGCATAATTTCTAAAATCAGGGCGACCACAAAAATAAACGCCAACACAATTATTTGGAAAAGTGGATGCTGTCGCATTATTCTGCTCCCTGTTCAGTATGGTGTTCTTGATCTTGCACGGGTTCTGGTTGGGCTGCAGGGTTATCCGAAGCTTCATCTGTTTGATCAAGAACCTCTGGTTTCTCTTCTGCTTTATCCTCAACCTGCTCTTTCTTATTTGTTAAATTACGCAAGCGATCAATTGGGCTAACGCTACGGCGGCGCTCTTCAACTACTTCTCGCACTTCTTGAGGTGAGAGAGCTTGGGCTTTTCGCATTTCATCGTTAATTGGCCACAGTAAAAGCAAATAACGCAAGCGATCTAAAGAGGCAAGTGGTTTGGCAATAATGCGGGCGAATTGGCTTTTAGTATCATTGGTAACGCTTTCCACAATAGCTACAGGATAGCCTTCAGGAAAGCGGCTACCTAAGCCCGAAGTAACAAGTACATCGCCTTTCACAATATCAGTCGAACGAGGCAGATTATCGATAACAAGCTCGTCATTATGCCCCGTGCCATTTGCAATGCCTCGCACATCGTTACGTAATACCTGCACAGGTACGGCGTGCGTGATGTCGGTAATTAGCAACACTCGACTTATATTTTCACCTACCGAGATCACCTGTCCTACAACACCACGCTCATCAATCACAGCCTGCCCAACATAAGCACCTGTTTTTTGCCCTTGATTGATAACTACTTGCTGGCGATAAGCATCCATTTCTGAGGTTAAAACTTCAGTGATTTTCTTATATTCATCTTGACGCAATGGTGAACCTAACAGCAAACGCAGACGCTGGTTTTCAACCTTTAGCTGATCGAGTAACAACAAATCGGCATTTTTCTCGCGAAGTTGCTCTTTTAACACTCGGTTCTCAAGCTGCAATTTGTTAGTATCAATAAAATTATCACTGATGCCATCTAATACAGAGCGAGGTGTATTGGCAAAATAATACAAGCCACTGACTGCGGTTTCGAGCATATTACGGATTTGAATCATCGCACTGCTTCGACCATCTAATGTAATCAGCGTGATTGAAATACAAATTGCAAAGAAGAGGCGAACCCCTAAAGAGGGGGCTTTCGCAAAAATTGGCTTCATAGAGTTGCTAATAAAATGAAAAGAGTTGGGGTTAAATAGAAAATGGACATAAGCTGATGTCCATTTCTATTTTTGAATAATTAGCCGATATTACTCATCATGGCTGAAAACATCGCCACCGTGCATATCGATCATATCTAACGCTTTACCGCCACCACGAGCCACACAAGTTAAAGGCTCTTCAGCTGTAACCACCATTACGCCCGTGCTATCTGATAACAAGCGGTCTAAATTTTTTAATAAAGCACCACCGCCAGTTAATACCATACCACGTTCGAAAATGTCAGCTGCTAATTCTGGAGGGCATTGTTCTAACACCGCTTTTACTGCATCCACAATACCTGTTAATGGCTGTTCGATTGCTTCTAACACGTGTTTTGAATTTAAAGTGAACGTACGAGGAGCTCCTTCTGCAAGGTTATGACCGTGTACTTCCATCTCTACAATATCATCATCATTTTCAATTTTCGCTGTTGCGATCTCTTTTTTAATACGTTCTGCGGTAGCTTCACCAATCGCTGAACCGAAATGACGGCGCACATAAGCAACAATCGCTTCATCTAATTTATCACCACCGATGCGCACAGAGCTTGAATACACAATACCATTTAATGAAAGCACAGCCACTTCGGTTGTACCACCACCAATATCAATAACCATAGAACCTGTTGCTTCATGGACTGGCAATCCAGCACCAATAGCTGCAGCCATTGGCTCTTCAATTAAGTAAACTTCGCGAGCACCTGCACCAATTGCAGACTCTTTAATTGCACGGCGTTCAACCTGAGTTGCACCTGCTGGCACACACACTAACACACGAGGGCTTGGACGCATAAAGTTATTGCTATGCACCTGTTTAATAAAATGCTGCAACATTTTTTCTGTTACAAAAAAATCAGCAATAACTCCATCTTTCATCGGACGAATCGCCATAATACTTTTTGGCGTACGACCAAGCATCAATTTTGCATCTGAACCAACAGCAGCAATACTTTTTAACGATCCCATTCTATCCTGACGCACTGCCACTACAGAAGGCTCATCAAGCACAATACCCTGCCCTTTTACATAAACTAACGTATTTGCTGTACCAAGATCGATTGATAAATCGTTAGAAAATAATCCAAGAAATTTTTTAAACATAAGAAGAAATCCGTTATTTTTAGCTATTTACACACAGTCTATCACCTGATAAAAAGTGAGGCTCAGCGACTTAAAAATTGCCGTATAATATAACAAAAAATAGGCTTTTGTTTCAATGAATAATTTGAATTCCTATAGATTAGATATGCATAAAAATAGCGATCAATAATTATTGATCGCTAGAAATATACTCTAGATGACATGTATTCGCTGGCTATACGCCATTAACTCAGCATTATCGGTTAAAAATCCAACCCCATTGCAACATTAAATCGGTCATTTCTGGGAGGATAAGTTCAAGTGATAAGAATCCAACTACAGAAAGGACTACAGTGTATGGCAATGCCATCCACACCATTTTACCGTATGAAAGACGGATAAGAGGTGCAAATGCTGAGGTTAAGAGGAACAAGAATGCAGCTTGACCATTTGGGGTTGCCACTGATGGTAAGTTTGTTCCTGTATTAATAGCTACTGCAATCATATCGAATTGTTCACGACCAATGATGCCAGAGGTTAATGCGTGTTTTGCTTCGTTGATATAGACTGTACCCACGAACACGTTGTCTGAAATCATTGAAAGTAAACCATTGAAAATATAGAACAACGAGAGTTGTGAATGTGATTCAGCGGCTAATACAAAGTGGATGATTGGTTCGAAGAGTTTAAGATCGATAATCACAGCAACTACAGAGAAGAACACGATTAACAAGGCACAAAATGGCATTGATTCCTGGAAAGAACGACCGAGTGAGTGTTCGTCTGTGACACCACAAAATGCAGTGGTCAAAATAATTACGGTTAAACCAATAATACCCACATCTGCAAGGTGGAGAGCTAAACCACAAATGAGCCATACGCCCGCAACTGCTTGAATTGCCATTTTAAAGCGGTCTTGTTTTGTCATTCGTTTTTCTTTGGTTTGATTATAGCGAGCAAGGATAACCCAAACACGAAGAGGTAGTTTTGCCCCATAGCCAAAGAGCTTAAAGCGTTCAACAACCAAGCAAGTAATAATTCCTGCAATCAGTGCTGGGATACTAACAGGGACTACTCGAAGTAAGAACTCCACAAATGACCATTCTGCTTGCCCTGCAATAATTAAGTTTTGTGGTTCTCCTACCATTGTCATTACGCCGCCTAATGCAGAGCCAACGCCTGCGTGCATCAATAAGCTACGTAAGAATGAGCGGAATTCTTCTAAAATATATTTGTGATTAGTGATCTTGTCATCATTGCTTACATCCAGTTGTTCTTCAATTGAGGTATTACCTGAAGCAACTTGGTGATAGACAGAATAGAAACCTGTACCCACGCTCATAATTACTGCAATAACAGTTAAGGCATCAAGGAAAGCAGAAAGGAATGCAGCACTAAGACAGAATGTTAATGCGAGAATCTTTTTAGATCGAATAGAGAGAAGGAGCTTTGTGAAGACATAAAGCAAAAGTTGTTTCATAAAGTAGATACCAGCCACCATAAACA
>NZ_JAHAHT010000033.1 GCF_018373095.1 Haemophilus parahaemolyticus
AGGTGCGCACGAAGGCAGAGCAGCTGTAACCAAACAAACTGAAGCCCTTTATCGCTTATGCGATGTGCTTTGTAAAAAATATCCGAATGTGGAATTTGAGGCGTGCTCATCAGGCGGCGGACGCATCGACTACGAAATTCTAAAACGCTCACAACGTTTCTGGACTTCTGACAACAACGATGCTTTAGAACGCCAAACAATCCAACGCGGTTTCAGCTATTTCTATCCGCCAGAAGTGATGGGCGCACACATTGGTGGATACCACTGCCACACCACTTACCGTAAATTAGATGCGAATTTCCGTGGTTTAACCGCCCTATTCGGGCATATGGGCGTGGAACTTGACCCTGTAAAAGAGGGTGAAGAAGAACGCCAAAACTTTGCTAAATACATTGCGTTGCACAAATCCTTGCGTGATTTATTACACAGCGGCAAATCGTTCCGCTTAGACCGTAAAGATCCTGCTTCCTTAGTCAATGGCATAGCGAGCCAAGATGGTTCACAAGCGGTCGTTTTAATCAACCAACTTACAATGCTAGACTATCTCCGCCAAGAATCGCTTCGCTTACCTTATTTGACAGAAGGCGATTATCAAGTGGAAGTACTCGATCTACCACGTAATTTTGCCGAAGGAAAATTTGGTCACTTAATGAAAAAATTGCCTGAATGGATGGTAAAAGCCTTAGCAGGTGAAAAAGTGGTAATCAACAGTGAATGGTTGGCGAAAGTGGGGTTAGGCTTACCGATTATTGACCCTGCATCTGCGATATTGTTGAAGTTTACGAAAATTAGCTAATTATCTCCTCTCCCACGAGGAGAGAGAGGAATACCGAGCAAAATTAAGTGTAAATCTCATTTTTTGTAAGTTTTCCTCTAAATTTAATCGCTTATTGTGAAGTTCGTCACATATTTTTTTTATAAATCTTCTATACTTCCTCCAAAAATTCTCTAGGGATATGATTATGAGTGAACAATTTGTTTTAAACGACCATCCGCATCGCCGTTTCAACCCGTTAAAAAATCAATGGATTTTAGTCTCGCCACATCGTGCAAAACGTCCGTGGCAAGGGCAACAAGAAGAAGTGGTCGCTGATAATAAACCGAGTTACGATCCAACCTGCTATCTCTGCCCAGGCAATAGACGCATTACGGGTGAGCAAAATCCGCAATATACCCAACCTTTTGTGTTCAAAAATGATTTCTCTGCCTTGCTTACAGACACACCAGCACCAGAAAAAAATGATGATCCACTGTTCCAAATTTCGCATACGCAAGGTGAAAGCCGTGTGATCTGTTTTTCTCCAGACCATAGCAAAACCTTACCTCAACTTAACGTGCCAGAAATTGAGCAAGTGATCCAAGTATGGCAACAACAGGTTCGCGAGCTTAAACAGCGCTACCAATGGGTACAAATTTTTGAGAACAAAGGCTCAATGATGGGCTGTTCAAACCCGCATCCGCACGGTCAAATCTGGGCAAGTAATTTTTTACCGAATGAAATTACGATTGAAGATGAATGCCAAGCAGAATATTTCAAAAAATATGGCTCGCCATTGCTAGTTGATTACGCGAAACGTGAATTAGAAAAACGCGAACGTATTGTCGCTGAAACTGAAGATTGGATTGCAGTTGTGCCTTATTGGGCAGCTTGGCCGTTTGAAACCTTGCTATTACCAAAAGCAAAACAATTCAAATCGATTGAAGATTTAAACCAAGCGGAACGTGAAGATTTAGCCTTAGCGTTGAAAAAATTAACGACACGTTACGATAACTTATTTAACATCAGCTTCCCATATTCTATGGGCTTCCACTTCGCACCGTTTAATAGCGAAGAAAATGAACACTGGCAATTGCACGCACATTTCTATCCGCCACTTTTACGTTCAGCAACCGTGCGTAAATTTATGGTGGGCTATGAAATGATGGCGGAAAGCCAACGCGATTTAACCCCAGAACAAGCAGCAGAACGTTTAAATGCAGTAAGCGATAGCGTTCACTATAAAGACAAAGAATAAGGAGATAGCCAATGACCCCACAACAACTTTCTCAAAAAAAATTCACTGAGCATTATGGCTATAACGCAGAACAAACTGTTTTCGCACCTGGTCGCGTAAACATTATTGGCGAGCATACTGACTACAACGATGGCTTTGTTATGCCTTGTGCGATCAACTACGGAATGGCGGTCAGCTTCGCAAAACGCAACGATAGTATTTGGCGTGTGTATGCGATTGATATTAACGAACAAGATGAATTTGATTTAAGCCAAGATTTCACCCAAAGCGAACATAAATGGGCAAACTACGTGAGAGGCGTGGTGAAATATGTGCAAGAACAATGCCCAGAATTTAAACAAGGGGCGGATTTAGTGATGACCAGCGATGTGCCGATGTCATCAGGCTTAAGTTCTTCTGCCGCACTTGAGATTTCTATCGGCAAAACCTGTCAAGTGTTAGGCAACTTACCGCTTTCGCTTGCTCAAATTGCCCTTATCGGACAAAAAGCAGAGAACAAATTTGTGGGTGCAAACTGCGGTAATATGGATCAATTGACCTCTGCATTAGGGCAAAAAGACCACTTAATTATGATTGACTGCCGCAGCCTTGAGATTACCCCAACCCCTGTGCCACAAGGCTATTCCATTGCGATCATTAATTCCAATGTAAAACACGATTTAGTCACAGGCGAATACAACAGCCGTCGTCAAGAATGCGAACAAGCGGCTAAATTCTTTGGCGTAAAAGCTCTTCGAGATGTAACACCTGAGCAATTCCACGCGCGCGAAAATGAGTTAAAAGCTGAAAGCGAATTGGCTTATAAACGTGCAAAACACGTGGTTTATGAAGATCAACGCGTGTTGGATGCAGTTGTAGCCTTAAAAGCGAATGATATGGTGAAACTGGGTCACTTGATGGGCGAATCACACGATTCAATGCGTGATGATTTTGAAATTACCATTCCTGAAATTGACTACTTGGTAGAACTCGCTCAAGTAGCGATTGGCAAAAACGGTGGTGCTCGTATGACGGGCGGCGGCTTCGGCGGTTGTATCGTCTGTCTTGTACCAAATGAGAAAGTGGAGGCGTTACGCCAGTTAATCGCAGATAACTACGAAAAACAAACAGGCATTAAAGAAACCTTCTACCTCTGCACTGCGAATGATGGAGTGAGAGTGGTTTCATAAACTAAAATAAAATAATTTTTCCGTTTTTTCTTCTGCCAAATCTCTCCTACTCCTCTTTGTCAAAGAAGGGGGAAATCTTAGGAGATTTTTAGATTATCTTTCTATACCACTAAATGTATATGAGGCTGTAGCTCTTTTTTTACTAAAGAATCCCCCTCTTTAGCAAAGAGGGGTAGGGGAGATTTGATAGTACTTATTTACGGAGAAATTAGTATATACAGCCTTTATTCTTTAAAAAGAAGTTCTCTATGAAAACCTTTACCCTCGAAAACAATTATCTCAAAATTACCCTTTCCAACTTTGGTGCTTCTTGGCTCTCTTGCATAGTTAAACACCCCAAAGGCGACAGAGAAGTGTTAATTACCACTACACCAAAACGTTGGGCAGAGCAGTCTGCTTATTTTGGTGCAACCGTTGGGCGTTATGCGAACCGTATCGCAAATGGTGAATATGAACTGAATGATAAAGTTTATCAACTAGCGAAAAACAACGGGGATAACAACTTGCACGGCGGCGTGAAAGGAGCGAATGCTGTGGAGTGGCAAGTGTTAGAACACTGCTCGCAAGCGGTTAAATTTGGTTACACTTTTGCAGATGGCGAAGAGGGCTTTGGCGGGGAAGTAAAAGCAACGGTAACTTATCGCCTAACTGATAATCAGCTTGAAGTCTATTTTGATGCACTAAGCGACCAAGCAACCCCACTTTGCTTAACCAATCATGCCTATTTCAACTTAGATGGCAGCACAACCATTCACCATCATAGCTTGCAGCTCAACGCATCGCACTATTTACCCGTAAGCGAGAATGGCATTCCAAACGGCTTATTAAAACCAGTAGACAGCACCAGTTTTGACTTCCGCCAACCTAAAGCGATTGAGGAAGATTTGCTTGCTGATACAGACCAACGTGTGGTACGCGGCTACGATCATGCCTTTTTAATTGCAAAAGAAAACCAAAATTTCACCGCTTGTTTAAGCGTGGAAGACTTGCAATTACACCTTGAAACTTCAATGCCAGCGGTGCAACTTTACACAGGCAATTGGCTTGCTGGGCAACCTCGTGGCGAGAGTGGTGCTTGTGAGGATTATGCAGGCGTAGCGTTAGAACCCGAGTTCTTCCCAGACAGCCCAAACCACCCAGAACTTGCAGCATTTGGTGGGATTTCTCAAGCAAACGAGCCTTACCACCATAGTGTTTATTATCGGTTTGTTTATTAAATTTCCTGCTTAATTTTTTCATAAATAAAAAAATGACGGGGTTTATCCCCGTCCAATTAATATCCCTCAACCAAAACACCTTTCACAATCGCAATCCCTGCACTTGCACCAATTCTCGTTGCACCCGCTTTTATCATTGCTAATGCAGTTTGTGTATCACGAACGCCACCTGATGCTTTTACACCGATTTCACCAACCACCTGTTTCATTAACGACACATCTTCCACGGTTGCACCGCCTTTGTTAAATCCTGTTGAGGTTTTCACGAAAGCAACACCAATTGCTTTGCAGATTTCGCACGCTTTGACGATTTCTTCTGTGGTGAGTAAGCAAGTTTCCAAAATTACTTTAAGCGGTGTACCTTGGCAGGCATTAAACACGGCTTGAATATCAGCTTGCACTTTTTCCCACTGATTCGATTTGATCCAACCGACGTTAATCACCATATCAATTTCACCTGCACCCGCTTGAATCGCTTGCTCGGTTTCAAAGGCTTTAACAGTGGTTGCACTTGCCCCGAGAGGGAAGCCAATAACGGTGCAGATTTTCACCGATGAACCCGCCAGTTTTGACTTAGCAAGTGGAATATGACAAGGATTAATGCAGACAGAATAGAAGCCATATTCAAGGGCTTCTTCACAGAGTTTTAAAATATCTTGTTCTGTTTTTTCAGCTGTGAGTGCTGTATGGTCGATATATTTGGCAAGTTGAGAGGCGTTCATAAAATCTCCTTTAAATGAAAACAACATTGCCTCACAATATACGCCAAGCGGTTAAATTTGCAAAAGATTTTACAATCTTAACCACTTACTTTTTCTTGATGAAGAAAAAATGTGACACAGCTATCATTTTTGAAGTTTCACTCTGTTTTCAAAACATCATCTTGCTATAATCCGAAAGGGTTAATTAATTTCGAGGTTTATATGAGTGAAACAGCGATAACCATTAGTCTGCTTGCCCTTGTTGCTGTAATTGGACTTTGGGTAGGTCATTGGAAGATCAAAGGTGTAGGGCTTGGTATTGGTGGCGTATTATTTGGCGGGATTATCGTCGCCCACTTCACCACGCAATACGGTATTCAGCTTGACAGTCACACGCTACATTTTGTGCAGGAGTTTGGCTTAATTTTGTTTGTTTATACCATCGGCATCCAAGTAGGCCCAGGTTTTTTCTCCTCTTTGCGTAAATTGGGGCTGAAACTAAACGGCTTTGCGATTTTAATTGTCGTGCTTGGCTCGCTTGCGACCATTATCATCTACAAACTCACTGGTATTCCGCTTGATGTAGCTATTGGAATTTACTCAGGTGCGGTAACTAACACACCAGCACTAGGTGCAGGGCAACAGGTTTTAACCGAGCTTGGAATGACAGGTGTAACCAGCACAATGGGGATCTCCTATGCAATGGCGTATCCTTTCGGGATCTGCGGTATTTTACTCTGTATGTGGCTACTTCGTCTCTTCTTCCGCGTAAAAATTGATGAAGAAGCACACAATTTCATCAAAGAGAGTGGGCAAGATAAAGAGACACTCGACACCCTTGTTGTGCAAGTCTCCAACCGCAATTTAGACGGCATCAATTTAACCGAAATCCCTGGGTTTAATGAAAAAGATGTCGTTTGTTCACACCTTAAACGGGGCGAAGAAACCTTTGTGCCGAAAGCAGATAGCGAAGTACGTTTAGGCGATGTGTTGCATTTAGTCGGGGAAACTGGCTCGCTAAAAAAAATGCGACTAATTATTGGCGATGAAGTGGATGTGCCAGTCGCAACCTCAAGCGGAGAAATTCGTGCTGAACGCGTGGTGGTGACCAACGAAAAAGTGCTCGGTAAAAAAATCCGCAGCCTTGGCATTAACCAAAAATATGGCGTGGTAATTTCTCGCTTAAATCGTGCGGGAGTTGAGCTCGTACCAACTGGAAATACAACACTTCAATTTGGGGATGTATTACATATGGTGGGGTGTGCCGATGTGTTAAATAACGCCATTTCAGTTATCGGTAACGCACAACAAAAATTGCTGCAAGTACAAATGTTGCCTGTATTTATCGGGATTGGTTTAGGCGTGTTGCTCGGCTCATTGCCGTTAAGCATTCCTGGTTTCCCTGTTGCGTTGAAATTAGGGCTTGCAGGTGGCCCGCTTGTGGTTGCTCTCATCTTAGCCCGTATTGGCAGCATCGGCAAACTCTACTGGTTTATGCCGCCAAGTGCTAACCTTGCTTTGCGAGAAATCGGCATCGTGCTTTTTCTCTCTGTTGTTGGCTTAAAATCAGGCGGAAGCTTTGTAGACACGCTTACTAACGGCTCAGGCTTAGAGTGGATGGGTTACGGCATTTTCATTACCCTTATCCCATTATTGATTGTCGGTGTGATTGCCCGTTGGTATGCAAAAATGAACTATCTCAGCCTTTGCGGTTTGCTTGCAGGTTCAATGACCGACCCGCCAGCACTTGCTTTCGCCAATGAAATGAAAGAAGAGAGCGGTGCTCAATCCCTTTCTTATGCCACCGTTTATCCGCTTGTGATGTTCTTACGGATCATCTCCCCGCAATTGATGGCAATATTGTTATTTGTAGCGTGATTAGCCTCCTCTCTCTGCAACTGGTCACCCTCATCCCTTGAAGAACTTGAGCAAAGCAATGTCTCTGAGAAAATTAGGGAGAGGGGGAAGCAAGTACCTATCTTTTTACTTTACCTGACCACAAATCTCAACGCCTCTTCCACTACAGACATATTCGCACCAGCCTTACACGCATTTTCACTTAAATGGCGACGCCACTGTCTTGCACCTTTGCAATTTTGGAATGCTCCAAGCATATGACGAACGATATGATTAAGGTAAACCCCTTTCGCTAATTCCTTTTCGATATAAGGCAACATCTTTTCCACTGCTTCTCGGGCAGTAACAAGCGGTCGATTTTCGCCAAAAATTTGCGAGTCAATTTCTCCCAATAATGAAGGATTTTGATAAGCCTCGCGTCCCACCATCACACCATCAACGAATTGAAGATGATGTTTAATTTCTTCAATAGTCTTAATACCGCCATTGATGGAGATGTTGAGATGTGAAAAATCACGCTTGAGCTGATAAACGCGTTCATAATCTAGCGGTGGAATTTCTCGGTTTTCTTTCGGGCTTAAGCCAGAAAGCCATGCTTTACGAGCGTGCACGATAAAATTATTCGAATAAGGTTGCACTTTTTCGATAAAATTGCAGAGAAATTCGTAGCTGTCTAAATCGTCAATCCCGATACGATGTTTAACAGTCACAGGGATTTGGACTGCATCTTGCATTGCTTTAATGCAGTCTGCGACTAAATCGGCTTTACCCATCAAACAAGCACCAAACATGCCATTTTGTACGCGATCAGACGGGCAACCTACGTTTAAATTCACTTCTGCATAACCACGTTCTTCTACTAATTTTGCACAATGTGCCAGCTGTTTTGGATCGCTTCCGCCTAATTGCAATGCTACCGGGTTTTCAGCAGGATTGTACTCCAACAGATCATATTTGGCGTGAATGATTGCTGGAGCGGTGATCATTTCGGTATAAAGCAAAGCGTGTTGGCTAAATTGGCGATGAAAATAACGGCAATGACGCGTAGTCCAATCTAGCATGGGAGCAACGGAAAATCGCCCTGAATAAAAAGTTTTTTGCATAGTTTGTAAGTTGAAAGCGGTTAAATTTTCTGAACATTTTGCAAAAGATTCAGGAAATCTAACCGCTTATGACAAGAATGAAAAAATGACGAGATGATACTACAAATCAAAGGGTTTTTCTTTAATTTTCTGTAAAAGACTAAGGAACTGAACAAGATATCAACAAGCACAAATACCACAACATATTGTATTTTAATAAAAATTTAACACAACATATAGAATCAAAAAGTATTCGAAAATTTTCCCTTTATAAATCAATAATCTATTCAGAAATGACCTTAAAACAGATTTGTCAAGACTTGTTCTTATATTAAAAGTTCCCTAAAATCTGTCCTCAAATTCCTACCTATCCTCTTCAATTTTATTATGGAAAAGCTAGAGCAAAATATGAAAAAACGTAATCTTTTTGAAAAACGCTTGAATATCAAGCCATACGAATACCCTGAACTGCTTGAGTTTAAAGATGCAATTCGTCACTCATATTGGTTACATACTGAGTTCAATTTTACGGCTGATATTCAGGACTATCGCACAACCATTAATGATCACGAACGCCACGTTTTAACACGTGCAATGCTGGCAATTTCTCAAGTAGAGGTAAATGTCAAGCGTTTCTGGGGTGAGCTTTATCATTATTTCCCAAAACCTGAGATGGACGATGTAGGAGGCACTTTTGCTGAATCAGAAGTTCGTCATAAAGATGCTTATTCGTTCTTACTTGAAAAACTTGGTTTAAATGAGATGTTTAGCCAAATTCAAGAGATTGAACCCCTGATGAACCGCATCCGTTATATGGAAGCCTTTATGAAAGATAAAGATGCGGGCAAAGGTGAGTTTGTGCTTTCATTAGTGCTTTTCTCACTGTTCGTTGAACATATTTCACTGTTTGGTCAGTTCTTGATTATGATGTCATTCAATAAGCATAAAAATCTTTTCAAAGGGATTTCAAATGCAGTTGAAGCAACGTCTAAAGAAGAAGAAATTCACGGTAAATTCGGAATTGCGTTATACGAAATTTTACGTGATGAACACAGTGAATTATTTACCGATGAATTCTTCGTTGAATTAAAAACCTTAGCAGATCAAGCATTTGATGCAGAAAAAGGCATTTTAGATTGGATTTTTGAAGATGGTGATTTGAGCTTTATTAGCAAAGAAACTGTGCTCAATTACATTAAAAGCCGTTGTAACAATTCATTGATGATATTAGGTTTAGAACCACCACACAACATCAATCCTGAATTGTTAAAAGAAACTGAATGGTTTGATATTGAAATTCTTTCAACTAAAGAAACGGATTTCTTTAACAAACGTAGTACCGATTATAGTAAAAAAATGAAACAGATTACCGCAGATGATTTATTCTAATTCTCGCCCTGATTTTGTATGGCTAAATGAAGATAGCCGTTTATTCTTGCAACGTGGTTACTTACTTGAAGGCACAACCGCTTTAGATCGTATTCGTTATATCGCTGAACATGCTGAACGTAAACTTGGCATTGAAGGTTATGCGGATAAATTCTATCACTATATGGCTCGCGGTTACTTCTCGCTCTCATCGCCAATTTGGTCTAACTTTGGTTTAGAGCGCGGTTTGCCAATTTCGTGTTTTGGTAGCTACATCGGTGACTCTATCCAAGAAATTATGGAAACCACTGCAGAAGTAGGGATGATGAGTAAAATCGGTGGCGGTACATCAGGTTACTTTGGTGATATTCGCCCACGTGGCTCAGCCATCAAAAATAATGGTAAATCTGATGGTTCATTCAACTTCAGTAAGTTATTTGATACTGTGATTGATGTAATTTCACAAGGTACATCTCGTAAAGGTCAATTTGCGGGCTATATTGATATCGAACACGGCGATATTGATGAGTGGCTAGATATTCACACTGAAGGTAACCCGATCCAGTTGATGTACTACGGCGTTTGTGTAGGGCACGATTGGTTAGAATCAATGAAAGCGGGCGATCCGTATAAACGCCAACTTTGGGCAAAATTACTGCAACGTAAAACCGAAACAGGTATTCCATATTTATTCTTTAAAGACAATGCGAATGCAGGTCGTCCAGACGTTTATAAAGATAAAAATATGACCGTACACGCTTCAAACTTGTGTACGGAGATTATGTTGCCATCAAGCTCTGATGAGAGCTTTGTATGCTGCTTATCTTCAATGAACCTGCTCTATTTTGATGAGTGGAAAGATACTGATGCACCAGAAGTATTAACCTACTTCTTAGATGTGGTAATGAGTGAATTTATTGAGAAAAGTAATGAAATTCCATTCTTACACCGTGCAAATAAATTTGCTCGTCGCCACCGTGCATTAGGTTTAGGCGTTTTAGGCTGGCATAGTTACTTACAAGCGAATAACATTGCGTTTGATAGTTTTCAAGCGATGCAAAAAAATAATGAGATTTTCCGTACATTGCAAGAAAAAACTTTACAAGCATCACAAGATTTAGCAAAACGCTTTGGCGAGCCTGAAATCTTAAAAGGCTACGGACGCCGTAATACCACATTGATGTCAATTGCACCAACTAAATCAAGTAGCTTTATTTTAGGCAGCGTATCGCCATCGGTTGAACCATTTAAATCGAACTACTATGTAAAAGATTTGGCTAAAATCAAAACCGTTTACAAAAATCCATTCTTAGAGAAATTACTTAAAGAAAAAGGTTTAGATAACGAAGAAATTTGGGAATCTATCTTACATAACGATGGTTCTGTGCAACATTTGACACAATTAACTGATGAAGAGAAAGAAATATTCAAAACCTTCTCCGAAATCAGTCAATTAAGCGTAATTCAGCAAGCAGCACAACGCCAAAAATATATCGACCAAGGTCAAAGTATTAATATTATGGTTCACCCTGCCACCCCTGCAAAATATTTGAACCAATTATACTTAACCGCAGAAGAGTTAGGTTTAAAATCGATTTACTACCAATACTCAATGAGTGCAGCACAGGTATTTAACCGCAACTTATTAAGCTGCTCAAGTTGCGAGGGTTAATAAATTCTAGGGAGCGTTGATAATTCATTTTACATTTTTATTTCATCAGAAACAGAATCATATAAATGCTTAAATCCAATGTAGGGTGTGTTGTACACGCCCTACAATTTACTCTTTAAATTATCAACAGCCTCTAGCATCATAGATAAGATAAAAGGCTGATTTTGAACATTCAAAATCAGCCTTCTTATATCCTAATTATGCATTCAACGCTCTTAAAATATCGTCCACACGTTCTTTTGCATCACCAAACAACATTTGGGTATTTTCTTTGAAGAAGAGTGGGTTTTGAACACCAGCGTAACCGACTGCCATTGAACGTTTGAATACTACCACATTTTGGGCTTTCCAAACTTCTAATACTGGCATACCTGCGATTGGGCTTGATGGATCGTCTAATGCTGCTGGGTTTACGGTGTCGTTTGCACCGATAACTAATACAACATCAGTTTCTTCAAAATCGTCGTTGATTTCGTCCATTTCTAATACCACATCGTAAGGTACTTTCGCTTCCGCTAATAATACGTTCATATGACCAGGTAAACGACCCGCAACAGGGTGAATACCAAAGCGAACGTTCACACCTTTTTCGCGTAATTTCGCTGTGATTTCAGCTACAGGGTATTGTGCTTGTGCAACCGCCATACCGTATCCAGGTGTGATGATCACAGAACTTGCATTTTTAAGCATTTCTGCCACTTCTTCTGCTGAAGTTTCGCGGTATTCGCCTTGCTCTTCTTCACCAGAGCTTACTTTTACTTCTGTACCGAAACCACCTGCGATTACACTGATGAATGAGCGGTTCATTGCTTTACACATAATGTAAGAAAGGATTGCACCTGAAGAACCTACTAACGCACCTGTTACGATTAACAAGTCATTGCTTAGCATAAAGCCTGCTGCAGCCGCAGCCCAACCAGAGTATGAGTTAAGCATTGACACTACTACTGGCATATCCGCCCCACCGATTGATGAAACTAAGTGCCAGCCGAATGCAAGTGCGATTGCTGTCATAATTAACACAGGGAAGATATTATCTGGGCTGTTTAAGAATGACACCATTAAGAATGCTGAAATCACTAATGCCGCAAGGTTTAATTTATGTTTGTGCGGAAGGTTTAATGCTGCAGAGTTTACTTTACGACCAAATAATTTACCGCTTAATTTACCAAACGCAACTAATGAGCCAGAGAAAGTTACCGCACCGATGAAGATCCCTAAGAACACTTCCACATTGTGAATGTTCGCAAGGGTTGCTTGTTCTGCGTGGAATGCGGCAAGTGCTACTTCATCTAAGTTAGTCGGTGCAACGGCTTCTATGTGTAAGCCCCAGCTATTGAAGCCCACTAATACCGCGGCTAAACCTACAAAGCTGTGAAGAATTGCCACAAGCTCTGGCATTTCAGTCATTTCTACTTTAAGGGCTTTTTTTACACCGATGAAACCACCAATTACCATTGCAATTAAGATCCAAAGTGTGCCTTGTGATTGTGGGCCAAAGATGGTTGCAACTAATGCAATTGCCATACCCACGATACCATACCAACAACCTGCTTTTGCGGTTTCGTGTTTAGAAAGCCCCGCTAGGCTCATAATAAAGAGGATAGCAGCAATAATGTACGCTGCCGTAACAAATCCAAATGACATCTTGCTTCTCCTTAACCTTTTCTAAACATTGCAAGCATACGTTGCGTCACTTTAAAACCACCAAAGATATTGATGCTTGCGACTAAAATCGCGATAAAGGCAAGAATATCAATGAAGAAATTACCCGTTGGTTGGCGAATTTGTAACACCGCCCCCACGATAATAATCCCTGAAACCGCATTGGTTACCGCCATTAATGGGGTATGTAATGCGTGGCTAACGTTCCAAACGACATAGTAACCCACCACACACGCCAGAACGAATACGGTAAAGTGAGATAAGAATGCCGCTGGTGCAACAGAAGCTAACCAAAGGAATAACGCACCAACACCTGCCATCACGCCATATTTCACGCGTGGATCGGTTGGTTTCTCTTCTTTTTTCTCAACTGGGGTAGCTGCCGCTTTTTGTTGCGGTTGTGCAGAAACTTGAATCGGTGGAGCAGGCCAGGTTACTTCGCCATCACGCACAACGGTTACACCACGTAATACCACATCTTCAAAGTTGATGTCGATTTGTCCATCTTTGTTCGGTGCTAATAGTTTTAATAAATTCACTAAGTTAGTACCGTAAAGTTGTGATGATTGGGTTGGTAAGCGTGCTGGGAAGTCGGTGTAGCCAATCACTTTCACTTGATTGTCTGTTACCACCACTTCACCTGCTTTGGTGTAGTCACAGTTACCGCCTGTTGCTGCGGCTAAGTCCACAATCACAGAGCCTGGTTTCATTGAATCTACCATCTCTTTCGTGATTAAGCGTGGTGCTGCTTTACCTGGAATTGCCGCTGTCGTGATAATAATATCCACTTCTTTCGCTTGTTCTGCGTAAAGTTCCATCGCACGACGATTGAACTCTTCTGACATCACTTTCGCATAACCATCGCCTGAGCCACCTTCTTCTTCAAAATCAATTTCTAAGAAGTCTGCACCCATTGATTTTACTTGCTCTTTTACTTCAGGGCGTGAGTCAAACGCACGCACAATCGCCCCTAAGCTATTCGCCGCACCGATTGCCGCTAAACCAGCTACACCAGCACCAATCACAAGCACTTTCGCAGGCGGAACTTTACCCGCTGCCGTAATTTGACCCGTAAAGAAGCTACCAAACGCATTTGCCGCTTCAATTACCGCACGGTAACCTGAAATATTTGCCATAGAAGAAAGGGCATCTAATGCTTGTGCACGAGAGATACGTGGCACTGCATCCATTGCTAACACATTGATTTTCTTCGCACTTAATTTTTCCATCAATTGTGGATTTTGTGCTGGCCAAATAAAGCTCACAAGGGTTGCACCTTCTTTAATAAGGGCAATTTCCTGTTCAGTAGGTGCATTCACTTTAAAAATAATGTCTGCATTCCAAATTTCTTGTGTTGTGCCAACAGACGCACCTGCTTTCGCAAAGGCATCATCTTCAAAACTTGCTTTAAAGCCAGCATCGTGTTCAACGATCACCTCAAAGCCCAGTTTTTTAATCTGCTCAACGGTTTTCGGTGTTGCAGCAACACGCGTTTCGCCATCTAACAGTTCTCTTGGTACACCAATAAGCATAAAGACTCCTGTATTGGATTGGGGTTATAATTTCAGCTACTAAAGTAGCCCCTATGGTTTTAAAAAAATGCCATAACTCTACCACTAAATTTGTCAAATTTGTAAAAAAATTATGCCTATCAATTTAATTATTTGACGAAATCTGTAATTTCATAATGAAACTGAAATTTGATAGAATAAGCTGCTATAAAAAATGCTTTAAATAAAATCAAAATGAATATTTTAGACCACATTCAAATTGTCCTTGTCGAAACTTCTCTGCCCGCTAATATTGGCTCTGTAGCTCGTGCAATGAAAACCATGGGGCTTAGCCATTTGCGATTGGTTGAGCCAAAACGCCCGCTTGATGAAGATGCCTTTGCCCTTTCAGCAGGAGCAAAAGATCTGCTTGAAAATGCACAAACCTTTGCTAGCTTTGATGAAGCGGTTGCAGATTGCCAATTAGTTATTGGCACCAGTGCCCGTTTGCGACACTTACAAAGCAGTCTGATCGAGCCGCGTATTTGTGGCGAATTAGTCGTAAAACGTGCTGAACAAGGCAAAGTCGCCCTTGTTTTCGGGCGCGAACGTGTTGGGCTAACTAACGAAGAATTGCTCAAATGTCATTATCACTTAAACTTTCCTACCAATCCTGAATATGGCTCACTCAATTTAGCCATGGCAGTGCAATTAGCGGCTTATGAGGTGAGAATGGCTTATCTTAGCAATCAACAAGCGGTCGAAAATACGCAAAACTTTGCAAAACATCGACCGCTTGCAGAAGCCGAAAAAGATTACCCAAATGCCGAAGCATTGGAACATTTTTACCAACACACGGAAAGGCTTTATAAAGCACTTGGTTTTATCCGTAATGATGCAGTGATGCTCAAACTTCGCCGCCTTTATCAACGTGCTGAATTAGAAACAAATGAATTGAATTTGTTAAGAGGAATGTTAACCTCGGTTGAAAATAGTCTGAAAAAAAGTTAAAAAATCCCGTTGTTTGCAAGCTAAAATAAACAAGCCAACAACGGGAGGTATTAAGGCACTATTTCTGTTTGGTCGGACGTTTCCAGTCTTGAATATGTTTTTGTGCCACGCGTGTAATGACTAATTCGCCTTCGCCCACGTTTTTGGTGATGGTTGCACCGGCACCAATGGTTGCACCTTTGGCAATTTCTACAGGCGCAACAAGTTGGCTGTCTGAACCGACGAACACATCATCGCCAATAATGGTTTTGAATTTGTTTGCACCATCGTAGTTGCAAGTAATCACGCCCGCACCTACATTTACGTTGCTGCCAATTTCTGCATCGCCAATATAGGTTAAGTGGTTCACTTTTGAGCCTTTACCAACGATCGCTTTTTTAATTTCTACGAAATTGCCTACATGTGTTTCTTCAGCAAGTTCAGCACCTGGGCGTAAGCGCGAAAATGGACCAATCGCCGATTTCGCACCTACCACAGAATCTTCTAACACAGAATAAGGTTTGATTTCCACATTATCGCCAATTACCACATTTTTAAGTACACAACCTGCACCGATTTTCACATTGTTACCTAGTTTCACAGAGCCTTCTAAAATCACGTTCACATCAATGGTCACATCTTTACCGTGTTCAATCGTTCCGCGAATATCGAAACGATTTGGATCAAGTAAAGTCACACCTGCAAGCATCAATTTTTCAGCTTGTTTTTTCTGATAGAAACGTTCAAGAGCAGCTTGTTGCAGACGGTTATTTATACCCTCAACTTCTAAAAATTCCGTTGCTTGCACTGCTTGCACTTGATTGCCTTCTGCATTCGCCATGGCAATAACATCGGTAATGTAATACTCACCTTGTGCATTGTTATTATTTAAGTTGCCAAGCCATTTTTTGAAGCTTGCACCACTTGCAACCATTACGCCAGTGTTGATTTCTTGGATTTTGAGCTGTTCTGCATTCGCATCTTTTTGCTCAACAATCGCCACCACAGAACCATTTTCACGAATAATACGCCCGTAACCCGTTGGATTATCTAACACCACTGTTAAAAGTGCGATCCCATTTTCAGGTTTTGCTGCAATTAAGCGTTCTAAAGTTTCTTTTTGGATTAACGGACCATCGCCATAAAGCATTAACACATTTTCATCATCAGCAAAGAAAGGGGCGGCTTGTTGCATTGCGTGTCCTGTGCCAAGCTGTTCTGCTTGGAAAACCCAATTCACAGGCTCAGCAGCTAAACGATCTTTTAATAAATCTGCACCGTGACCGTAGATTAAGTTGATTTGACGTGCATCAAGTTGTTTTACCGTATCAATCACGTGTTTTACCATCGG
>NZ_JAHAHT010000034.1 GCF_018373095.1 Haemophilus parahaemolyticus
CTTTAAATAAAGAGGCGGCTGCGAATTTCTATACGCTATTTGAACAACACAAAATTCAGAAAACCTATTGGGCGATTAGCGACAAAAAACCGAAAAAGAAACAGGGTAAAATTGTGGGCGATATGCAAAAATCGAGAAATGGAGCTTGGAAACTTTGCCACAGCAAAGAAAATCCTGCGATTACGCAATTCACTTCTTGCACTATTGATTCGCCACTTCGCCACTTTATTTTGCAACCTAAAACAGGCAAAACGCATCAGTTACGCGTAGCAATGAAAAGTTTAGGCAGTCCAATTTTAGGCGATACTTTGTATTCAGGAAATGAAGCAGATCGTGTTTATCTGCATGCTTATCAACTGGAATTTGATTACCGAAATGAGCATTTTTGTGTACAAGCCCTGCCTGAAAGCGGTCAAATCTGGCAAAAAGTTTGCAAGCCTGAAGAGGAGAAATAGAGTATAATTCACGCGGTTTTATAACAAATAAAGCAACGATAGAGGCAATTATGAGCTTATTTGAAGCTATTTTAATTATTATTTTATTGATTTTAACCAGTACGGTCATTTCATTATCGGAAATTGCACTTGCTGGAGCGAGACGTTTAAAACTGCAAGCAATGGCGAATGCGGGCGACTTACGCGCAGAAAGAGTGATGAAATTGCAGGAACAACCAGGGCGATTTATCACGGTGGTACAAATTGGGTTGAATATGATTGCCATTCTTGGCGGTGTTGTGGGAGAAAGTGCGATTAACCCTTACTTCAGTCAGCTTTTTAGAGAATATTCTGATGCCACTTGGGTTGATTCGGCTGCTTCTTGGACAGCATTTTTATTGGTTACTTCGGCTTTTGTGCTTTTTGCAGATTTAATGCCAAAACGTATTGCGATGACTTATCCTGAGCAAGTTGCTGTTCGAACAATTAGAATAATGAGCTTTGCCATCGTAATTTTTAAACCGATTGTGATGTTTTTCGATTGGATTGCCAACTCGCTTTTCCGCCTATTTGGCGTTTCAACCGTTCGCCAAGAAAATATGACCACGGAAGATATTGTTGCAGTGGTTGATGCAGGAGCCAAAGCAGGCGTGTTAAATACGCACGAACATTATTTGATTGAGAACGTATTTGAGATGCAAGAACGCCGTGTCACTTCAACAATGACTACGCGTGAAAATATTGTTTTTTTAGATCGTACTGATAACAAAGAGCAAGTGCTGCAAACGCTTGGTGAAGATTCGCATTCTAAATTGCTGATTTGCGATAATGGTTTAGATAAAATTTTAGGCTATGTTGAATCGCACAATTTGCTCACGCAATATCTTAAAAATGAGAATGTCTCGCTTACTGATCAACGCTTATTGCGTAAAACCATTTTTATTCCAGATACGCTTTCACTTTATGAAGTATTGGAGCTGTTTAAATCTGCGGGTGAAGATTTTGCTGTGATTGTGAATGAATACGCTCTCGTGGTTGGCATTATTACTCTTAATGATGTAATGAGTATTGTGATGGGTGAGCTGGTTTCAACCGAAGAAGAACAGATCGTTCGCCGTGATGAAGATTCGTGGTTGATAGATGGTGCGACTCCGCTTGAAGATGTAATGCGTGCGTTAGAAATTGAGGAATTTCCACATGCAGAAAATTACGAGACCATCGGCGGATTTATGATGTATATGCTCCGCAAAATCCCGAAAAAAACCGATTTTGTGCTGTATGATCAATATAAATTTGAAATTATCGACACCGAGAATTTCAAAATTGACCAGTTGATGGTGTCGTTTAGGAAAGATATTAAAACAGAATAATAATGATGTTTTATACAGTTTATGATAGACTAGATATTCTCAAGTAGTGAGATTTTAAATTAATTTCTTCGGTATTCACTACTGCCAAATCTCCCCTACCCCTCTTTGCTAAAGAGGGAGATTTTCTTTATATAAAAGAAATATCGACGGTATTATTCTTAATCTAAAAGTATAGCAATAGGGCTTTATTATTCAGAGACCTAATCCCCTCTTTAGCAAAGAGGGGTAGGGTAGATTTGGCAGACAGAGAAAATGGGGCTCATAAAAGCTTTCATGCTCAAATAAACAGGAACGCTATGATCGGTCGATTACACGGTAAAATTATTGAAAAACAGCCCCCTGAAATGGTGCTAGATGTACAAGGCGTAGGCTATGAAATCCTACTGCCGATGACCAGTTTCTACGATTTACCACAACTGGGTGAAGAAACAACGATTTTTACACATCTTGTCGTTCGTGAAGATGCACATTTACTCTTTGGCTTTGCCCAAAAACAAGACAGAACCTTATTCCGAGAACTCATCAAGACCAATGGTGTTGGTCCAAAACTTGCTCTTGCGATTTTGTCTGCAATGTCTGTTTCTCAATTTGCAAATGCAGTTGAGAATGAAGAATTAGCAAAACTAACCAAAATCCCTGGCATAGGTCGCAAAACAGCAGAGCGTTTACTTGTTGAGCTTAAAGGTAAGTTTAAAGGGATGACGCAAGGCGATTTCTTTGTTGAGCAATCTCACGATAAAATTGTAGTCAGCTCACTGACTGATCCAGCTGATGAAGCACGAGATGCTCTAATCGCATTAGGCTATAAGCCAGCAGATGCAGAAAAAATGATCAAGAAAGTGAATAAAGTTGGAGCAACAAGTGAGCAACTAATTCGTGAAGCCTTGAAAAACTCTCTTTAATAAATGACAAATAAAAATGATTGAAACTGATAGAATAATTAGTGCCTCGCCGAAAAAAGAAGAGGAAGTGATTGACCGTGCTATTCGCCCGAAATTACTAGCAGATTATGTTGGACAGCCTTCGGTGCGGGAGCAAATGGATATTTTTATTCAAGCTGCTAAATTGCGAAATGAAGCCTTAGACCACCTTTTGATTTTTGGACCACCAGGTTTAGGGAAAACCACGCTTGCCAATATTGTGGCGAACGAAATGGGCGTGAATATTCGCTCTACTTCTGGACCTGTGCTCGAAAAAGCAGGCGATTTAGCCGCAATGCTCACTAACCTTGAGCCTTATGATGTGCTTTTTATCGACGAAATCCACCGCTTGTCTCCTGCAATTGAAGAGGTGCTTTATCCTGCGATGGAAGATTATCAGCTTGATATTATGATCGGTGAAGGTCCAGCCGCTCGCTCAATTAAGCTTGATTTACCGCCATTTACCTTAGTGGGGGCTACTACAAGAGCAGGTTCTTTAACTTCACCATTACGCGACCGTTTTGGGATTGTGCAACGCCTTGAGTTTTATTCGGTAGAAGATTTAACTTCTATCGTACAACGTAGTGCTGAGTGCTTAAATTTAGACCTATCAGAAAATGGCGCTCACGAAATTGCCCGACGCTCACGTGGCACTCCACGTATTGCGAACCGCTTACTCCGCCGAGTAAGAGATTATGCGGACGTTCGCAATAACGGCATTATCAGCTCAGAAATTGCTAAACAAGCTCTTTCAATGCTTGATGTGGACTCCGAAGGGTTTGACTTTATGGATATCAAACTCTTACAAGCCATTGTTGAACGCTTCGATGGTGGCCCTGTAGGCTTAGATAACCTTGCGGCTGCTATTGGCGAAGAGCGTGATACCATTGAAGATGTGTTAGAACCTTACTTAATCCAGCAAGGCTTCTTGCAACGCACTCCACGTGGGCGAATTGCAACACAAAGAACTTATGAGCATTTGAAGTTATTTTAACAATTATTTACGATAGCTGTTATTTGGAATGTAGAACAAAAAATGTAGAACAAAAATAGTTGTTAAACAGTGGTTTAAAACTTTATAGTATAAGGCTTTAATCCTACTTTTTGAAAAATGAACAAAAAAACTGCCCTTATTGCTCAAATTCAACAATTCAAAAGCATGGTAAGAAAAATAATCTTCAACGATATTTCTGTACCACTTCAGTTTTTTGGCAATTGCCAATAATTCGGTAACAACCGCTTGATTATCTAACCTCGGCACGGCAAGCAATTTTAGCTTAACAAATACGGTCGATTGTGTAGTGAGTAACGCTTTCAAGCCTGTATATTTGCCGTTTTCTTACGTGCCAACAATGTTTGCAGTAAAGTCGTTTGCGTCTTCTGCATCAGCCACACGAACAATCAAAGTAGGCGTTTTCATGGTTGAGCCAATCGAATTTAAGGTGCGTTTGAGCGTGCCTTTGATGCCAGCTTTTTTAAGCATTGATAAAGGGCCCGTATTTAAACGTGTGTATTAAGTGGTAAAGCTTATGCATCTGCATTATCCACAGTACATACTACGCCAATCACAGAGGTTGCTGCGGTTTTGATTTGCTGTGAACCAGTGCTCAGTTCAATCACATCCACGCCATGGGGATAGGTATCTAAAATGGACATAACTCATCTCGGTTTCGATTGAAAAAGTGTGATGACTTTAAAAAATAACCGCTCAGAATGCGAGCAGTTAGAGGGAATTTAAGGTTACAAATTACGCTACGATTTCACAGTAAAAATAAAAGTCAAGCAAAGAATTTGATCTGCATCTTAAAGTTGGAGTAAAGCCCCTTCTAATTAAGGTGAAGATTTTTTATAGATTGAATGATTAAATTAAATTCTACCAACTTTTAAAATATCACCCCTGCGACTTTCACCTTTAAATCGTAAAAAATGAAAAATTGAGCCGTTTAAAAGTTTGATTTGTAAAGGGGAGTTTTGTTACTATTACCCTAATCTTTATTTGATTAAAAGAGGCAAACACATGACACAAGTTTACAATTTTAGTGCAGGCCCTGCGATGATGCCAGAAGCAGTATTAGAGCAGGCTCAAAAAGAACTTTTAAACTGGCAAGAGCAAGGCACTTCAGTAATGGAAGTGAGCCACCGCGGTAAGCTCTTTATGGAATTGATTACTCAAGCAGACAAAGATTTCCGTGAGCTTTTCCACATTCCTGATAATTACAAAATCCTCTTTTTACAAGGCGGTGCGAGAGGGCAATTTGCCGCTATTCCGATGAACTTAATCGGTGAAAAAGGCAAAGCACTTTATTTAAATAGCGGTCACTGGTCAGGCTCTGCAGCGAAAGAAGCACGTAACTTCTGTGAAATTGATGAGCTTTCAATTATTGAAACCGATGAAAATGGCGTAATTTCAGTCAATCGTACCGATTTCAGCGATATTGCGGAGCAATATGATTACGTGCACTATTGCACTAACGAAACCATCTCTGGCGTAGAAATTAAAGAAGTGCCAAACGTGGGCAATGCAGTGTTAGTAGCGGATATGTCATCAAACATTCTGTCAAGCAAAATTGATATCAGTAAATTTGGTGTGATTTATGCAGGGGCACAGAAAAACTTAGGACCTGCGGGGATCACTATTGTGATCGTGCGTGAAGATTTAATCGGCAAAGCACGCAAAGATACGCCATCTATCTGGAACTATGAAATTCAAGCCAACTCAGACTCTATGATTAACACGCCACCAACTTTTGCGTGGTATTTATGTTCACTTGTGTTCAAACATTTATTAGCCACAGGAGGGCTGGAGGCCGTCGAACAACGTAATTTAGCAAAAGCAAAACGCTTATATGATTACCTTAATCAAAGCACGTTCTATCGTAACTATATTGCAAAGCAAAACCGTTCGGTAATGAATGTAACTTTCACGACAGACAATAATGAGCTTAATGCAAAATTTGTAGCAGAAGCGACCGCTTGTGGTTTGCAAGCATTGAAAGGTCATAAAGTATTAGGCGGTATGCGCGCTTCAATTTACAACGCAATGCCAATTGAAGGCGTAGATGCCTTAATTGCATTTATGGATAAATTTGCGAAAGAGAATAACTAATTGTAAGGCAGACTTAAGTTCGCCGTTAAATTAAAATAAAAATGGCGGACCGTAGTCCGCCCTATAAATAGGAAAATTCAATGCAATACATCAACATCGCCAACGAAGGCGTGAAATCGCTTTCCCCATATCAAGCAGGTAAGCCAATTGAAGAGTTAGAGCGTGAGCTTGGTATTACCAACATCATCAAATTAGCTTCTAATGAAAACCCATTCGGTTTTCCTGATAGTGCGAAGCAAGCTATTATCAATCAATTAGATCAACTGACGCGTTACCCTGATGCAAATGGCTTTGAGCTCAAAGCGGTGGTTTCTAAAAAATTCGGCGTGCAGCCTAATCAAATCACGCTTGGCAATGGTTCTAATGATTTGCTTGAGCTTTTTGCCCATACCTTTGCTAGCGAGCACGATGAGATCATCTATTCGCAATATGCGTTCATTGTTTATCCGCTTGTCATCAAGGCGATTAACGCTGTGGCACGTGAAATTCCAGCGAAAAACTGGGGGCACGATTTGGCGGCATTTGAAGCGGCAATTAATGAGAAAACAAAGCTTATTTTTATCGCAAACCCAAACAACCCAACAGGGAATTTCTTAACTGAAGCTGAAATCGATGCTTTCTTTGCGAAAGTGCCAAGTCATATTATTGTGGTGTTAGATGAAGCCTACACCGAATTTACCAAAGCTAAAGATCGGGTAGATTCGTTCGGTTTATTGCAAAAATACCCGAATTTAATTATTTCTCGCTCACTTTCTAAAGCGTATGGTTTGGCAGGATTGCGTATTGGCTATGCTGTATCTAATCCTGAAATTGCAGATTTACTCAACCGCGTTCGCCAGCCATTTAATTGTAACAGCCTTGCATTAGCTTCCGCAGTGGCGGTAATGAATGATGATGCGTTTGTTGAAAAAGTGGCAGAAAATAATCATTTGGAGATGCAACGTTACGAAGCATTCTGCCAACAATATGGTTTGGAATACATCCCTTCAAAAGGAAATTTTATTACTATTGATTTCAAACAATCTGCTCAACCGATTTATGATGCGTTATTACATGAAGGTGTAATTGTACGCCCAATTGCAGGTTACGGAATGCCAAATCATTTGCGCATTAGTATCGGATTACCTGCAGAAAATGACCGCTTATTTAATGCGTTAGTGAAGGTGTTGAATCTTAAATAAGTAAGGTATATAGTAACTGACATTCATCAACCATATTTTTTATAAAGGGCAAACTTAATTTGCCCTTTATTCATATTCTATGTTAAAAGGCATCCTTTTTTCTTTAACAGCCTCTTTTTTATTTGGTTGTTTATATTATTTAGCGATCCATTTAAGACCACTTTCGGGCGAAAGTGTGTTCGGCATTCGTATGGTACTAACACTGCCTTGCTTATTTTTTGCTTTATGGTTATTTAAAAAAGGGAGAGAATTTAGCTTATTTCTACAACGATTAAAATGTGAGCCAAAATTACTTCTGGTGATCCTCACAACCTCAGCGATTGTCGGAGGGCAAATGTGGCTGTTCTTATGGGCACCAAATAGTGGCAAAGCCATCGAAGTCTCAATGGGATATTTGTTAATGCCAATTGTTATGGTAGCTTTTGGCAAAATAGTTTATAAAGAACCGCTTTCAAGAAATAAATGGCTGGCAATTATTTTTGCCTTTATTGGCGTGGTAAGTAACATTATTTTGGCGGGAACTCTCTCTTTAGAAAGTGTATTTGTTTGCACGGGTTATCCAATTTATTTTTATTTACGTCGAAAATTTGGTTTAAGTCATTTTCACAGTTTTATATTTGAAATTGCATTTTTAATTCCTGTGGCAATTTATTTTATTGCTAAAACTGATATGCAAGCAGTGCAAGATGTGAATCCGCATATTTATATTTTTATTGCTTTATTAGGGATTATTAGTGGAGCAGCTTTAATTTCTTACACGATGGCAAGCACTATTTTACCTTTTAATTTATTAGGCTTATTGGGTTATGTTGAACCCAGCGTGATGTTACTCATTTCATTTTTAATTGGTGAAAAATTAAATTCCGATGCCTATATTTTAATGTCTTGCTTATTAATAGCAATTTTATTATTGATATTAGATGGTGTTCAGGCTGTTCGCCATAGTTATAGAAAATATAAAGTGCAAATGAAGGTGAAATAATGTTAAAAGGTATCTTTTTTTGTATCACGGCTAATTTTTTATTTGGTTTAGGCTATTATTTCGCAATTTTATTGCGCCCATTAAGTGGCGAAAGTATGTTTGGCTTTCGAATTATCGTTTTGATTCCGTTTATTTTACTCGCCATTTTATTATTTAAACAGACACCAAAATTTAAACAGCTTTGGCAAAAGATAAAACAAAAACCAGCGCTTGTTTTCATTTTATTGTTACTTGCACTAAATACAGGCGTGCAGCTCTGGCTATTTATGTGGGCTCCCAATAATGGACAAGCAATTCCTGTTTCTATTGGTTATTTATTACTACCTATTGTCGCTGTAGCATTAGGTAAAATCGTATTCAAAGAACATTTTACCTTGTTAAAATGGCTCTCTTTAACTTCTGCTATTATTGGTGTAGGAACAAATATTGTTCTAACAGGCACTTTTTCTTGGGCAACTATTGTTGCTGGCATCGGATATCCTCTCTATATTACACTACGCCGTTATTTTGATATTAATAATCTAGCAACATTTTTTATTGAATTATTATTGGTTACTCCCTTTGCATTATATTTTATTTCTCAAACAGAGATGCAACCAATCTTACTTGAGAACCATTATCTTTATACTATTCTTGCCTTGTTTGGATTAGTTAATGGCATTGCATTTATTTTTTATATTGCTTCCAGTAATTTATTGCCTATAAATGTATTAGGGCTATTAGGTTATATGGAACCTTTAGTGATGCTCACTATTTCCTTTATTATTGGCGAAAGTTTAGATTCTAAATCATATATTTTAATGCTATGTTTAGCTATTGCGATCACATTATTAACGATTGATAATTTCAGACGAGGAAGATTAAAACGATGAATGATATAGTAAATTACTAGGGCTTTTTGCCGTCTATTTGTATTTTATTATCTCTCTTTCCAATATCCTAACCACTCTTTGAGCAATTGCATCATATTATCCATCGCACCCGATTGCGGGACAAAATACATAAAACTGATATATTCCCAAGGTGTCTTGCCGTAACCGACCCCAGCAGGAAGTACCTCAAAACCTTGTTGTTCAAAGAGCATTTTGGCTCGTTTCATATGCCAGTTCTGCGTGACGAGAATGATTTTATGGATTCCCTCTTTTTCTAGCATCTGCTTGGTATAGAATGCATTTTCCTTAGTTGTTTTAGCTTCGTTTTCTTCCCATCTGGTTGGTACATCAAAGAATTGCTGAAATTCTTTTGCAATAGCTTTAGCTTCTGAATTACCATTTGGTGATCTACCTGTAGCTAAAATCGGTAAACCTGTCTCTTTATATAAAAATGCAGCATAACGCATTCGTTCTAATTCATTATTTGTTACGGTAATATTGCCATAAAGTTCTGTGCTATCACGTAATCCTCCTCCTAGCACCACGATTGCCTGAGCCTGTTGGTAATCTTGTAAATTAAGTTTATATTCATCCATTAAGGAATTATTTAGTAAGGTTGCCATAAAAGGTATGCTGAAAAGATAAAGCATAGCGATACCTAAAATGGTAAAAAAGCGACTCATTTTTTTATAGTGCAAGCGTTTTAAAATGAGTGTAAGAATCCAAATTACCGCAATGTTAAATGGGGGAAGAGTAATTGCGGTTAGAATTTTAGTTAAATAAAAAAACATAAATACCTCTAAGGGCTATTGATAAAAAAGAAATAAAGATCACTAGATTTGAAATAATATAGAGTTATTCTCTTTCCGCCACCACAACAGGCTCAAACTCCGCCTTTCGATTTACGTTTACTTCTCTAAAGTTAATTGGGAAATAGCAGGCAAATTCGCGTTGTTTAAACTTTTTAAGCAGTGGTTTTTGAATGCATTTTTTCTGAGCAAAAGGGCAACGAGGTCCTAAACGGCAGCCAATTGGCATTTCTTGTAACATTGGAATACTGCCTTTGAGCGTATTCAAATGGCTTTTGCTCACAAGCGGTTGCGAGAAATCAGGAATACTGTTGAGCAACGCTGATGTATAAGGATGTAAAGGCTTGGTAAGAATATCCTCTTTATCGCCAATTTCTACCGTCTGCCCGCAATAGAGCACGTTAAACGAATCTACCCACGGAGCAATATTTTTCATATCGCTGCTCACCAGCAAAATAGAAGTGCCAAGGTTTTTGTTCATACTGGAAAGCAAGCGGTAGATTTGTAGCTGAGTCGTTGCCTCCATCGTATTGGTTGGCTCATCTGCTACCAACAATCTCGGCTGATTGGCAATTGCCATTGCAATCATGACTTTTTGTGCTTCGCCTTCGGTAATATCACTTGGGTAGCTTCGCATAATGTCTTTGTGATCGCGAATCCCCACACGGTGTAGCAGCTCAATCGCCCTTTTCTTTTTCCAACCAAACCATTGCCACCATTTACCTTTAAATTGCACGGTTTTAATCAATTGTTTGCCGATCGTTTCACTCGGATCTAAGCTTAACAAGGCATCTTGAAAGACCATTGAAATCTGCTCGCCCACCACTTTTCGGCGTTGTGCCACTGGTAGTTTGAGCAATTCAATATCGTTAAAACGGAAGCGATCTGCAGTAACAAGCCATTCATCTTTGAGTACACCACAAATCACTTTGGCGATCAAACTTTTACCCGACCCCGATTCACCCACCAAACCACACACCTCGCCTTCATCCACAGTAAGGTTGATATTATCTACCATTTTAACGCGTCCGTTTGGCGTGTTGATCTCAATGCTGAGATGTCTAATATCTAAAAGTGCCATTCACTACCATCCATATACGATTAAAAATAGGGAGAAGCTCGATGCTTTTTAAGCACGCGGATCAAGCTGTTACTTAACAAGGTAATAATCAAAATACTAAACGTAATCGCAAGCCCTGGTAGCACTATCGTCCATGGGGCGATATACACCAACTCAGCTGAATCACGGAGCATTACGCCCCATTCTGGCGTACCGCTTTTTGCCCCAAGAGCAATAAAACTCAATGCGGTAATGTCCAAAATGCTAAAGATAAAATAGACTGAAATTTCTTTAATTGCCACCACAGTTAAATTAGGCAAAATTACCTCGCGAATAAGCGTTTCTTTATTCGCACCGTCTAAGCGTAAAGTGACCGCATATTCTCGTTTTAGCTCCAATTGGGTTACCTGATAAATACGGTGGATAAAGTGCGGCAGAAGTGCCAAGAAAATCGCAAACATTGCATTTTGCAAGCTGGTTTCCATTAGTGCGGCGATAATAATCGTAATCAGCAATACGGGAATGAATGAGAAAATATCGAATAAATGGCTTAAAAACGACACTGATTTACCTTGGTTCAAACCTACAAAAATGCCAATAATGCCACCAATAACGCCAATCGCAAGGCAAACCAACAGCGAAGCTCCAACGGTGTAATAAAAACCAGCGATAATGCGGCTAAAAATATCTCGCCCTAAGTCATCTGTGCCAAAAAAGTGGCGAATTTGACCGCTTGCATCCCACGAAGGCGGTTGCAATTCTAGTCCGACAAATTGTTGCTCGTAGTGATAAGGTGCGATAAATACCCCTCCAAATACTAACACTAACAAAGCAAGAAAAAGATAGAGGCTGATAAGTGCGATTTTATCTTCGCGAAAGCTCTGCCAAAATGAACGGAAAGAGTGACTTTCGCGGAAATATTCTGGTTCTTTATTTTGTGTTGCGATCATTTCGTGTACCAATCCTTTTTTTGCGATGGATCTAACAGCGTTGTAAGAAAATTCGTGAAGAGATCAACCAAAAGCACAAATCCACCAATCACCACCACGCCCGCGGAAATTGCGTTGTAATCTTGTACTGCCAAAGCGTTAATCAACCAACGCCCGATACCGCCCCAGCTAAAGATATTTTCAATCAACATTCCAAAGGCAAAAATTACCGTAAAATGGCGAGCAATCGTTGGAATGAGTGCAGGTAAGGAGTTACCAAGCACGTGGCTACGGAAGATACGAAACGCTGACCAACCTCGTGTTTGTGCCACTTTAATGTAGTTCTGTTTCATCACATAATTTGCTCGTTCTTGAGTGAATCGCATTACTTCCAAAATGGAAGGAATACCGAGCACTAGCGTTGGTAAAATCAGGTGATGCAAAGCACTCTGTATCATTTTTAGCTGATGAGGTGAATCAGTTGAGAGAATATCTAGGATACGAAAGCCGGTAAGCGGTTGAATCGCATAAATTGGATGCAAATCACCAACGGCAGCAATTTCCCAACGGTTGATGGAAGCACTATAAAGTAGCAGCAATGCCAGCCAAAACACGGGAATTGAAAAGCTTAACGAGCCTAGCCAAGTCATCACTTTGCCTAGCGTACTTTTTTGAATATACGCTACCCAAAAGCCAAGTGGCAAACCAATCAACAATGACAGCAACAAGGCTGACACACATAGCGTAATCGTTGCGGGAAACACGCTTAATATCTGCATTGTTAGAGGCTCACCGTTGATATAACTGATGCCTAAATCCCCATGCAACAGGCTTGAAAGATAACGGAAATAGCCTGTCATTATGCCGATGCCGTTAAATAAGTTCAGCGGATCACGAAGCAAAATGTTGTAGCTGATAATAGAGAGAATGATAAGTGTAATCAGCGTTAATAAAAATTTTCGTAAGAGAGCAATAAGCATAGTTTTATCACATTATTTCTGATTTTTTTTCAACCGAATTTCTGACAGTTTCACCTGTCCCATAGCGTTAATTGCAATATTGCTCACGCGATCGCTCACCAACAACAAGCGTTTAGCATTCACAAGCGGTAAAATTGGCAGCTCTTGTTGCAAAATTGATTGACTAAGGTGGTAGAGCATATTTTGTGTTGCTTTACTTGACGTGGTTTTAGCTAGATCGAGCAACAGGTCAAAATAAGGGTTACACCAGTTCGCTAAATTAGTCACATCACGCTTGGCATTACAGGATAAAATTGGTTTTAAAAAGCCATTTAAGTCTGCATTATTGGCAAGCCACCCCGTTAAAATCAGGTCGTAATCCGCCTTTCCATTTGCTAATTGTTGAGCAATATAAGCTCGATTTACAGGAATGAGTGTAGCTAGAATACCTTTTTGAGCAAGGTCGAAGCGAATCATTTCTGCCATTTTCATCGGGTGCAAATTAAACACTCGCTTTTCATCCACAACCCAAAATTTGAGCGGTTTTTGTAGTGAAGGAAGAGCATGGTGGGCAGTATAATCAAAAGGTACTTTGCCATATGGGTCTTGCCAGAACACCGTTGGCAAGACCTGATCAGCGAGGTGCGCAGTGCCAAAAAAGAGACGTGCCACCAGACGGCGACGATCCACCGCTTGAGCGATTGCTTGGCGAAGCATGATATTTTGCATCACAGGACTTTGCATATTAAACGCCAAAAACGATAAGTTTGCCCCGTCATTTTCAATGTGTTGTTCTGTTGGAATTTGCGAAAGTTGGCTTGGTTCAGGGAATGCGACCACATCGCACTCCTTATTCAAAAATTTTGCTAATCTGCCTGTACCGTCAGAGGAAAAATCGACCACTATATTTTCAATATGTGCTTTTTTCCCCCAATATTTTTGGTGTGGTTGCAGGCGGATATAATCCGATCGAGTCAAGCTTGTAAGCTGATACGGGCCAGTCCCCACAGGTAGAAGATCAAGCTGAGGTAGGTTTTCATCTGCATTGAGTTGTAAGGCATATTCTTTGGATAAAATTACCGCATATTGGCTTGCCAAATGCGATAACAACGCTTGGTCTGGTTCAGTAAGCGTGATTCGCACTGTATGAGCATTAATGTCTTTTATTTGAGCAATTTTTTGCTTCAATGCAATGCTCTCAAAATAAGGATAATGAGCTAAATTCGCCTTGGTACGATATGCCATTGCTTGAGCGTAACGAAACTCGCCGCTGTCACTACTTTCACGATTTAAAGCGGGTAAATCTCCCGCAATTCCCATCATTCGATTAAGCGAGAAAATTACATCTTCCGCATTGAACTTACGCGTTGGTGTGAACCAGCGAGTGGTATGAAACGACACATTTTTGCGTAAATGTAGAGTGATCGTGAGCCCATCAGCACTCGTATTATAATGCTCAACGAGCATTGGTTTTAGCTGATTGGTTTTTGGATCAAGTTCAAATAGTTTGTCATAAAGCTGATCGGTAACCACATTCACGTTCGCACCCATATCTGCTTGTTGAGGATTGAGCGAAAAGCTAGAGGCATTCGTGCAGTAAATTAGACTATTATCACGTAGTTGAGCAGGAATGCGAGGAGCAGAATAAGCGGTCGAATTTAGCCCAAGAATTGCAAAACCACAGAGAAATTTCACCGCTTGCATAAGAAATTTCATAGACTATCCTATTTGTTGATCCCATATGCCCGTAATTTGTTGGCGATGGCAGTGTGTGAAATGCCGAGGCGTTGGGCAAGTTTCCGTGTGCTCGGATATTCAGCATAAAATTTGCGTAATAGCTCGGCTTCATATTGAGCCATCATTTCATCTAGTGTGCCTGTTTCAGGAAAATGAGTTACGATCTCAGTTGTGCTTAACATCGTATTGGGTAAATTGAGATCTTTAACAGATAAACGATAGCTATGTGCTAAAGTACAAGCTCGGTAAAGCACATTGTGCAACTCACGCAGATTGCCTGCCCAGCTATAGCGAGAAAGGGCGTTTAAAAAGATGCGATCATACTCCAATGTAGAGACACCAAGCTGGTTACTGATTTCGCTAACAAAATACTCTACCAATAACGGTAAATCGTCCAAGCGTTCACGCAATGGTGGTAACTTAAGAGTGAGCACGTTTAAGCGGTAATATAAATCCTTTCGCACTTTGCCCTCTGCTACCAACTGATTAAGCGGTTTTTGGCTAGTGCAAATCACGCGCACATTCACTTTACGCTCTTGATCCTCGCCTACGCGACGAAATGAACCATCGTTCAAAAAACGTAATAGCTTCGCCTGCATTTCAAGCGAAAGCTCCGACACAGCATCAAGCAACACAGTGCCGCCATTCGCATATTCAAAAAAGCCTACACTCTCATTTTTCACTCCTCGATGCCCAAACATCTCCGTTTCTGCCTCTTCTTCAGGCAACCCCGCACAATTCACTGCAATGAATTTTTGTTCTGCACGATGGCTAAATTGATGGCAAGCTTTAGCAAGTAAGTCCTTGCCTGTTCCTGTTTCCCCCTCAATCAATAAAGGGGCATTCAGCAAGGCGAATTTTTTAGCTTGCTCAATCACCTTTAGCATATTCGGCGATTGGGTTAGAATTTGGTCAAAAGGAGAAACCGTTGTAGTCATAATAAAATCCTCAAAATCGAATACTGAGATCATACTCTGAAAAACAACACTTGGAAAGTTTTGTTTACAGCCTAAAATAATTTAATCTACTCTTTTTATGTTTACATTCCCCAGACAATCTTCTAGACTTTGCACGCTTATTTAACCTAACAAGCGGTGAATTTTTGCCGTTTTGTTGCATTTTCAAGGAATTTCTATGTATTTAGATCAAATTAAAGCAGAACTACAAGAAGCTGCCGATGTGCTTGATAAATTTATGCACGATGAAAAAAACATTCAGCTTATTCAAGATGCGGCATTATTAATTTCAAATAGCTTCAAACAAGGCGGTAAAGTACTTTCTTGTGGTAACGGTGGTTCACACTGTGATGCAATGCACTTTGCAGAAGAATTAACTGGACGTTACCGCGAAAATCGCCCAGGTTATCCAGCTATTGCGATTTCAGACGTAAGTCATTTGAGCTGTGTCAGTAACGATTTTGGTTATGAATACGTGTTCTCTCGCTACATTGAAGCGGTCGGCCAAAAAGGCGATGTGCTTTTCGGTTTATCGACTTCGGGCAACTCTAAAAACGTCTTAAATGCAATCAAAGCCGCTAAAGAGAAAGGGATGAAAGTGATTGCAATGACAGGTAAAGACGGTGGTCAAATGGCTGGTCTTGCGGATGTAGAAATCCGTGTGCCACACTTCCGTTATGCAGACCGCACGCAAGAAATCCATATCAAAGTCATCCATATTTTAATGATGTTGATTGAGTTTGAGATGGAGAAAACTCAGTAACAAATATGACTTTAATGTATAACCCCTTGTTTTGAAACAGGGGGTTTTAGTTAAAATAGACCTGTTTTTCTTCATTACCTTGTATTTTAAATAAATTTAAATAAAGTGTCAGACAACATTCTTATTTTTTAAAATTCTTCTTTACATTCTTCATAAGGTCGGGTATCTTGATTTTATGTACTAGTTTGATAGTGCGTTGTATTTTGAGATTTGATTTTAAAGAGGATGATGTTATGAAATTTTATAAAGCTTTAATTATTTCCACTTTGGCTGTGTTTTCACTTAATGT
>NZ_JAHAHT010000035.1 GCF_018373095.1 Haemophilus parahaemolyticus
ATGTTTTCAAGTTAAACCCTGAA
Organism: Haemophilus parahaemolyticus; assembly: GCF_018373095.1. Classification (GTDB taxonomy): domain Bacteria; phylum Pseudomonadota; class Gammaproteobacteria; order Enterobacterales; family Pasteurellaceae; genus Haemophilus_A; species Haemophilus_A parahaemolyticus_A. Next base: position 24 of record NZ_JAHAHT010000035.1, read on the forward strand.
CGATTAATCGCTTCCGCTACGTTTTGAGCCGTAACAACCTTGTTCTCTTCCTTCGCTAACGCCGCTTTCGCATCCGTTAATGCTTTTTGTTTCGCTGTATCTGTTGGGTTAGCAGTCGCCTCTCTCTCCGCTTCTGTTACTGCCTCTTTTAATGCCTTAACATCCGGTGCAACCACCTTGCCAGCAGTTGTCGTCAAATCGGCTTTATCAACATCAAACTTGATTTCGCTACGTTTTCCCCCTGCATCCGTTGTCACCGTTACGGTCGTACCATTCCCATCCACAAATGCGACTTTATCACCCGGTTGAACGAGATCTTTGTCGGTTGTACCTTGTTGTAATGTCCAACCGCTTGCGTTGATAGAATCCGCCACGTTTTGTACGGTGGCAATTTGGTTTGCTCCGGCATCAACAAAGGCTTTCTTCGCTGTATCAAATTCCTCTTTTTTCGTCTTTAAATCGCTATTTGCCACATCATAAGCATCTTTTGCCGTATTGCGTACTGTCTCAGCTTTAGTTTTTTCTTGTTCTAACACAGTCACCCGGTTTTGACGATCTGTCAATGTTGCCTCTTGCTGAGTCAATTTTCGTCCGCGTTGATCCACAACAAACTGAGAGTCCCCTACCTTCTCTCTGGCTTTATTCAGTTCACTTTGTTTTTGAGTGTCATTTGGGTTTCTTTCTACCTCTTTCTCTGCTTTTGCAAGTACGGCTTGGTCTTTTGCTAATATGTCTTGTGCTGTCTTTAACTCTTGCTTTGTTATTTCAATATCGGCTTCTATTGTGCCAACTGCCTCTTTTCCTTTGGTTAAGGCAGTATCCGCTGCTAAATACGCTAATTCTGTTTGTTGATACGCATCGCTTTTCTTACGCCATGTTGTTTGACTATCAACCAATGCCGTTTCAGCAGCATTCATCGCTGCTGTAACCCTTGTATTGTCTGCTTTGGTGGTGTTGTTTGGCGTATTCATCGTACCATCAGAATTTGCCGTCACTTCCCCCGTGGTAACTTTCAAACCTACAGGGGTAACCGATAAGGTGCTGTTCACTTCTTTTACATCAAATGTAACATTTGCACCTGCCGGTTGTTTTTTAATCTCCGCAGCAGCCACTTTTTGTGCACCAGCGTTCAACTCACCCTTGTCGTTAAAATCGCTTGCTTTATAGAAATCACTCCCAATTTTGACTAGCTTATGTCCCTCTATGTCTTCTGCTTGATTAATTTCAGCAATATTAACCGCTGTGCCCAAGCCATCTAGGAAGTTCACACGCTCATTGCTACCAATGTTAGACACGCGGAATTTATTATTGCCGCCCACTTGCCAACCGTTAGTAATGGTTTGAGAAAGTGAACGGGTGATCGCATTTAACTGCGAACCATTGACCGCATCGGTGGAATCTTGCGCTACACGACCTGCCGCCACGTTTTTCAACTGGCGTTCTGCACCCGGTGTACCAAAGGAAACCACATCCCCTTCAGACGTGTTAATACCACCTGCCCATCTGAAGGTGTATTTTGCCTTCAGTGAACCAGTTTCAACCACGTTGCCATCTTCATCGTAAGAAATATCTGTTTGACGTGTACCTTTGCTTACCTTATCAGCCACGGCACCCGTACCAATCGCCACCGAATTTTGCATGCTGGCGTGTGTACCCGTACCCAATGCCATTGAACCAAGTGCATCTGCTCGTGCAGCCGTACCAATCGCTACGCCCATCGCTCCTTTAGAAAGAGAGTAGATCCCCATCGAGATAGAAGCATGACCATTTTTGTTGTCTGAGCTGCCGTAATTTAAGGAGTCGGTATCTAGGTTATAGCCAGTGATTTCGCGGTACGCATTGGAAAGCTTTTCCCCCGTCACCGTTTCGGTTTTCACTATTTTGACATCACGCTTAACGGTCTTACCATTGATTACTTCCGTAATTGTCTCAGTGCCTAGTTCAGGTGTGCCATCCTCCCTTACTTTTTCTTTACTATATTCCACGACTTGCTTCGCAGCCGTGCTAATATCCGCCCCACCAATCATAATAGATGAGTGCCCTTGTGCAATGGTGCCTAAACCCATGGCAATCGCACCCTGTTCACCTTTAGCCTTCGCCCCTTGACCGATGGCAATGTCGGACACTTGTTCAGCTTTTGCTCCTTGACCGACTGCAACAGAAGAGGTTGTAGCCTCAGAGCTATCACCGACAGCTACCGCAGATTCTTCAGCCTTTGCCTTATAACCTGCAGCCACCGCAGATTTTTTTGCATTCGCAGCCGTACCTGCCGCTACTGCATACTTACCATCAGCAAAAGATCCCATACCAATTGCTACCGCTGCTTCTGCATTAGCTTGAACTTGTGAACCTGCACCAATGGCTGTTGCACCAAATGCACCTTTACGTATTAAAGCATTCGTACCAAGTGCTGTTCCCAATGGTGTTCCTGAATGAGCTTGAGCCCCTAATACTACTGAACCATCTTGTGCATAAGTCGCTTTAAATGCTGTATCTAACCTGGTACCAACAAGATCATTATAAGTCGCACTAATTGTTTTATCAGATATTTTTGCATCTTGATTGTGATCTATTGTTTCTGTAACAGCAAAATTTTCTTTGGTTGATTTGTAATATTTTTTATTTGCAAATTGAGTAATGTCATTTCCACCTAAAGCAACAGCGCCATGACCTGCAATAGTTTGGGCGCCTATTGCCACAGATTGGTCTCCTATAGCACGTGCATTACGGCCTAAGGCTGTTGCTTCATTAATATCCACATTTGTGTATCCATTAGCACCTCCCGCTATTAGTTTATAATCCGCAACATTTTTAACACCAAACGCTTTTTTCAGCACTTCATCATTGTTATCAACATCGGTCGCATTCTCCGCAGGCATATTATTGTTCTTAGCATCTAACTTTCTAAATCCTGCTCCAGCACCGGCCCCTACTGCAACAGCAGAGTTTAAAGAAATATCATTTCTATTTACCCCAGTATAAGCACCAGTACCAATAGCTACACTGCCTGCATCATGACCTTTAAGATCTTTCCCACCTTTGTTAGTTCCCGACATAGCACCATAACCAATGGCAATACTATAACCACTACCTTGATCTCGAGTATTAGCTTCTCTACCAAAAACAATATCATGGCTTTTACTTGCTTTACTTTTGTAACCAAAAGATATTGACGTCTCTCCAATGGATTCACTTTCCAAGCCTATGGCATAACTATCGTTACCTGTAGCTTTCGAGCTCATTCCAAATGCCAAAGATGTAGGACCAAGTGCTTGTGAATCTTTACCGATAGCTACAGAATTATTATGTTGAGAACTAGCACCCTTACCGATAGCTACAGCAAATTGTTTATCTGCTTTCGCTAGATAACCTAAGGCTATACCGCTTTCTCCACTGGCTTTTGAGTCGCTACCTAAGGCTATACTACTGTTCTTTCCATCGGCTGTTGAGTTTCTACCTATTGCTATAGAGTCGCTACCTGTTGCAGTAGCCATCCCAGTTGAATTAATCTGAATCAACCCATTTGCAACAGTCTCAGCTGCATAAGCCGAATGGCCGCTTAATAGCGACAAGGCGATGGCTGAAGATTTAATAAAATTCCCTGAGAATGTAACCGCACTTTTTTGTGCATTAGATGAACCTTGCTTTTTATGTGCTTTGGTTAATTCTGAAACAACCACCCAAGATTGAGTCGCTTGACTCCATACAACACGGAAAATTTTGTTCATAAAATATCTCTATAACTATGTTAGAAAATAATGTTTAACCCTATTTATTTTTAGGGAAAGTATACTGATTGAATTATATAACTTTAGTACTTAAATTCAATTTTAAAATACTGTTTTTTTACGATAATTTACATAAACAAATCCATAAAAATTTAAGGCAATCGTTTACTTCTATTAAACTAAAATAATTAATAAAAGAATCGAAATATTAGAATAAACTGACTCATTGTCTGCTTTTATTTTTCAGTCATATTTATTAAAAATTTTCATAATGAATTAGAAAATTATGAGGTTGCATAATGTAAGAAAAAGTTAGAAGATGTGAACCAAGCAGTTTAGACGGCTAAACGTCTAAACAAACCCAATTTAAAATAGCAGGAGTACATTATGACAACAGCACACATCTTAGGTTTTCCTCGTGTAGGAGCAAAACGTGAATTAAAATTTGCACAAGAACGTTATTGGCGTAAAGAATTAGCAGAGCAAGATTTATTAGATTTAGCGAAAGCATTGCGTGAAAAAAACTGGAAACATCAAGCAGCAGCGAACGCGGATTTCGTTGCAGTAGGCGATTTCACGTTCTACGATCATATTTTAGATTTACAAGTGGCAACAGGGGCAATTCCTGCTCGTTTTGGTTTTGATAGCCAAAATTTAACCCTTGATCAATATTTCCAGCTTGCACGTGGTAACAAAGATCAATTTGCGATTGAAATGACCAAATGGTTTGATACGAACTATCACTATCTTGTGCCTGAGTTCCAAAAATCGACCGCTTTCAAAGCAAATCCAGCTCATTACGTGAATCAAATTAGTGAAGCAAAAGCGTTAGGCTTAAACTTTAAACCTGTGATTGTTGGTCCATTAACATTCTTATGGTTAGGTAAAGAAAAAGGCGAAGCATTTAACCGTTTCGATTTATTAAATCAATTAGTGCCTGTTTATGTTGAAATCTTAAACGCATTAGTGGCTGAAGGTGCAGAGTGGATTCAAATTGATGAGCCTGCATTAGCATTAGACTTACCTGCAGAATGGGTTGAAGCCTATAAATCTGTTTACGCTGAATTAAGCAAAGTGAACGCAAAATTATTGTTAGCTACTTATTTTGGTTCCGTTGCACAACACGCTGAGTTATTAAAAGCCTTACCTGTTGCAGGCTTGCATTTAGATTTAGTGCGCGCACCAGAACAGCTTGCAGCATTTGAAGATTACAGCAAAGTGTTATCAGCTGGCGTGATTGAAGGCCGTAATATCTGGCGTGCAAACTTAAACAAAGTGTTAGATGTATTAGAGCCATTAAAAGCAAAATTAGGCGAGCGTTTATGGATTGCACCAAGCTGTTCATTATTGCACACCCCATTTGACTTAGAAGTGGAAGTACAATTAAAAGAGAAAAATCCTGCACTTTATAGCTGGTTATCTTTCACGCTACAAAAAGTGGAAGAATTAAACGTATTAAAACAAGCGTTAAATCATGGTAGAGCGTCTGTACAAGTGGCATTAGATGCAAGCCAAGCGGCAGCTGATGCACGTGCAACGTCAAAAGAAATTCATCGTCCTGAAGTAGCGGAGCGTTTAGCAAACTTGCCAAAAGGTGCGGATCAACGTAAATCGCCATTTGCAGAGCGTATTGTTAAGCAAAATGCGTGGTTAAATTTACCGCTTCTACCAACTACAAACATTGGTTCATTCCCGCAAACGACAGAAATTCGTCACGCCCGTGCTAGCTTCAAAAAAGGCGAGTTATCCCTTGCAGATTACGAAGCGGCAATGAAAAAAGAAATTGAATATGTGGTACGTCGCCAAGAAGAATTAGACTTAGATGTGTTAGTTCACGGCGAAGCAGAGCGTAACGATATGGTGGAATACTTCGGCGAATTATTAGATGGTTTTGCCTTCACTAAATTTGGTTGGGTACAAAGCTACGGTTCACGTTGTGTAAAACCGCCAGTGATTTACGGCGATGTAACTCGCCCAGAGCCAATGACAGTACGTTGGTCTCAATATGCTCAAAGTTTAACTAATCGTGTAATGAAAGGAATGCTTACAGGCCCTGTGACTATTTTACAATGGTCATTTGTGCGTAACGATATTCCACGTTCAACCGTATGTAAACAAATCGGCGTAGCGTTATCTGATGAAGTGTTAGATTTAGAAGCAGCGGGCATTAAAGTTATTCAAATCGATGAGCCAGCCATTCGTGAAGGTTTACCACTTAAACGTGCAGATTGGGACGCATACTTACAATGGGCAGGAGAAGCATTCCGTTTAAGCTCAATGGGCGTGCAAGATGATACGCAAATTCACACTCATATGTGTTACTCTGAGTTTAACGACATCTTACCAGCCATTGCCGCATTAGATGCGGACGTAATTACCATCGAAACTTCACGTTCAGATATGGAATTATTAGATGCCTTCGTGAAATTCAACTACCCGAATGACATCGGTCCAGGTGTGTATGATATCCACAGCCCACGTGTACCAACCGCAGGTGAAATTGAACACTTATTACGCAAAGCATTAAAAGTAATTCCAAAAGAACGCTTATGGGTAAACCCAGACTGCGGTTTAAAAACACGTGGTTGGACAGAAACTATCGATCAATTAAAAGTGATGGTGGATGTAACCAAAAAATTACGTGCGGAATTAGCGTAAATTTTAAGTTTATCATCATTTAACGATAGCTTAAGGACTGAAGTTGTATCTTACAACTTCAGTCCTTTGTGATAATCCCTCGCCCCAAAAATCGCCGTGCCAATACGCACCATCGTTGAGCCACATTCAATTGCACTTGCCATATCATCCGACATTCCCATTGAGAGTGTGTCAATTCCTTCAAACTGCTGTTGCAAGCGGTCGAAAAGATCTTTCATTTTGCGTAATGCAATTTTCTGCTGTGCTGGCTCACTTTCAGGCTTTGGGATTGCCATCAAACCGCGTAATTTTAAACGTGGAAGCTGGCTAATTTTTTCTGCAAGTGGCAACATCTCCGCTGGTAAAATCCCCGATTTTGAGCTTTCATCACTAATATTGATCTGAATAAGCACATTAAGCGGAGGCAAATGCTCAGGGCGTTGTTCGTTCAAACGTTCAGCAATTTTGAGGCGATCCACCGTTTGAATCCAATCAAAATTTTCCGCCACCAATCGGCTTTTGTTTGATTGTAACGGGCCAATAAAATGCCATTCAAGCGCTTTATTTTCAGCAAAATAGGTGATTTTTTCTACGCCTTCTTGCACATAATTTTCACCAAACACGAGCTGCCCTGCGTAAATAGCTTCTGCAATCGCCTGCACAGGCTTGGTTTTAGAAACGGCTAATAAACGTACATTTTCACGTTGATATTGACGAGAAATTTGCTCAATTTGATGATGAATGCGAGATAAATTTTCAGAAATCGACATAACTCTTCTCTTTTTTGCATGGCTAAAGGCTATAATAGTCAAATCATATCATAAAAGGATACCACAATGGATTTAACCAGAATTAAATTAGTGATTACTGATGTCGATGGCGTGCTTACCGATGGCGGTTTGTATTACACCGCAGAAGGTGAAGTAATGAAACGCTTTCACGTACACGATGGCTTGGGTGTAAAAATGTTGCAAAGCTGCGGCATTCAAGTTGCCGTGATTTCAGGTGGCGATCACCCTTTGCTTCGCAAACGCCTTGAAGTGCTAAAAATTAAACTCGCACATTTAGGTAAAATGGAAAAACGCTCAGCCTGTTTTGATATTATGCAACAAGCAGGCGTCACCCCAGAACAAACTGCTTTTATCGGCGATGATACTCTTGATTTGCCTGCTTTTGAAGTATGCGGTTTAGCCATTGCCACAAAAAATGCCCACGATTATGTGAAAGAAAAAGCTGATTGGGTGTTAGAAAAATCAGGCGGTGAAGGGGCTTTCCGTGAAGTATCGGATAAAATTTTAGACGCTCAAGGTTTTAGTGAGATTTTCCGCACAGCGGATGGATTTTTGACCATTGCGGAGAAGATGGCACAGTAATAGGCAGCTCCTGTTTCTTTATCTTCAAGTACTGAAAGTACAATCTAAAAATGGTATTTTCTTATGCCTATTCATAAATATTAAACATAGCGTATAAATTTCAGGTAAAATAGCAAACACCAATTCTGGTGCTTTTAAAGAGGAAATTAGGATGAAAATCAAAACAGTATTAGCGGTCATTTTAGGTGGATTATTTGCAACTTCAGTGGCAAATGCCAATGAACCTGCGAAATTAGTGGTAAAAGTACAACAATTAGACGTACAAAACGGCAATAAAGAGGTGGGCACGATTGAAATCACAGAATCCGCTTACGGCTTAGTCTTTACCCCAAATTTAACAGGTTTAGCGGAAGGTTTACACGGCTTCCATATTCACGAAAATCCAAGCTGTGAGCCAAAAGAGAAAGATGGCAAATTAACCGCAGGTTTAGCAGCGGGCGGCCACTGGAACCCAACCAAAGCGAAAGGACACGGCTTCCCTTGGTCTGATGATGCACACTTAGGCGATCTTCCAACCTTAACTGTGTTACACGATGGTACAGCAACACAACCTGTGCTTGCTCCACGTTTGAAAAAATTAGACGAAGTGAAAAATCACGCGATTATGATCCACGCAGGCGGCGATAACCATTCAGATCACCCTGCTGCACTTGGCGGTGGCGGTGCACGTATGGCGTGTGGAGTGATTAAATAATATTTCAAATTAAAACATAAAAGAGCGGAAATTATCCGCCCTTTTATGTTTTAGAAACATACTTAATTTAAAATCTATTCAATATTTCATCAATAAACTGACGCAAACTTAAACACTTCACTCCCTCAAAAATATTACCAAACCACACTGGTATGGTTCTGATATTTCTCTAAAATTTCATCTTCTAGCGGCAAGTCTGTGAACAAAGTGTCAATTTCAGACAAATTACATAACTGAAATACATCTTTATGCTCAATTTTGGAATGATCAGCTACCAAAAATTTTTGCTTACTCATAGCAAGCACTTTACGTTTAAACGACAAATTAAGCTGATTCGATTCCCAAATTGCCCCTTCATAAATCCCCGTGCAAGAAAAAATAGCAATATCAATATGCAAGCGAGAGAAAAGATGCTCAGAAAATGGGCCGTAAAAAGCATCATATTTTTCTGAGTAAACCCCTCCTGTGGCAATAGTTTCGATGTGAGGTTTATGGGCAAGCGAATGGATTATCCGCATAGAGCTAGTGATAATTTTACACGGAATATTAGACAGGCGTTGGGCGATATGCCATGCGGTTGAGCTAGCGTCAAGCACTATCACCGCATCTTCAAAAATATGATCTAGGGCTAGGTCAGCAAGATGTTTTTTGCCGTCGTTGTGGATTTTCTTCCGAGTAGAAAAAGATTGCCCGATATTTTGATTTTGCAAACTCATCGCCCCTCCATGCGTGCGATAAAGTTTGTTTTGATCGGCAAGTTTGTTTAAATCACGGCGAATGGTTTCAATTGATACCCCTAAATGCTCAGCAAGTTCAGCAGAACCAGCTTCTTCATACTCTTTAAGGTAATCTAATATAAGCTCGTGGCGTTTTTCCAACATCACTTCCTCTATTATCGGAAAAGAATTGGTCAATTTTGGGCAAAATCAGACCGCTTGTCGAGCAAGAAAGGCAAAAATTGAGGAAGAGATCACAAAATTAAGATAAAAAAGGTGGGGCAACCCCACCTCATTGAACAAAAATATTTATAGCAGAAACTATTCCGCCTCATTTAAAATCAACCAACCCATATCCAACCAGTCGCAAATCGTATCAAGCAACAATTCAAGTTCGGCTTGGTCTTTCACGCGGGAAGCCAGTTTATTCCACGAAATTGAATCACCGTTGCCAATCCGAATTAACAAGTTAGTTTCGGCTTCGTTTAGCTCATCAATCCATTCGCCGTTTATATAAATGCGTTGCGGATTTTCGGTATAGAGCATTTTCACATTTGCATCTTGTTGCAACCAGCCGCCCGCTTCGAGCACTTCTTGCACTTCATCTGGGTAATTTTCACCCTCTTCGGTAAGTTGTTCGTAGCGTCTTGAGCTCACCGCAGAAGCCACTGCATGGGCAAAAATAGCATCAAACTGCTCAGAATCTTGCAATAAGTTGATTAACTGGCGTTTGAAGTTTGCCACCATTTTTGGATCTAACAACGCATTTGGTTGCTCATTTGGCGACAAACGGAACGGAATATTAAATTCAGAGGTTGGCAATAAATCGTGCTCTTTATCTAAAGTCTCCGCGAATTTGCAGAGTAAATCTGCAGCGTTCGGATAACGTAAACCGAATGAGAAAGTCAAACTATCGGTTTCTGACACACCATAATGCGCCATACGCGAAGGCACATAAAGCACGTCGCCTGGTTTCATCACTTCATCAATCACCAGATCGCCCATATCATCAAAAATACGGATTGGTTGGTTTGGTTTAAATTCAGTAGAAGGATCGCACCATTTGCCTACTTGCCAACGGCGTTCGCCATAGCCTTGCACAAGGAATACATCATATTCATCATAATGTTTGCCCACCGTGCCGCCCGCTGGCGAGCAAGAAACCATAATATCATCGCGTTGCCATTGCGGAATATAACCAAACGCTTGCCATAATTCGCCCAACTCTGGAGACCATTGCTCTAAATTTTGCACCATCACCGACCATTGCTCAGGCAAGTTTTGTAAATCTGCCTCTTCAAACGGGCTATTTTTCACCGACCATTGTTCATTTCGGCATTGAATTAGGCGAGCGGTAATCTCTTCTTCCAAAGCTAATTCCAAAATATCATTTGGTTCGAACAAATCGACAATTTGCGGTAAACCGTTGCGGATTAAAAGCGGTCGTTTTTGCCAATAATTTTGCAAAAAGTCTTGCGGTGTGATGTTTTCAGGTAAGCAGAATGGAATGTTCATAGGGCGTTCCTTCTTTGGAGAATAAATATAGTTATTTTAGCGATATTTTAGGCAAAACTCACGGAAAGAATAGAAAATTTTGCCTAATAGACCTTTTACTAACAAAATGAAAACGTGTTTCTCAAAGAGAAGCTGTACTAAGTGAAATCTTTTTATGTCGAATTTCTAATTTTCTTTCCAGCTGCTCCATCAACATTTCCACCGCATATTTCTCTGCATTTTTCTCTGCATTTTTGGCATCTTATCGCGGTCTTATCAAGACTTAGCCATTATTTATCACGAAAAACGCCACGAATAAATTGGATAGAAAGGAAGAATAAGAAAGCAAGCACGGCATATAAAACATAGCTTACAATCGGTTGGGATAGCGTTTCGCCTTCGGCAAGTGGTTTGATAGAAACTACGTTGCGAAACTCATTCATCCAGTTAATACGCCAACCGTAATATTTGATTTGTACGCGTTGATGCTCGTTCGCATAGGCTTGTGCTTTCGCCTGCACATCAGCAGAACCGAATTTGAAGTAAGGTGGCAATCCCCAGCCCGTATCTTCATTACGATAAACCATGGTTTTTTTGCTGTCTGGATTCTCGGTGAACAAGAAATATACATCACGCACTTCGCCATCTGCAGGGTTAGATTTACTGATGACGCCATCTTTGTCCATTCGGCGCACTTCCATTCCAGTTACCACCGTTTCATCATAACTTGGCATTACGTAGTTTACTGTGCCTGCGATGACGATGAAAAATGAGAGCGAAACAAGAAATAAGAAATATTTGAGGATTGATTTCATACTAAGTCCTACAAGTTAATTTTAAATAATTTTTGCACATTCTGCGTGGTGATGCGAGCCAATTCTTCAGTCGAAACACCTTTTAATGTTGCCAAATATTCGCACGTTTCACGCACATAAGCTGGCTGATTTGGCTTGCCACGGTAAGGAATTGGCGCAAGATACGGTGAATCGGTTTCCACCAATAGGCGATCAAGCGGTAGTTTTCTGACCACATCCCGCAATTCTTCTGCATTGCGGAAGGTAATAATACCCGAAATCGAAATATAAAAGCCAATATCCAATGCACGTTTTGCCATCGCATAATCTTCGGTAAAACAATGTAATACACCGCCACATTGTTCTGCACCGCCTTGCTCAAGCATATTCATGGTATCTTCGCGTGCTGAACGAGTGTGAATAATCAGCGGTTTATTAACCTTTTTCGCCACATCAATTTGAGCTGTAAATTGCTCTTGTTGAAGCATTTTAGTTTCAGGCGTGTAGTGATAATCTAAGCCTGTTTCGCCAATGGCAACCACTTTATTATCTTGAGCGTAATCCAAGAGTTTGTCGTAATCGAAAGGTTCTTCATCTACATTAAGCGGATGCACACCACAGCTCAGTGAGACATCATTGCGATGAGCGGTAAGCTGTTTCATCGCCTCAAAACGCCCAAGTGTAGTGCAAACAGAAACAATATGTCCCACACCACGTGCTTTGGCTTTTTCGATCACTTCATCCACGCTTTTATGTTGCGTTTGATAGTCTAAGCCATCAAGGTGGCAGTGGGAGTCAATAATAAATAAGTCGTTCAAAATATATCCCTACAATATAGTAAAAAAATGCAAGCATGGTGCTTGCATCTTCAATTAAAAAAGCAAAATTACTCTTCTTCTAATTCGTTTAAATCCAATGCTTCAGGCGAAAGAATAATGCCCGTTAAGTCTGCATACACGTAATCTTCTGGGAAGAATGTCACGCCACCAAAATTTACAGGCGTATCGATTTCGCCAATTTCAGTATCGTCCGCACCAACAGGGATCGGGGCTAAAGCGTGAATGCCAATATCTAAGGTTTCCAACACATCTAACTGACGCACCGCACCATAAACAATAATGCCTTCCCAGCCGTTATCGACAGCTAATTGTGCTAACTCCGCATCAATCAACGCACGGCGCACAGCACCACCGCCATCAACGAGTAGCACGCGACCGTTACCCTCTTCTTCCAAAACTTTTTCAATTAAACCGTTACTTTCAAAGCATTTTACGGTTGTAATTTGACCACAGAAAGAAGACGCACCGCCAAAGCTTGAGAAGATTGGCTCAACCACATCAACTTGGTCTGAATAAATATCGCAAAGTGCTGAGGTATCAATACGCATAATAGGCTCCGTTTTATTTTCGTTTTAATGTGGCAAGTATAAACCTAAGTGGCAAATTTGCAAAATTTTCTAGGAATTCGACCGCTTGCAAAAACTAAACCTGCAACCAAAAAGTCACTGGCCCATCGTTTTGTAATGAGACTTGCATATCTGCCGCAAATTGTCCTGTTTGGGTATGAATTTTTTTTGCTGCTTGCTGATGAAAGTAAGTGTAAAGCTCGTTCGCCATTTGCGGACTCGCCCCCTTTGAGAAACTTGGACGTAAGCCTTTTTGCGTATCAGCCGCCAACGTGAACTGTGAAACCACAAGCAAACTTCCACCTGATTGTTGCACATTTAAATTCATTTTGCCTTGCTCATCGGAAAAAATGCGGTAATTCAGCACTTTCTCTAATAAGCGATCGGATTTTTCTTGCGTATCGCCTTGTTCTACACCTAATAGCACCAATAATCCGTGAGCAATTTCGCCTATCGTTTGGTTTTCTACTTCCACTTTTGCCCATTTCACTCGCTGAATTAACGCAATCATAAAGTTAACTCTCCTTTTTGAATCAACTCAACATCTTTTAACACAGCGGCAAATTGCCCACCAAAGAGTACCACCTGCCAGCTTAGATGAATCCACAATAAAGTAATTGGCAGGGTTGCCAATGCACCATAAATCGCTTGATAAGAAGGGAAAGTGGTAATGTACCAAATAAAAACCTGTTTACCGAGCGTAAAGAAAATTCCTGCTAATAACGCCCCTATCAAAGCGTGATGCCATTTTACCTTGGTATTCGGCACTAACCAATAAATCAAACTAAATAGCAGCCACGTGAGCAAAAACGGCACATAATTTAGCAGATAATTGCCGAGCGAAAGCACCTCCAAATCGCTAAACATCCGCAGCGACATAATATAAGAGCTAATCGCGATACTCATCCCCGTGAGGAGCGGTGCGAACACCAGTAACAAGGCGTAGAGCAAAAATGAGAGCAAAATTGACCGCTTGCGGGTTTCGTGCCACAAACTGTTAAGTGCTTTATCGATGTTATGAATCAACATCAACGCAACGACAACCAAACCGAGTGTGCTGACGATCCCCATTTTGCGGGAATTGGCGACAAAACTTTCCAAATATTCTTGCACTAAATCGCCTGCACTTGGGGCGAAATTGTCGTAAATGAGTGCTTTAATTTGCCCAGTGGCTTCCTCAAAAAACGGAAAAATGGTAAACACAGAGAAAATCACCATAATCAATGGCACAGTGGCAAGCATTGTGTTGTAGGTCAAATAGCCTGCCGTGACCGGAATTTGGTTTTGCCCTATTCGCTTGAAAAAAACACGAAAGAAAAGCCTAATGTAGGGTTTCATTTTTAAGTAAAAGTCCTTTTATCAAAATCACAGAATTGCCCATTATAGGTAAATTTTTGCAAGAAAACGACCGCTTGCATGCATAAATCCTTGACCTTATTTTTATTCCTTGCTTTAATGCACAATTGATTTTTTTATTTCCCCACAGCAAATTTGCATATTATAAAGAGGCATATTATGGCAGAAAGTTTTAGCGTAACCCGTCGTTACTTTGATGATAAAAACTACCCGCGTGGTTTTGCTCGCCACGGTGACTACACCATCCGTGAAGCTCAAATTTTAGAGCAATATGGTCAAGCGTGTTTAGCATTAGAAAGTGGCGAACGTAAAGCAGCAACCGCAGAAGAAGAACGTTTTGTTGCCGTGATGAAAGGCGATGAAATCGCAGAAAGCATCATCGAAAAAGCGTGGTTAAAATATCGTTCATTAACGACTAAATCAAAACGTATCTACACACTTTCTGGCAACGCAGGCAGCGACGCTGGTGACGATTTTAGTGCCGCAGAATAAGCTATTCACTAATATTTTTTATAGATAGGGTGCATTTTTGCACCTTGTTTTTTATCTGAAGAAAACCATGACATTACCTATCGAACAATATTCCGAGCTTCTTGCAAAAAAAACTGAAAATTTAACCGCTTTACTTGCCCCGTTTAACGCCCCCGTATTGGACGTTTTTGCTTCAGAACCAAGCCATTTCCGTATGCGTGCTGAATTCCGCGTATGGCACGACAAAAACGAACAAGGCGAAAATGAGCTTTATCATATTATGTTTGATCAAGCAACCAAACAGCGTTATCGCGTAGATAACTTCCCGATTGCGAATGAACTGATCAACCGTATGATGCAAGCTTTGCTGGCTGAAATTCACGGTAATGAAATCTTAACTCGTAAGTTATTCCAAGTGGATTATTTAAGTACCTTGAGTGGCGAAATCGCAGTTTCTCTGCTCTATCATAAAAAATTGGACGAAAGCTGGACAGAACAAGCACAAGCCTTAAAAATTCGCTTGGAAAATCAAGGCTTTAAGGTGCAAATTATTGGGCGTGCAACTAAGCAAAAAATCGCGTTAGATTGTGATTTTGTCGAGGAAATTCTACCGCTTGCAGGCAAAAATTATGTTTATCGCCAAGTGGAAAACAGCTTCACCCAACCGAATGCCGAAATGAATATTAAAATGCTCGAATGGGCGAGAGATTGCACCAAAAACAGCACGGGCGATTTGCTGGAACTTTACTGCGGCAACGGCAACTTCTCGATTGCGTTAGCCGACAATTTCCGCAAAGTGCTAGCGACCGAAATCTCAAAATCTTCAGTGCAATCAGCACAATACAACATCGAAAAAAATGGTGTGGATAATTTGCAGATTATTCGAATGTCTGCTGAAGAGTTTACCCAAGCGATGAATGGCGTGCGGGAATTTAACCGCTTGAAAGGCATTGATTTGAAAAGCTATGAATGCAACACGATTTTTGTCGATCCACCGCGTGCTGGCTTAGATCAAGCTACACTCGATATGGTGCAAGCCTATAAGCGAATTTTGTATATCTCGTGTAATCCAGAAACGCTGGCAGATAACCTAAAACAGCTTTCGCAAACGCATAAAATTGAACGTGCAGCGCTGTTCGACCAATTCCCTTACACGCATCACATTGAAAGCGGTGTTTGGTTGATTAGAAAATAGTCATTTAATATTTTCAGTCAAACTTTTGCTTGACCGCTTACCGATAAACCGATATTATTCTGCTCGTTTTCAACGGAGGAATGGTCGAGTGGTTGAAGGCACCGGTCTTGAAAACCGGCGAGGGTTTACGCCCTCCGTGAGTTCGAATCTCACTTCCTCCGCC
>NZ_JAHAHT010000036.1 GCF_018373095.1 Haemophilus parahaemolyticus
AAAAGGCATAAGATGATATGAAATTAATAACCAGGCAAGCAGAGGATGGCGTGGTTTCATCCTAAGATTGATAGGGGTTAACCTGTAAGATAAAAGGACATGTTCCATGACCACCTGTTAGTGTGATAGAACCTGTGATTAAGCCAATTTTAGGGTCTAAGCCAAGTAATGAAGCTAAACCTACACCTACACCATCTTGTACAAGGATAAGCACGCCTACTATAGCCAGGAAAATTACAAGTGGGAAGCCACCTTGTTTTAAGCGGGAGAAGTCTGCTGATAAGCCAACAGATGAGAAGAAGACAAGCATAAAGGCATTTTGTAAACTTTTCTCAAATTGAAAAGATAAACCGAACCACTGGTAAAGTGCGAAAATGATGGCAGCGGCGATTAAACCTCCTGCAACTGCTTCTGGGATATTGAAATCTTGTAAGAATTGGATTTTTTTTACGAGCAAACGTCCTAAAAGTAATACGAGAGTTGCTGCAATTAGCGTGTGATAGCCATTTAATATGATTGGTTCCACGATAAAATTCCTCTTGATTGAACCTACTTTTATGTAGGCAGTTTTTAAATGAGTTTTGAAGTTATCGTATTAAAATTCGTTTGTCAAGATGCTGCATAAGATTTCTTTATTTAAAGGATTATAAATTTTTATGATTTAGATATATCAAGATCTTTAAAACGCAAAATTTGCTTGGCATTATGACAGAATTTATAGATATTTAATCTGAGTTTTTTTATTAGCTCATGATCATGATATAATAAAATGAATTAATATAGATGGATAAAGTAATTAAATTTTAGATTAAATAATTGATTTTAAGGTTTAGAAAAAAATGCTTAGCTATCGTCATAGTTTCCACGCAGGAAACCACGCAGATGTGCTTAAACACATTGTGCAGCTTCTTATTTTACAGTCACTAAAACAAAAAGAGAAAGGCTTTTTATATTTAGATACTCACTCTGGCACAGGGCGTTATAGCCTGCTTAGTGCAGAATCAGAAAAAACGGGCGAATATTTAGAAGGGGTAGCTCGCCTTTGGGAACGGGGTGATTTGCCTGAAGAAGTTGCCCTTTATATTGATGAGCTAAAAAAAATCAATTGTGGCGGTAAATTAAAATATTACGCTGGTTCGCCATTATTGGCTGTGAATCAACTTCGCCCGCAAGATCGTGCGATTTTAACTGAGCTTCATCCAAACGATTTTCCATTATTACGTCAAGAGTTTGCTAAAATAGAGAATGTGCAGACCAAACGTGAAAATGGTTTCCAACAATTAAAATCAGCATTACCACCGAAAGAACGCCGTGGTTTTGTGTTTATTGACCCATCTTACGAGCTCAAAGAAGATTACGAATTAGTGGTTAAAGCCATTGAAGAAGGTTATAAACGCTTTGCGACAGGCGTATATGCGATTTGGTATCCTGTAGTGCTTCGTCAACACACTAAACGTATCGTACGTGGTTTGCAAGAAACTGGAATTCGCAAGATTTTACAGATTGAACTTGCTGTTCGCCCAGATTCAGACCAACGTGGAATGACTGCAAGTGGAATGATTATTATCAATCCGCCTTGGCTGTTAGAAAGCCAGATGAAAAAAATTCTGCCTTACTTAACAGATATACTTGCGCCAGAGGGGATAGGTTCTTGGAGCGTTGATTGGATTACACCAGAATAATGATTACTTTGTTTCATGAACTGTTTAATAATTTAATCAAATTAATTTAAGGAATTAAAAATGAAAAAATTTATTACCCTATGCGTAGTTGGTGGAATGGCATTTACTGGTTCAGTATTGGCACATAATCTAACTCTTGAGCAAGCATTACCTCAAGTGAATGTTTCTGATAAGGGCGAGATTATTTTAAAAGGCAATGAAGTTGCATTTCAATTATGGAAATCAACTGCTTTAAGTGGAAAAGTAAGAATTGTTCACCATTTAGCTGGTAGAAGTACAGCGAAAGAAAAAAATCAAGCGGTTATTGATGCAATTAAATCCGCACATTTTGATTCTACAAAATATCAAACAACAACAATTATTAACGCAGATGATGCCATAGTCGGAACGGGTATTTTTGTAAAAAATAGTGCAGAAAATGGAAAAAAAGAAAATCCTCACAGCCAAGTTGTGCTAGATAATATAAGTTCAGTGAAGAATGCTTGGGCATTGAAAGGCAAAGAAAGTGCAATTATCGTATTAGATAAAAATGGCCAGGTAAAATTTGTCAAAGAAGGACAGCTATCAGACGAAGAAATTAAAGCAGTTATTAACCTTGTTTATAAATTAAGCCAATAAATTAGCATTAGCTTTGCATCGTGAAAATTTAAAGGCAAGTATAAAAACAGCTATTTTGCCTTATATGATTATTTTTAAAAAAATCCTTTATTGTATAAGTTCCTCTTACGTTTCAGTATTTATAAGGGAAATGGGCTTTCTCTGTTCGTTTATCTAAAGGTTCTTTTTTATCATTACAATTTTTAATTACCGCTTAACAAGTCCGCAAAATCTCCTTGGGATTTAATCTCTACAAATTTTCCTTTTTGAACAATCAGCCCTTTTTTCATGACCCAAATTTCATCACAATTTGCTAAATCTTCAATGCGGTGAGTGATCATTAAGGTGGTGTGTTGTTGGCTTAAATGCTGCAAGGCTTGTAGTACTTGTTGTTCCGATTGCAAGTCTAAACTTGCAGTGGGTTCATCTAACATCAATAGCTCATAATTTCTCAGCAAGGCACGAGTTATTGCAATACGCTGAGCTTGCCCACCAGATATACCGACATTGCTATCTTGCACTTGGTGTTCTAAGCCTAAGCGGTGAACGAACTCATCCGCTTTAGAAAGCGAAAGGGCTTGTGCAATGGCTTGTTCTGAGACTTCGTAATTACCAAGCAAAATATTCTCTTTTAATGAACCACGAATAAGCTGAGGATTTTGCCCCACCCACGCTAATTTTTCTCGCCATTGGCTTAAGTTTAATTCACGTAGTTCAATGCCATTGATTATAACCGAGCCTTCATATGGTAAGAAACCAAGTAGCATATTCATTAATGAACTTTTGCCAGCACCGCTTTGACCAACTAAAGCAATATGCTGTTTTTCGAAAATTTCGAAATTAAGTGGCTGAGTTAAGCGTTTGCCTTGCGGAGAAAGCACTACACAATCTTTCGCTTGAATCATAAGCGGTTGATTTAGTAAATCTTTTTGCGAAGATTGGTGAGTCAGCACTTCTTCGTTTAAAAAGGCTTCAATATTATCTGCTGCAGCCATTGCTGCAGCTTTATCATGATAAAATATGCCCAATTCACGCAATGGCTGATAAAATTCTGGTGCAAGCATCAAACAGAAAAAGCCCGTAAATAGCCCAACAGCAGCGTTGTAGCCACCAAAATCTAGCTCGCCTAAGAAAGTAAAACCAAAATAAACCGCCATTACTGCAATCGAAATTGCGGTGAAAAACTCTAACACCGCCGAAGAAAGAAATGCCATTTTCAGTACATCCATCGTACTCAAACGAAATTCTTCGGTACTTTGGTAAATCTGTTCAGTTTGCTTTTCAGCTTGCCCAAATAGGCGGATCGTTTCTAATCCGCGAAGTTTATCCAAAAATTGACCGCTCATTCTTGAAAGTACGCTAATGTTGCGTTGGTTAGCTTCTACCGCTTTAATGCCTGCTAATGCCATAAAAATAGGGAGAAGTGGTAACGTTATAAATAAAATCAAGCCTGCTGCCCAATTGATTGGGAAGACTACGCAGAGAATCAAGATCGGCACAATCAGCGATAAAAATTGCTGAGGCAGATAGCGAGCATAGAAATTATGCAGGTTTTCTACCTGTTCCAACATTAAATTTGCCCAACTACCCGTTGGTTTTTGTTGAAGCGACATTGGTCCAACTGCCAATAATTTTTGGATAATCTGCTGGCGTAAATGCAATCGCAAAGTTTGCCCTGCTTTAAAGCCCATTCGTTCACGCAGCCAGAACAGCACCGCTTTAGCGGTAAAACAGCCAAATAATAATCCGATTTCAGGCAGAAACTGTCTAGCGGTTTGGTGTTCGATAATCATTTTATGCAGCATCAAGGCAATCAATACCATCTGTCCCATCATAAATAAGGCAGTGATTACCCCAAAAAAGATGTTTAATAGAAGATACTTTTTGACAATTTTTTGCTGTTCACGCAGCCATTTTTGTAATAATTTTTGTCGTTCTTTTTTCATTTATTTCTCTATTGAGATGGGCATGTTTTAGTCAAAATCAAAACGATACATTAAATCAACCGCTTGATTCACGCTGGAAACCCATTGTAAATACAATTTTGGTGCAAGATTATAGCGTAGAGTCAGCTCCGTTAAAGGAGCAAAAAGTCCAACCCCATATTTCACTCTAAATTTTGGTGTAAGACTAGCACTTACTTCCACTTTCGTGTTGTCGCCAATTCCTGCTGTAGTCACATTCAAGTCATTAAGCCCAAAGGCATTTCCGACCTTACCCACTAATTTACTACTTTTAGACAAACTTAAGCCTATCACCGCTGCTGCCATTGAGTTATTTGCATTTCCATCACCGCTACTATCTAGTGAACGCCCTGTTAGCACATAAGAAAGTGCATCATTTTGCGACATCGCAGGCTCAGAGAAAACCTTAACTTCAGGACGGTCGGCTAATCCATATACCTTCACACCTGCAATGATAGAACTATCTTCCATTGCTTCTGGATTGCGGATTGCCTCAATATTCAAATTTGGTTGAGAAGGTAATCCTGCGAAGCTGATTTGTCCTTTGCGGATAATTAAATCTTGCCCAAATGAAGCATATCGCCCTTTAGTTAAATTCACCTGTCCATATAGCCCTAAACCCTGTTTGCCTTGGCGCACTGCAATGGTGCCATCTAAATTCGCTTTCAAGCCATAAGCATTGAGATTCACATCATCACCAATATGAATGTTAATATTTGATTTAATCGCCATCCCACTTGAGGTGGTTTGAGGAATTTGACGTTGTGCTAACGGGATTTTTTTCTTCACTGAACCATCCATAATTACTTCGTCGTCGCTCACACTTACTGCACTTTCAGGCAGCTCTTCGACCTCAATTCTTGCCCATGGAATATCAATATTGCCGCCTAACTCAAGTTCTTTTGGTGTGACCGAAACCGAAATATTCGGGCTTATTTCCACTTTCCCAATATTTGGCATACTCACTTTAAAGCGATTAGCACGGGCGTTAATGGTGCTTCGCCATGCATTCAGTTTTCGCCAATCGGCAGAACCCTCTAAATGCAAATCACTTTCTGGTGTTTTGATCATACCTGAAAGGGTTGAATTTGTTCCTAGGAAATTCATTGCCAAATGTCCATCTGTAATATCAAACGGCATTGAAACCGATTTTGCACGTAAATCGTGTAAAATCAATTGCCCATGCAATTGTGGTGCGAGCATATTGCCGCTCATTGTTAATTTCGCATTAATATTACCATCGACCGTCTCACCTCCCATCAATAATGGTTTGATTAGACGAAGTGAAATTTGATCAATATTAATTTTCCCAGATAAGGTGCGCAATTTGATGATATCTTTTATCACCAAATCCGTTACAAGCCGCCCATTGTTTTCAATTTGCAGATCCGTTTTGAGATTAAGATTATTGTCTGCCAAACGTGCATTGATTTTAAGTGGGCTTGCAGTTATCGGGAAAGTTCTGCCTTCAGATAAGATTTGAGTGAATTTTAAGCTGTTTGAGTTCACCTCTAAATTCACTTGTGGTGCTCTGTTTTTAAACCATGCAGCTTCACCTTTTGCTGAAAGAATACCTGATAATTTCATACTGTTATCTAAATAATCTTTCACTATCTCTAAATTTAATCGCTTAATCTCAAATGGGATGTTCCCATCTTGTCCCGCGTTAAAGGTTTGCGGGAAGCAGAGTTCTGCGTGTGAATTTAACCAGCAATGTGGAGACACTTGAGCATTAATTTGCTGATTGTTGTAGTTCACATTCACAGTTTGGTTGGTTTTAAACTTGCCTAGTTCTTGGTTTTCAATTACTAATTGGTTAATTTGTCCATTCCACACCTGTTGCAAGCGGTCAAATTTGCCAGAAAGTTGCAAATTAGCCGAGATTGGGTCCCCTTTTGCGTTGAACGTGAGACTATGTTGCGCTTCTGAGCCTTTTGCATTGAGATCAACTTTTTCAACTTTAATTTCTCCATAGGTAAGTTTTCGAAGCGTAATAGCCACATCTCCTTGAATGTTTTTTTCGGTCGTAACTTTCCCTTTCGCCGTTAAATGTTGTAAATTAAGATCATCATACGCCACATTATTAGCAGTTAGATCGAGCTCTAAGTTTGGCTCGCTCACTTTACCCAAAAGCGTTATATTACCTTTGATGCCCGCTTTTAAACGTGGCACTAAACCTTGTAAATTAGGGGCGTTTAGATTAGCGGTAAAGTTTGAATTGTCACCCAACACGCCTTGCATTGCGATGCGATTTTCGCCATAAATCAAGGTTGCATTTGGTACGTTCAACAAGGTTTGATGATCTGACTTCAATTGTCCTTGAAGCTGTAAAGTACGTTGTGAAAGAGTCCCTTTGATGTCCATTTTGGGCACATCTATCGCCCATTCATTGTGCTCTTCCCCGCGAGCGGCATAACCTTTACTTTCAAGATCACCACTTAATAATGAAGACCAATCTGGAGAGAGAGATTTTGTGTTGATATTATTGAGCTGTAATTTACTTTGCCATTCTACTCCATCACGCCAATCCACTAAGCCAGAAAGCTGAGCTTTTCCGTCTAAAGCGGTTAAATTTAGGTCATCAATGGCAAAATGGGTAATAGTGCCATTGCCTTTTAAATTCACACTTGTAGCAGGAATATTCGCTCCCTTCGCATTGCCTGAAAGCGAGAGTTGATAATGGCGCATATCACCCTGTAAATTCAAAGCAATATTATTTAATTTCAGCGGATCTTCGCCCTTTTTAGGGAAGAAAGGATAAGTCAAAGATTGGCTTTTTAGACTAAGATTAAACGGGTTGTTTTCGGTGGCTAACGCAATATTACCTTCTAATTCGGCTTGAATTGCCCCCAAAGTTTTTACATTTAATGCTGTTTTTTGGAAAAGAGCGCCAGAAAGGGCAATTTCTGCACTCTTCACAGGAATTTCTGATGAGAAATTTTGCAAACCTTCTGCATGCAGTTGAAAATCAAGCGGATAATCGCCGTTTAGCACAAGTTGCCCTTGCCCCAAAAGATGACCTTGCTTACTTTTTAGATCTAAATAGCGAATTTCAACAGTCTGATGATTCGCTTTTGCGACTAAGGTTGCCTGATCTAAATTAAAAATCTGATTTGGTTTTTTATCTTGGTTCAACGGCTTTTGGCTAATGTTGATATTCGCTAACTTTAGCTGTTCAATATTGAAATCAAGTGGTAACGCAAGCGGTTGAATATTATCAAGAAAAGGCGAATTAAGTGTTTGTTGAATAGCTGCCCAATCAATTGGCTCTTTTGCAGATTTTGCTTCAGATTTGATCGCTTGCTCTGGTTCATTTGTCGATTGAGGTGCAAGCGAAATTGCCAAGCCATTTAGCTCGGTTGGAAAAAGAGTGACTGAGCGTCCTTTGCCTTGAATGCCTGATTGGAAATGATCAAGCTGAATATCAAGATCATCCACTTTAACGTTGAGATTGTCCAAAGCAATATTTTTTGCGGTAATACCAAGCGGAAGATTGAATTCGGTAAAAGGCTTGTGATCTTTTTGAGGTTGAGAAGGCAAAAGTTGTATAGTATCAATCACAACCTTCGCCTCTTTTAAGCTTAGATTTTCAAGGCAAGCATCATATTTCCACAGGCAAGAAAAATCGAAATGTAATTGTGCCAAGCCTGCAGAGACCTCAAATCCTGCCATTTTGTATTGAGTATTGGTGAGCGTCAGCCCCTCTTGCAAGCTACCTTCAATCTGTTCAATGGAAAGTGTATCTAATAAGCGATCAGCGAGGTGAATGACTGAGCGTTGTCCGTAGCCTGTGGTAAGATAGCCAATTCCGCCAATAGAAAGTAGCGAAATTACACCAAGCATTCGACTCAGAAACTTACCTTTACGTTTTGGCTTTGTTTCTGAAGATTGCTTTTCTGTTTTGTTTAATTGTTCTGTTATTTCTTGTTCTTGCATATTAAAGTTCTGAACCTAATCCGATATAAATTTGAACACCTTTTTCATTGTTCGGTGATTTCACAGGTGTTGCGATATCAAGTTTAATGGAACCAATTGGCGATGCCCAACGTACACCAATGCCAGCACCTGCGTGTAAATCTTTGCTATTGAATTTGTCGGAAGCCAAGCCTGTATCATAAAAAGCAGCTGCCCACCAATCTGGGTAAACTTGGTATTGATATTCCACAGATCCTGTTGCTAAGCGCGAACCACCGATACGTTTCCCATTATTGGGATCACGAGGTGAAATATCTTTGTAGCCAAAGCCTCGCACACTCATATCACCCCCCGCAAAATAGCGTAATGATGGTGGAATTCGTTCAAACTCTTTGGTGTGAATTCCTCCCACTTCGCCACGTAATACAAATCGGTGTTTTTTAAAGTAGGTTCGAATCCAAGCATTAGAAAATTTCCAAGTATAAAAATTAATATCTGAGGCAATATTTTTTGATCCCCAATTTACCGTTAACTTTTGACTATCTCCCCAAAGAGCAAAGCGATGTCCATCCGAGCGAGTTCGATTTAAAGAGGCTGTTGGATAAATTAGCCATGTTTTATGAGAAATATCTGCCTGTGTAAAAGAATCATAACGGGCTTTTACCCCTGTAGAAAAAGACCAGCCCGCTTCTTTTGTCCAAAAACGTTGAAAACCAAGTGTAGATGCAGTTGATTTCGTATCATTTTGATCTTCGTGTTCAATACTACCAGAGAATTGATAATAGTAATGAATAGGTCGAGTTCTTAATGGAATATTATAACCAAATTCTGCAGTTTGCTCTGGCTTTGAGATATAAGTTCGAGATTCTAAGCGGTGCCCACGGCTATTTATCCAGGGCTTTTTCCAGTTAAATTGTAAACGTGGTCCAACGTCGGTCGCAAAGCCTAAACCGACCTCTATCTCATTTTGTTTACGGGGTTGAAACTGTATATCCAAATCAACTTTTTTATCTTTTTCATTTAGTTTAGGCTCCGCTAAAACAGAAGAGAACCAATTACTTGAAGAAAAATCAGACGTTAAAGTAGAGAGGTCATTAGTATAGTAGGGATCACCTGTTCTAATTTTAAGAATATTGTACAGATAATCTTCACGAATTTGATTATCGGTAAAATGAATTTTACCGTAGTGATAACGTTCCCCACTATTATAACCTAATTGCCAGTCAGCTTTGTGTTCTGTAGGATAAACTTCTAAACGGTGATAAATCCATTGCCCATCGAAATATCCTTTTTGAAAGGCAAGGCTTTCTAGATCACTTTTGAAATTGTCATAAACTCGGTGATATAAAGTTCCTCCTTTTTTAGGAGCAGATTTTACTAAATGCTCAAAATCAGGATCTGTTGCAGCATCTCCAATAATTTGAATATCTGTTTCATCAATTTTTACTGTTTCTTTATCCAGCTCAACATTCAGCACTAATAACGACTTTTTACCCTCTCGCGGCTCTAAGACAAACCGATATTTTGTGTTGTAAAAGCCTTTTGCACGCAAGCCTTTATCGACAGCATTTTGGACCAAATATTGGTAACGTTCCGAACCATCAGCATATTCGGATGAAATCTGTGATAAAAAAATTTGTACGTTTGCCCAAGCATCTTTATCTCTGCCTGCAATGCCTTTGACCTCTAAATCGACTTGAGCGTGTTCTCTATTTTCTAGCTGATCAGAAGCACTCAGGTTTTCTTCCTTTTTTGCAATTTCTTCTGCGTAGCTCAATGAAGAGATTGCAATTAGGCAACAAAGTGTTAAAAAACGAAGTTTAAAATGCACGTTATGTCCTTGATATACCTAGAATTGGCTTTAGGTGACTAAATAGTATTTTTTCTTTTGCTAGTCTTTACCCTTTTTCACAAGGAAAAGGGGTGAAGAGTAACTTTTTATAATATAAAAATCTAATTTGGTTACTTTCAGTTTATTTCACTAACCTCAACGGGTTCACCGCTACCCCCGCACGGGTAATACCAAAATAAAGGGCGGGGCTGCTTCGACCGCCAGAGTTCCCCACAGTTGCAATAGTTTGCCCAGCAGAAACACGGGAGCCTTCTTTAACTAGAACGCTTTGGGCGTAACCGTAAACAGATAAATCCTCACGACCGTGGCTAATGACTACGACATTACCATAGCCTTGTAACCAGCCCGCTACCATCACTTTACCTCCCGCAATTGCTCGAATAGGAGTGCCTACACTAGCTGAAATTACTACACCATTCCAACCATTACCAAAGTTAGTGACTACTTTACCCGAAACAGGCATAGAATATTTGCTTGAACCTAAACCATTGCCCGCTCGTACTTGTTGCTTCTCAATTTCGGTCGCTTTGCGGTTCTCCTCTCTGCTTTTCTTGGCATCTAACTGAGCAATATCGCGTTTTTCCTGCTCTTCTGCTTGGCGAGTTGCTACTACCAATTTTTGTTGAAGAGCTACAGCATTTGCTTTTAATTCTTCTAACTGACTTTGGTCTTTTTCCAGTGTTTTATCAATCGCCTTTAACGTATTTTCACGCTCACGCTGCATTTTTTTCAGATCTTGCTCTTGCTTCTTTTGGGTCGAAAGCTGCGTCTGATGTCCTTTTTGCTGGCCTTTTAGCTCATCTCGGCGAACTTTTAGCTCCTCTTGAGTATGGCGTAAATCGTTAATTAAATCAATGCGAACTTGATTGATATGTTCATAGTAAGCGGTCATTCTGTCTGCATTTTTTGCAGAATCGGACATCAACCGCTCTAGCACAGACGGATGAACGTTCGAACGGTACGCCGAATCCAATTGCTCTTTTAATCGCTCTTTTTGCTCTTTTTCTTGCTGTTCTAGTCGCTTGATCTCTTGCTCTGTACGTTTAATCGAAGCTCTAATATCAGCTAATGAGCTTTCTGTATCTTTTAGCTTGGTAAATACTTGTCCCATTTCTACTTCTTGCTGTTTAAGTGTAGCCTGCAACGCATTACGTTTTTGGCGGTTTTCATTGATTTTACTTTTCTGTTTTTCGATTTTTTGGTTGATTTCAGAAAGTTGATTAGCGTTGCTTATCGTAATTAGGCTATTTAAACCAAATAAGCTAAATATAAGAACAAAAAGATGGCGAATTTTCACAAAAAATTCCTTAAGAGAGCAGATGTAAACAGTGCCTATTTTAGTGAAATTTTTGAGGAAAATCAGCTTTTCTACGACTTTTTATACCCTTTTACAAAAAGAAAGTGGCTCACCCTTTAAAAATCAAGGATTTTTTGCTATAAATAGCCCGTTTTCATAATCAACTCAACTTAATAGGAGCTCCTATGGAATTAGTATTTATTCGCCACGGTTTCAGTGAGTGGAATGCTAAAAACTTATTTACAGGTTGGCGTGATGTTAATTTAACAGAACGTGGTATCGAAGAAGCAAAAGCAGCTGGTAAAAAATTATTAGACGCTGGTTACGAATTTGATATCGCATTCACTTCTGTATTAACGCGTGCAATCAAAACTTGTAACATCGTATTAGAAGAATCTAACCAATTATGGATTCCTCAAGTGAAAAACTGGCGTTTAAACGAACGTCACTACGGTGCATTACAAGGCTTAGATAAAAAAGCGACAGCGGAACAATATGGTGATGAGCAAGTGCACATCTGGCGTCGTTCTTACGATATTTCACCACCAGATTTAGATCCAAACGATCCAAATTCTGCACACAATGACCGCCGTTATGCACATTTACCAAAGGATGTGATTCCAAATGCTGAGAACTTAAAAATCACATTGGAACGTGTTTTACCATTCTGGGAAGACCAAATCGCACCAGCATTATTATCTGGTAAACGTGTTCTTGTAACGGCTCACGGTAACTCATTACGTGCATTAGCAAAACACATTATCGGTATTTCTGATGCTGAAATTATGGATTTCGAAATCCCAACGGGGCAGCCATTAGTGTTAAAACTTGATGACAAATTAAACTTTGTAGAGAAATTTTACCTATAATTTCTCGTAATAAATAAAAATAGTTGTAAATGGCTGTTGAATACTCAACAGCCATTTTTTATAAATACATATTCCTACAAAATATTAAACGTTGTTTTCCTGTGTTAGAATAATCATGTTTTTCTTTATAAAGGAAATAAAAATGAAAAAAATCGTTATTTTAGGATCGACCGGATCTATTGGTAAAAGTACCCTTTCAGTGATCCAAAACAACCCATCCGATTATCAAATTTTTGCTTTAGTGGGCGGAAAAAATGTGGAGTTAATGGCAGCGCAATGCGTCTTATTTCAGCCCCAATTTGCTGCATTAGATGATGAAAATGCAGCTGCACATCTTAGAGCACATCTCATCACACTTAATATTAATACTAAAGTTTTAGCAGGGCAAAAAGCAATTTGTGAACTCGCCTCTCACCCTGAAGTAGATATGGTAATGGCAGCAATTGTTGGTGCTGCAGGACTTTTGCCTACGCTTTCTGCGGTTAAAGCGGGGAAACGTGTATTACTTGCGAATAAAGAATCGCTAGTTACTTGTGGGCAGATTTTTATTGATGAAGCGAAAAAATCAGGTGCAAAACTTTTACCTGTCGATAGCGAACATAATGCTATTTTCCAATCTTTACCAGTTGAAGCACAAAATAAAATTGGTTTCTGCCCGCTTGCAGAACTAGGTGTGAGTAAAATTATTTTAACTGGTTCGGGCGGCCCGTTCCGTACTAAGCCATTGAATGAATTTGATGCGATTACACCAGCCCAAGCCGTTGCTCATCCAAACTGGTCGATGGGTAAAAAAATCTCTGTTGATAGTGCAACAATGATGAACAAAGGCTTAGAATATATTGAAGCTCGCTGGTTATTTAATGCTTCTGCCGAAGAGATGGAAATTATTATTCATCCGCAATCTATTATCCATTCTATGGTTCGTTATATTGATGGTTCAGTGATTGCCCAGATGGGGAATCCTGATATGTGTACACCGATTGCACACAGTATGGCGTACCCTGTTCGCATTAATGCGGGTGTACCACCACTTGATTTTTTCAAACTTAAAGAATTAACCTTTATTGATCCAGATTTTGAACGATATCCAAACCTCAAGTTGGCGATTGATGCTTTCGCCGCTGGGCAATATGCAACTACTGCAATGAATGCCGCAAATGAAATTGCTGTTGAAGCTTTTTTAAATGAGCAGATTCGTTTTATTGATATTGTGAATGTGAATAGAAGTGTTGTTGAAAATATTGCACCAATTGATATTCAAGAAATTGATGATGTCTTACATATTGATAAACTGGCAAGAGAATTGGCAAGACAAAATATTTTTCAACTTTAGATAGGTTGTTTATAATAACAATCCGTACGTGAAAATGATCATAATATACGGATTGTTATTATTGGTAATCCATTCAATTCGTTAATACCATCTACTAGATTTACGGCGAGGAATTAAATGAGGTATAAATAGACCTAAGATTAAACCAACAATTAAAACCAACCCACCATAAATAAAATATTGGGTAGCGATGGCGCGTTTTTCGCTATCTTGCATCGTTTCTAAGCTACGATTTTTATTCTTTAGCATTTCTATTTCACGCTTAAGCTGAGTATTTTCTGCAAGTAAGTCACTCGTTTGTTTTTGAGATTCATGGCTACGGCGTTGCATTTCAACTGTGCGTTGTTGCCAGTCGCTATCAATTTTAGCTAGTCTGCCGTTTAAATCTTGAACTTGTTGTTGCAGTTGAGGGATTAACTCTTTCGGGCTTGCCGTTTGTGAAACTTCTGATGCAAGCACCCAGCCTTCGCGATTACGGCTGTCACGAATTAACACAAAGCGTTCTTTACGATCCAGTACTGTGATTTTCTCTCCTGCTTGAATTGTGCCTGAAATTTTGAATTGCTCTCCAGCACCTTTACGCATGTAAGTGCTGAGGTTTTCAGTGATGTAATCTGTAGAAAAGGCAGGGATAGAGCAGCTCAGTAGTAGTGATGAGAAAAGAATTTTGTGTGATTTTTTTGACATAAAAAATCCTTATAGAAAATTTTTATTTCTAAACTATTTTTGTTCGACTTCTATTCTCGGAAATAGTTTAGAAATAAAATCAAAGGGCGGAATTTAATTCCACCCTAATAAAATTAATGAAAAATGGCGTACAAGATGTAATAAATAATAATTGAAAGTACTGCGCCTGCTGGCAAGGTAACAAACCAAGATGCCACGATGTTACGGATAATACCTAAGTTGATTGCGGCAATACCACGAGCGAAGCCAACACCTAGAATTGCACCTACTAGAGTTTGTGTCGTTGAGATTGGTAAACCCGTGCCAGATGCGAGAACTACGGTAACCGCACAAGCAAATTGAGCAGCGAAGCCACGGCTTGGTGTAAGTTCAGTAATACCAGTTCCTACTGTTGCCATTACTGATTTACCCATTACCGCTAAGCCTATGCCCATACCTACAGCACCAAGAGGCAATACCCAGGCTGCCATACGAGTTGGACCTTCAACTAAACCGCCTTGTCTAATAATAGCTTCAACAGCTGCAAGTGGACCGATTGCATTAGCCACATCGTTTGAACCATGTGCGAAAGCCATTGCACAAGCGGTTAAAAGCATCAAAATGCTGAAGATTTTTTCAACGCCACTGAAGCCACTTTTATCTTTCACTTTATTCTCAAAAGTTTGACTACGGAAATAAAGCACACCGATTACGCCAGCGATAATAGCTAAGCCAAGTGAAATACCAAAAGTTTGCCAGCCAGTTAAGTTAAGACCAACGTGTTTTAAACCTTTTGAGATAGTTACAATACAAAGAATAAAAATGGTAACAGCCATATAGAATGGGCCATATTTCTTTGCTTGTTTGAACGGTTCTGTGCGGTTAAAGATCAGTTTTTGTGAGTTCACGAAAATCACGAAAGCAATAATTCCAGCCAGCACAGGTGTAATGAACCAACTACCTACAATCCCTGTGAGTTGTCCCCACTGAATTGAGCTAGCACCAACGGTAACTAAAGCAAAACCAATTACCGCACCAATAATAGTGTGCGTGCCTGAAACAGGCCAGCCCATTTTAGTTGCAACAATAAGCCAAACACCTGCCGCACAAAGAGAAGACATCATCCCAAGCACTAAAATTTCAGGCATGTTAGTAAAAGCATCAGGCTGGATAATACCACTTTTAATGGTATCAGCCACTTCACCACCTGCAAGATAAGCTCCTGCAAGCTCAAAAATCATTGCGATAATAATTGCTTGTTTGATGGTTATTGTGCCTGAGCCTACAGAAGTTCCCA
>NZ_JAHAHT010000163.1 GCF_018373095.1 Haemophilus parahaemolyticus
AAATTTAGGTAAGCTGAAAATCAGCAATAAATCACTATGAGCAAGCTGGCTAAGGGTTTCTAGGTGTTTGGCAATTGCAGCGGTCAGATTTTCAGGTAAGTTGAGGATGATGATTTGACGATTAAAAAACAGCCCCATTGATTGTGCCATTTCAAAAGTTTCATCCCATTTGGTGTCATTTCCCACGGTAATATCGGTCTTTTCATCAAAACCTTGTGTGCGAGCGGTGTGAATAATCAGATCTTTACTTTCATTAAGCAGGAGTAAATCGCTACCTGTAAGCAGATAGAACGGAGAGAGGTTTTTAGAGAGTTGCTGAGAAAGTGCTTCTGGGAAAAGTTTTAGCATAAGCGTTAAATCTAGTCTATCTTTCTGTAGGGTAGGCTTTCAACCCACCAGATAATAAAATGGTGGGCAAAGCCCACCCTACTTTTATTTTTGTTGATTAAGCTCTTTATGCAGCCCCGCCATTTTGATAATCAATTGGCGAGAAGCTTGTTGATACATATCTCGCATAATCATCTCTTGTTCAGCAGATTTTGCCAATGCCGCACGAGAATCATCAAAGAAGGTACGATGCACAGAAACTTCTAAAGGATAAGCACCTTTATTTGGCACATCAATAATCGCTTGAACGGTTAAGCTTAATAATTTTTCGGCTTCACGTGCTTGTTTAAAGACCGAAACCACTTTGCTGCTAGTTGAAGCATTTACTAAACGTAATTTAGCAATATTCTCTTGTCCTTTTACCAAAGTAACATCATTTAATTGAAGTTGTTGGCGAAGTGTGCGTGAAATATCGCTATGCTCATCAGCACTTTCAAACGCCAATGTGCGAAGTTCTTGGGGTATAACCTCGTTGTTTTTGAAATGCCAGCCACAAGCTGAAAGTGTTGCTACTGTTGCCACAAGCAGTAATGTTTTGATTGATTTAATCATAAAAATTATCTTTATTATAGGGTGTCTGTGAAATGTAAACATTTCAAGCGTGTGTAAAAATGGTGCGTGGGTTCTCAACCCACACACCCTACAAACTACAGATTATGATTTCACTACCACATTCAACAATTTACCTGCCACATAAATCACTTTGACGATTTGTTGGCCGTCAGTAAATTTCTTCACGTTTTCATCAGCAAAAGCGATAGTTTTTACGGTTTCTTCATCCGCATCTGCTGCCACAGTGACTTTACCACGTACTTTACCATTTACTTGTACCACAATAAGTTTTTCATCTTCTACCATTGCTGTTTTATCGGCTTTCACCCATTCTGCGGTGTCGATGTTGCTTTCGTTGCCCAAGGCTTTCCACAACTCAAAACAGATGTGTGGTGTGATTGGGTAAAGCATACGCACTACGGCGCTTAATGCTTCTGCCATTACTGCGCGATCTTGTTCACTTTCAAGTGGTGCTTTGGTGAGTTTGTTCATCAACTCCATAATGGCTGCAATCGCGGTGTTGAAGGTTTGGCGGCGACCAATATCATCGCTCACTTTCGCGATGGTTTTGTGTACTTCACGGCGAAGGGCTTTTTGATCTGCAGAAAGTGCGCTCAAATCTAGGCTAGTTTTTGCTGGATTTTGTTGATATTGATATACCAAATTCCACATACGGCCTAAGAAGCGTTTTGCCCCTTCCACGCCAGACTCTTGCCATTCAAGGGTCATTTCCGCAGGCGATGCAAACATCATAAACAAACGAACTGTATCCGCACCGTATTTTTCCACCATTTCTTGTGTGCCACCAATACATCCGATTGTTGCAGGATGATATCCTTGCGGTCGCTCAGGTCGTGTGTGGCGATTATCTCATCGGG
>NZ_JAHAHT010000164.1 GCF_018373095.1 Haemophilus parahaemolyticus
CATGGAATGGCACGCCCCATTGCCTGATGATTTTGTGGAGCTCATCCAAGCCTTAAAAGACGATTATGCGTTGTATAAAGATCAGCTAGATTATTGATTTTTTAATAACAATACTGCTCCATAAAAATAGAATTATTATTCAATTTATTAAGGAGCAGTATTGTGTTTAAACATATTTATCGGCTAATAGCAATGATGCTTTTCCAATACCATAAAGTGGCATTGATACAAATTTTGTTCATCAATATCAGAATATTTTTCTAACTGTAAACTCCAATTTTCTTCATCAAACTCAAAGAAAGTATCCCCTTCAATATTAGCTTGAATTTCAGTGAGATAAAGCATGCTCGCTTGTGGTAAAGCTTGTTTAAATAACTCTCCTCCACCAATAATCATTATCTCATCAACATTTGCCAAAGTTTTGGCTAATTCAACCGCTTGTCCAAGGTTTGATGCAGAATAAGCCCCCTCAACTTCAAATCATGAACGCGAAAGAATGATATTTGGACGTTTCGGCAGCAGTCTTCCGATAGATTCATAGGTTTTTCTCCCCATAATTACAGGCTTGCCCACCGTGTTTTGGCGAAACCACGCAAGATCCACTGGTAAATGCCAAGGCATTGCGTTGTCCTTACCAATAACGTGGTTCAATGTTCTTGCTACAATAATGCTAATTTTCATACATCCCCCCGCAACCTCCAGCCCCAAGAAACTGGATTATGCGTAACATAAACAAATTAAGTGGCGTATTCTACCTGAAAATATTTATAAAATCGCATTTTAAGCATATTTAGCAATGTTCACTTTATTTTTTAACAAAATCAAACCACAGGCTTTTGACGATAAAATAACAATCCTGGCAATGCCAAACCAAATACAATTGCCCCGAGAATAAAGGTAGTATTCAAAAATGCACTGATTGCATTTTCAAACCGAATTTCAGAAAAACCAAAATGGTGAAGTTGCACCATCCCAATCATTGCTTTATAAGCATAAACACCTGGGATCATCGGAATAATCGCCGCAACGGTAAAAGCTTTTGGGTGAGCCAGATAACGATGCGATAGATGCACACCAATAAAACCAATCACACAGGTCGCCAAAAAAGTTGCAAAAACGACGGGGATATTGATTTGTAGTAATAGTGTACGGGTAACGTGCCCTAATGCTCCTAAAATTGCACAATATTTTAATGCTTTTATAGGCGTATTAAACACCAATCCAAACCCAATTGCGGGAATAGCAGCAAAGAACATATCGTCTAACAAGCTGAATATAAAATCCATTTTAATGCCCCCAAGCCGAAATATTCATCACGCTTAACGCAAATACAATTCCCAAACAAGCCCCAAAAGTGAGAATAGTAGCAATGGTCCAGCGTCCGATGCCCATATTGATATATCCTTTCAAAATATCCGCTAGCGAATTGATAAGCGGAAAACCAGGTACAAGCAATAAAACGCTGGAAGCTAACGCCACTTGCGGATCGTTTCCCCACTGATATTTCAAGCTTAACCCCGAAATCAGCGACGCAACAAAAGAAGTCATTGCAAAGACAATCAATGGATTATAATGCCGTTTCGATAAAACTTGCCGCACAAACATTCCCACTGCAGAAGCGAAAAAAGTAATCACACAAATCTCCCAATCGCCCCCTGAAAGATGAGCAAAAGAGGCACAAGAGAGCCCGATCATTCCCACCACTAGCATTGGTGGATATTTCAGCGGTTTTAATCGATTCAACTTTTGTTGCACCATCTCTAAATCATACAGTTTATGCTCCACCGCAATCACAATCCGTT
>NZ_JAHAHT010000037.1 GCF_018373095.1 Haemophilus parahaemolyticus
GAGTTTGGTATCTAATTCGGTGAAAGTCACTTTCGAGAACACCGCATATTTTTTGAGCTGAGTTAAAGCCTCAGGCAATAAATCTTGATGGATGATGGCAAAAAATTGCTCTTGGCTCGCTCGATATAAACGGAACAAGGCACTCATTTTGCCTTTGGGATCACAGTGGCAAGTCAGTGTGTGGCTGGCTACTTCAAGCTTCGCCACATCGCAAGTTAATTGCCCTTGCAGATATTTTTCTGCATCCACTCCTGCAATTTCAATCAAACGATATTGTTCAAGTAATACGCAAAGTTCGGGATAGATTTTGCTAATTTGATTACATTCGCATTTCATTTTTAAGTCCTTAAAAAATCCTTTTTCTATTCTAAATTTTGGATTTGCTCACGCATTTGCTCGATAAGCACTTTCAATTCCACCGCAGAATTAGTAATATCGGCATTGATTGATTTTGAAGCCAGTGTATTGGACTCGCGATTGAGCTCTTGCATCATAAAGTCTAATTTACGTCCTACTGCACCGCCTTTTTTAAGGATTGAGCTAGTCTCTTTTACGTGCAATTGCAAGCGGTCTAATTCTTCCGCCACATCGACACGCTGTGCGGTGAGTACCATTTCTTGTTCTAAGCGTTGTGGATCAAGTTGTAGATTAAGCTCCTCAAAGCGTTGTTGCAGGCGATCTTTTTGCCATTGCAACACTTCTGGCATTTGGTTTTGCACGCTTTGAGCAATCTCTGCGATACTGTCTAGGCGTTGTTGAATAATCGCTTGTAAATTTGCCCCTTCGCGTCCACGCATCGCAATAAAATCGGTTAATATTTGCTCGAAACCTGCCAATAAATCTTGGGTGATTTGGTCTAAATCTTGGCTTTGTGCATCTACCACACCAGGGTAACGTAGCACATCCACCAAGTTGATCTCCCCTTCTCCCGCAATGCCCTGCAAAGTTTTAAGCGAAGCGATAACTTGTTCTGCATAATCATTATTTAATGCGATTTTATTGTTGCTCGCTTGTGCTAATTCTACACGTAGGCTACATTCCACTTTCCCGCGAGTAAGCGAGTTACGCAGACGTTCGCGTAAGCCCATTTCTAAATGGCGGAAGGCTTCAGGCAGGCGGAAATAGGTTTCTAAAAAGCGTTGATTGACAGAGCGGATTTCCCACACTGCATTGCCCCACTCTTTTTTTATTTCTAAATGAGCAAAGGCAGTCATACTATAAATCATCTTGATTGTCCTGTTTTATAATGAAAATTGTCTTATTGTACTGTAAAATAGCCAAGAATTTTAGTAGAAGGAAAGAAAAACTATGCGTCCGAATAATCGCGAATTAAACCAAATCCGTCCTGTAAAAATCACTCGTCACTATACAAAATATGCTGAAGGCTCTGTATTAATTGAATTTGGCGAAACCAAAGTGCTTTGCAATGCAACCATTGAAGAAACCGTGCCACGTTTCTTAAAAGGGCAACAACAAGGCTGGGTAACGGCGGAATATGGTATGTTGCCACGTGCGACGCACTCTCGCACACAACGCGAAGCGGCAAAAGGCAAGCAAACAGGCAGAACGATGGAAATTCAACGTTTAATCGCACGCTCTTTACGTGCTGTGGTCGATCTTAAAGCACTTGGCGAACGCACTATTACCGTGGATTGCGATGTGATTCAAGCCGATGGTGGCACGCGCACCGCATCTATCACTGGTGCTTGTGTAGCACTACATGATGCCATTGCTCACTTAATCGAAAATGGTACGCTTAAAACCAGCCCACTTAAAGGCTTAGTCGCTGCGGTTTCTGTTGGTATTGTGGATGGCGAAGCGGTTTGTGATTTGGAATATGTGGAAGATTCAAATGCGGAAACCGATATGAACGTGGTAATGGTTGAAGATGGCAGAATGGTTGAAGTGCAAGGCACTGCAGAAGGCGAACCGTTCTCACACGATGAATTATTGCATTTGTTAGACCTTGCAAAACAAGGGATTAACCAGTTAGTTGCAGCACAACGTGAAGCGTTAAATCTATAATTTTCCATCATTTATTTGGTAGGGCAGACTTCCAGTCTGCCATTTCATTTCTTTAACTGGCGGACTGAAGTCCGCCCCACATTTAGCATCTATGACAATCGATCCAATCTGGCTTTACATCGGCTTAATTTTACTCAGTTTTCTCTCCATTACCCTCTTTTTTCTGTATTCTCGCTTAGCAAACGAAGCGGCAGAACAGAAAGTTCAACTTGCCCAACTTTCGCAAAAAGCAGAACAGCTTGCGACTGAAAAATCACAGGTAGAACAATGGGCTGTGCAGTATAAAGTTCGCTCCGAAAATGCGGAAAATCGTATTAGCGAAAAAGAGAGCGAAATTCACCGCTTGCAAGCGAAAATTGAGCAAGCAGCTCAGTTGGAAGATCAGCAAGAGAGCTACATCAACGAGTTGAAAGAACGCATTGGGGCATCACAAGCGAAGGCGGAGAGCTTGGAAGAACAGCTTGCTTTTAGCCATCAACGTTTGAACCAAAAAGAACAAGAATGCCAACGCTTGAATGGACAATTCACTCAATCGCAAAATGAACTAACTGAATTACGCACGACTTTAAACGAAAAACAGGCAAATTTTGAAGAGCAACAACGCAATTTTGTGCAGGTAAAACAGCAGCTAAATGTGGAATTTCAACATCTGGCTCAACAGATTTTAGAAGAAAAAAGCCAACTTTTCGCTCAAAGTAATCAATCCTCATTAGATGCATTACTCAAACCATTTAAAGAGCAAATCGAAGGCTTCCAAAAACGTGTGAATGAAGTGCATAGCGAGTCGCTTAAAGGCACGGCAAACTTGGAAGCAGAGATCAAGCGAGTGTTACAAATTGGTGTGTCGATGTCAGAAGAAGCACAAAATTTGGCAACTGCTTTGAAAGGCAACAATAAAATCGCAGGTAACTGGGGTGAAGTGCAACTAGAAAGTGCGTTGCAATCGGCGGGTTTATTGGCAAATGAGCATTATGTGGCTCAAGAAAATTTTCGCGATGAAGAGGGCAAGCGTTTTGCTCCTGACTTTGTATTGCATTTGCCTGATAACAAGCATTTAATTATCGACAGCAAAGTCTCGCTGGTAGCATATGACAAAGCAATTCGTGCCGAAAATCAATCCGAAGTGTTACAAGCATTCGATGAACACTGCCGCTCGTTGCGGGCACATATTGATGGGCTTTCCAAGAAAAATTATAGCTCACTTTTAGGCGTGAAAAGCCCTGATTTTGTGCTGATGTTTGTGCCGATTGAGCCTGCTTACATTGAGGCAATGAAGCACGATCCTCAGCTCTTTAACTTTGGTTATGAACGTAATGTGATTTTGGTTTCGTACACCACGCTAATGCCGATTTTACGCACAGTCGCAAACCTTTGGCGAATTGAACGAGGTAACAGCGAAGCTCGTGAGATCAGCGAAAAAGCAGGTGATATTTACAACCAAGTGTGTACCATTGCTGAACGTTTGAGTAAGCTTGGCAACACACTAAATACTGTAAATAATCAGTACAATCAAACAGTCACTGCTTTGGTTGGACGACAAGGTTTGCTTGGTAAAGTTGAACGTTTCCAACAGCTTTCAACTAAAGCCAGCCAAAATGTACCGCAAGTCGAATTTATACAGAATGATTTGGATACGGCGAGATTGGAATTGTTGGTGGAGAAGTACGAATAAGCCACATAGGACATAATAGACAAAAGCACAGTAAGCAATAGGGCGAATTTCCATTCGCCCTATTTCCTTTCAATTAAACTATTAGATTTCTAACAACAAACGTGTTGGATCTTCTAATAAATCTTTCACAGTAACTAAGAATCCTACAGACTCTTTGCCATCAATTAAACGGTGGTCATAAGAGAGAGCCAAATACATCATTGGGCGGATAACCACTTGACCATCAACGGCTACAGGGCGGTCTTTGATGGCGTGCATACCCAAAATTGCACTTTGCGGCGGATTGATGATTGGGGTTGACATCAATGAGCCAAACACTCCGCCGTTGGTGATCGTGAAGTTACCGCCAGTTAAGTCTTCTACGGTTAATTTTCCATCACGCCCTTTTATTGCTAACTCTTTAATCGTTTTTTCAATGTCTGCCATTGAGAGTTT
Organism: Haemophilus parahaemolyticus; assembly: GCF_018373095.1. Lineage (GTDB taxonomy): Bacteria > Pseudomonadota > Gammaproteobacteria > Enterobacterales > Pasteurellaceae > Haemophilus_A > Haemophilus_A parahaemolyticus_A. Next base: position 4,133 of record NZ_JAHAHT010000037.1, read on the forward strand.
ATCGCAATTACGGAGCACTGGGGTAACTAATCCCCGCGGGGTGGAAACTGCAATACTGATGTCGAAGTAATTATGATAAACCACATCATCACCATCAATAGAGGCATTGATTTCTGGATAACGTTTTAATGCTTCCACTACTGCTTTGATGTAGAACGACATAAAGCCTAAACGTACGCCGTGTTGTTTTTCGAATTTATCGCCGTATTGTTTGCGTAAATTCATAATTGGTTGCATATCTACTTCATTGAAAGTAGTAAGCATTGCCGTGCTGTTTTTTGCTTCAAGTAAGCGTTCTGCAATACGTTTGCGTAAACGGGTCATTGGCACGCGTTTTTCGCTACGTGCAGAGTAAGCCACAGTGCTCACGGTGTTTTGTTCGGTAGCAATATTCGCTTTGGCTTGTTGTGCTTCACGTTTTGCGAGGTAAGCGTTGATATCTTCTCGAGTTAAACGACCACCTACGCCTGTGCCTTGCACTTGGTTCGCTTCAATGCCGTGTTCTGCTAGTAAACGACGGATGGCAGGACCTTGAGAGTCGGCATCTGAATGGTCGTTTTCAATTGCTGATTTTTGGCGATCTGCTGGAGTAGGTTCAACATCATTATTTGCAACATTTTGGATAAAATCGCCCGCTTGTGCGGTATCAATTTTTCCTAACAATTGGGAAGATACCACAGTTGCACCTGTTGCTTGAGTGATTTCAACAAGTACTCCATCTACTGGTGCAGGCACTTCAAGAACGACTTTGTCGGTTTCGATTTCGACTAAGACGTCATCACGGGTTACTCGGTCCCCCGCTTGTTTATGCCAAGTTGCGACAGTTGCATCAGCAACCGATTCAGGGAGTATGGGAGTAAGAATTTCAGTTGTCATATCTAGTTCCTTTTTTATCTCAAGCCTAAATTAAAGCGTTAAGGCTTGTTCAATCAATTCACGTTGTTGTTTGTTATGTAATGAAGCGTAGCCCACCGCTGGTGCGGCAGAAGCTGGTCTGCCTGCATAAGAAAGTTTTGCACCTTTAGGAATGACGTATTCAAAATTATGTTTACTGCAATACCAAGCACCTTGGTTTTGAGGTTCTTCTTGACACCATACGAAATTAGTTACGTGAGTATAAGGTTCAAGGATTTTTGCTACCTCTTCGTAAGGGAACGGGTAAAGCTGTTCAATACGAACAATTGCCACATCAGTTTGTGCTTTTTTGCGACGTTCTTCAATTAAATCGTATAACACTTTGCCTGAACACATTACCACACGTTTTACTTGGCTTGGTTCAATGGCATCAATTTCTCCAATTGCATTTTGGAATGTGCCTTCCGTAAGTTCTTCTAATGAAGAAATCGCAAGTGGATGACGGAGCAATGATTTTGGTGTAATGGCAACCAATGGGCGACGCATTTTGCGGATCGCTTGACGGCGAAGCATATGATAAACCTGTGCTGGCGTACTTGGGATACACACCTGGATGTTCTGTTCAGCACAAAGTTGTAAGTAGCGTTCAACGCGAGCTGAAGAGTGCTCTGGGCCTTGTCCTTCATAGCCGTGAGGAAGTAGCATCACTAAGCCACACATTCTGCCCCATTTTTGTTCTCCAGAGCTGATAAATTGGTCAATCACAATTTGTGCACCGTTGGCAAAGTCACCAAATTGGGCTTCCCAAATGGTTAAGGTTTTCGGGTCTGTAGTGGCAAAACCATATTCAAAGGCAAGTACGGCTTCTTCAGAAAGTACAGAGTCCCACACTTGGAAACGCCCTTGGTTGGCGTGTAAGTGTGTAAGAGGTACAAAGCCTGTACCGTCGTTTTGGTTGTGAACAACTGCGTGGCGGTGGAAGAAGGTACCTCGACCTGCATCTTCACCTGAAATACGCACGTGCATGCCTTCATCTAATAAAGTCGCATACGCCATGGTTTCCGCCATTCCCCAATCGAATGGTTTGTTACCAGCAGCCATCTCTTTACGATCATTGTAAATTTTTTCAACGCGAGAATGGGCTTTGACATTTTCAGGGTATTCTGCTACACGTTTTGCAAGAGTTAAGAAACGATCTTGAGGAAATTGGTTTTCGTAAGAAGCTGTCCAGTCGTAGTTGAGATATTGTAACCAATCGACAGCTGCCATATCCATTTCACGCCATTCTGGCACAACGCATTCGCCTTGGTCTAACGCATCGCGGTAATTATTCATCATTGCAATAGCTTCATCTTGATTGATAACACCTTCAGACACTAAGCGATCTTCATATACTTTACGTGGAGTTGGGTGTTTTTTAATGATGCTATACATCATCGGCTGCGTTGCTAATGGCTCATCTGCTTCGTTATGACCGTGGCGGCGATAAGAGATTAAATCTATGAAAATATCACGTTTGAATAGAGTACGATATTCCACCGCCATTCGTGCTGCAAAAGCGACCGCTTCTGGATCATCACCGTTTACGTGGATGATTGGTGCTTGGATCATTTTAGCAATATCAGTACAGAACTCTGTTGAGCGAGTATCGTTCGGGTTCGACGTGGTAAAGCCGATCTGGTTATTGATCACGATGCGGATTGTGCCACCTACGGTATAACCACGAGCGTTTGCCATATTTAAGGTTTCTTGCATTACGCCTTGACCTGTTACCGCAGAGTCACCGTGCACGGTAACCGCTAACACGTGGTCGCCTGTTTTATCGCCCGCTCGTTCTTGACGAGCACGTACGGCACCTACAACTACAGGGTTTACGATTTCTAAGTGAGAGGGGTTGAACGCAAGAGTTAAGTGAACATTTTTATCATCCACAGCAAAATCGGAAGAGAAACCTTGATGATATTTTACATCGCCCGTGCGGTTATCGTCTGCGTGTTTGCCTGCAAATTCATCAAAGAGTTCACCAGGTTTTTTACCGAGTACATTGACCAACATATTCAAGCGTCCACGGTGTGCCATTCCCATCACCACATCATTCACACCTTGACGGCTGGCGTGGCGGATAATCTCTTTCATCATTGGGATAAACGCATCAGAACCTTCAAGTGAGAAACGTTTCGCACCAGGGAATTTCGCCCCAATGTAGCGCTCCAAACCATCAGCAGCAGTCAATTCTGAAAGTAAATTTACTTTTTCTTCTTTTGAGAAAAGTGGTTTATTCAATACGCTTTCCATCTTCGCTTGGAGCCAGTTGCGTTGTGTCATATCTTGCACGTGCATAAACTCAAGCCCAATGGTGCCAAGGTAGGTTTCTTTTAATGCTTTCGCGAGATCGGAAAACTTCATCGTATCTTTACCAAACACATATTTACCGACCGTCATTGTTTCGTTTAAATCCGCCTCGCTAAAGCCGTGATAATGGTAATCCAATTCAGGCACACTTGAGGTTTTCCAGCGGTAATAGTTGAGCGGGTCAAGGTTTGCTTGTGTGTAACCACGGAAGCGGTATGCGTTAATCCATTGCAATAGACGCACTTGTTTTGTGCTTGCTTCTGGATCTACAACGGTTACTGCTTCTGGGATATTTTCACGGGCAAGCTTGCGGAAATAATCACGCACTTGAGAATGAGGTTGCTCAACTACTGTGGTTGAAGGGAAGGAATCAAAAATGGCTTTCCAAGACACATCAATGGAGTTCGGATCGTCTAGATATTGTTCGTAAATTTCTTCTACGTAAGTTTGGTTTGAGCCACCGAAAGGGCTGGAGGCGAGCCAATCATCAAAGTTTTTGTATTGATATTGCATAGCAGTCTAACCTGTATGGGTTGTATAGGACTTTCCAATTATACTCTAATTTTGGAGTAAGAACTGTGAGCAATGTCATATTTTTAACAACCTTTTAGCAAATCGAAGAAGAAAATTGACCGCTTGAGATGCTCATACTGAATGAAGTAAATACGAAGAAATTTATTTAATTACACTGACAAACCCCACTACATACATCGCCGTGTAAATTATGATGATGGTTATGATGGTGCGAGTAAAACGCCAAATTCTGAGCAAACTGATCGCCAAAAAAGTGAATGAAATGCGGATCGTTGGTAATCACTTCAGGTGTTCCTGCACAGCAAATATGACGGTTCACGCAAATCACTTCGTCTGTATTTGCCATCACAATATTTAAGTCATGCGAAACCATTAAAATCGCACAATTCAGCCAACTGCGTGTATTATTTAATAGCTGATAAAGTTCTGTCTGTCCTAAAATATCCACCCCTTGCATCGGTTCATCTAATACTAACAATTGTGGTTTGTCTAAAATGGCTCTAGCCAGCAATACACGCTGTAATTCTCCACCAGAGAGTTTTTGCATACTGTTATCAGCTAAATGTTCAATCGAAAAGAGCTTTAACGCTTCATCAATCGCAAATGGCTTGCAATTAGGCTTAAGTGAGAGAAATTTTTTCACAGTAATCGGCATAGAGTGATCGAGGTGCAATTTCTGAGGCACATAACCAATTTTTAATCCTTTCTTATGTTCCACTTTGCCTTTTGTTGGTGTCAGTAGCTTGAGTAATACTTTTAATAATGTCGATTTTCCCCCACCGTTTGGTCCAACAATGGTCATTATTTCGTTGGCGTAAATAGTCAAATTGATATTTTGCAACGCCTTATTGCCATTAAATTCTACTTCAATTTGTTTAAGAGAAACTAACTCTTCACCTTTGATTTGGTTCGGCGATTTTTTTGAGCGGGTTAACGGTGTGATTTGATGTATTTTCATACTGTTTTTATAAAAAATTTGTGGATTTATTTGGTAGCTCAACTTAACGGATTTTTATCTAAATGACAAGATGGAATTTTTCTTTTACAATCTTGTCGAAAATTTCCAGTAAATTTACATAAAAACGCACAGGATATATTTTGTCTCGCATTATTTTCGCAAGGGATCGAAGACGGAAAAAAAAGAAAATTAGAATATTTCTGTTTTTGATAGCGGTACTTTCTATTGGTATTGGCATCGCTCTTTCATTAAAAAAACAAATACCATTGAATACGTCATCACAAGAAAACGTTATTATTTTAGATGATTTAGATAATGAAATTGTTGATGATATTGAAAACCCTAATTCAGACACCAAACAAACAGAAAAAAAACAAGATTTAACCGAAGACCTAAATGCCACTTCTTATGATGATGAACTTTCTTCTGAAGATGACGAAGAAGAGGGAGCAGAAAACAAACCAAAAATCGTAAAAGAAAAATTGCCTGAAGAAGCAGAGCAATTGATTAGCGATATTGTCAATATTGCTGATGAGGCATTACGCATTCAAGATCAATTTAGCTATGTTGTTACCAAAGGCGATAAATTAGCTGATGTGCTGGAACAGTCTGGTTTGAGCGACGATACAGCAAAAGCCTTAATTCGCCAATACCCTGCTTTGAGCAAACTTGAAGCAGAACAACAATTCTACTGGGTATTAGACAACTTTGGCGAATTGGAATACCTCAATTGGTTGGTTTCTGAAAAAGAAGAACGCATTTATGAACGCCAAGAAAATGGCAAGTTCACTTATCAACGCATTGAGAAAAAAGGTATTTGGCAGCAAGATGTGGTAAAAGGTGAGATTCAAGGCAGTTTCATGACTAGTTTGCGAAATGTTGGGCTATCAGATCGTCAGATCAATCAACTAGCGGTCGGATTACAATCACAAATTGCAACCAGCAAACTCAAAAATGGCGATCGCTTTGCCATTTTAGTTCGCCGCGAATATATCAATGATACGGTAACCGATGTCGGCAACGTGGAAGGGATTTTGATTGAAAGTGGTAAAAAACGCTATTATGCTATCCAAGCCTCAAACGGACGTTATTATAGCAATCACGGAGAAACACTAACGAAAGGCTTTGCCCGTCAGCCGTTGTTGTTTACTGCTCGGGTTTCTTCACCGTTTAACCCACGTCGTTTACACCCGATTACTAAACGAGTACGTCCACATAATGGGGTGGATTTCAGCATTCCAACAGGGACACCAATTATTGCACCGAGTGATGGCTTAGTTGAGCACGTGGCATTCCAAGCGAAAGGTGCTGGACGTTATATAAAAATTCGTCACGGGCATATTACAACCGTCTATATGCACCTGAGTAAACCATTAGTGAAAAAAGGGCAAACAGTGCGAAAAGGGGAACGGATTGCGCTATCGGGCAATTCGGGCGGTTCAACAGGACCTCATTTGCACTATGAATTTCATATTAATGGCAGGCCAGTAAATCCAATGACGGTAAAATTACCTGGCTCAGGCTCTGATATGGCAAGTAAAGAGCGTAAAAACTTCTTAGAACGTGCAAAAAATGTTCAAGCAAAACTTAAATTTTAAAACAAAAAGTAGGATTTTATGAAAAAAAACAAAATGGCTAAATTAGGCTTTACCCTATTCTCAGCAGGATTAATCTCTGCAAATGTAATAGCAGATGATGCGAATTTAAAAGCAACTCTTGAAAAAATGGGAGCAACAAATGTTCGTATTAGTGATTCGGCAATCCCTAATTTTAAAACGGCAAGTTCAAATGAAGGTGTGGTTTACATCAGCAACGATGGACATTATGTCTTAAATGGTCAGATCCAAGTATTAGAACTTAAAAATGGTAAGGTAACTGATATTACGCATCAATCTAAAATGGCTGAGTTAAATGCGTTACAAAATGAGATGGTCACTTACCCCGCTAAAAATGAAAAGTATGTGGTAAATATTTTTATGGATATTACCTGCCATTACTGCCATTTAGTGCATCAACGAATTAAAGAGTATAACGATGAAGGTATTACCCTTCGCTTTTTAGCTTTCCCACGCGGTGGAATGAACACACAAACTGCAAGACAAATGGAAGCAATCTGGACGGCAACGGATAAAGTGAAAGCATTAAATGACGCAGAAAATGGCGAATTACCAAAAACATTAAAAGCACCGAATATTGTGAAAAAACATTACGATTTAGGGATTCAATTTGGTGTTACTGGAACTCCTTATATGGTTACCGAAACAGGTAGTGTAATTGGTGGTTACGTGGAGCCAAAACAGCTTGCAAAAATGTTGGCGGAAGAAAAATAGATTGTGCAAAAAATTATAAAAAAACGACCGCTTTTAACGCAGGAAAAACTCTCTGATCATCCGCTGTTAAACCGTTTGTATCAAAGCCGAGGCATTCAATCAGTGCAAGAGCTTGAACGAACTTTGAAGTTTTTACATCGTCCACAGCAGTTAGCGGGTATTGAACAAGCGGTCGGAATTTTGGTACAGGCTTACAAAAAGCAATCTCGAATTGTAATTGTAGGCGATTTTGATGCGGATGGTGCAACCAGTACAGCATTGACTTTATTGACATTACGTCAGCTAGGTTTTACCCAAGTAGAATATTTGATTCCCGATCGTTTCTCACAAGGCTACGGACTAAGTCTAAGCGTGGCGGAAATGGTGGTAGCTAAAGGGGCTGATTTAGTCATTACCGTCGATAATGGTATCTCCTCTTTTGAAGGGATTGAGTATTTGAAATCACAAGGTCTCCAAGTTCTTGTTACCGATCATCATTTACCTGCGGATAGCTTCCCAAATGCCGATGCGATGGTTAACCCTAATCTGCCCTATTGTGACTTTCCATCAAAATCCTTAGCAGGTGTAGGTGTTGCGTTCTATGTAATGCTGGCGTTGCGTGGCAAGATGCGGGAAGAAAATCTATTTACTGGCACCGAACCCAATTTAGCTGAATTACTCGATTTAGTAGCACTGGGTACGGTTGCCGATGTTGTACCACTTGATCACAATAATCGCATTTTAGTCCACCAAGGATTAAGCCGTATTCGCTCTGGTGCTTGTCGAGCAGGGATTAAAGCCTTGGCTGAGGTGAGTAAACGCGATTTAAGTCATTTACAGGCAGCTGATTTAGGCTTTGCGATTGCACCGCGATTAAATGCAGCAGGGCGATTAGAAAATATGTCACTCGGTGTAGAATTGCTCGTTGCGGATAATATGGATGTAGCTCGCCAATTAGCATTTGAGCTAGATAGCCTCAATCAAACCCGTAAAGAATTTGAACAAGAGATGAAAACAGAGGCTCTGTCGATTTGTGCGAAATTACCAAAACTCTCGCAAAAAGGTCAAGCTCACGGTATAACACTTTATCAGCCTGACTGGCATCAAGGTGTGATTGGTATTTTGGCTTCTCGTATTAAAGATCAGTTTCATCGCCCTGTGATTGCTTTTGCCCAAGAGAGTGAAGAAAGCAAATTTATCAAAGGTTCTGCACGCTCAATTGCAGGGTTACATATGCGAGATGTGTTAGAGCGAATTGATACGCTTTATCCTGATTTAATTGTGAAATTTGGTGGGCATGCTATGGCAGCAGGTTTGACCATTCACCAAGATCATTTTATTAAATTCCAGAAAATTTTTGATGAAGTGATTAACGAAATGATTGAACCCGAATTATTACAAGGCGTTATTTACACCGATGGCGAATTACAAGCGGGCGAATTTTCACTAGAAATTGCAACTCTATTGCAACAGTCAGGACCTTGGGGGCAACATTTCCCAGAACCTACTTTTGAGGGAGATTTTAAAATTCTGCAGCAGCGATTGCTGGGCGGCAGTCATCTTAAAATGATGGTAGAAAATCAGCAAGGTATGTTGTTAGATGCCATTTGGTTTAATATTAATACCCGATTATTCCCCGATCTTTCGATTAAACAAGCCAAAATCATTTACAAACTTGACATAAATGAATACAAAGGCAATAAGAATTTACAGCTACGAGTAGAGAATATAATTGTTTAATAATTATATTGAATAAATATAGAAATTCATTGCATTGTATTGTAAAATTTTCTCCAATTTCACTTATTCTATTAGATATAATAGGATTAAAATTAAATTTTATATTTAAATATTTTTTTATAAAAGGAAATTAATATTATGAAAACAACAACAATGTTTCGTGGCATATTATTATCAGCGACTGCAATAGCTATTGCTGCTTGTGGTAATTTAAGTAAAGTCTCCGATAATGGTTTTATTGAAGATCCTGTATTTCCGAAGATCTCTGAATCAGTTTTTAACCATGACGGTTCACAATTTGGTTCATGGCCAAACTGGGAAAACGTTCGTCAAATAGAACGTGGTATGAATAAAGATCAACTTTATTACCTGATTGGCCGTCCTCACTTCAGCGAAGGCTTATATGGTGTTCGTGAGTGGGACTATGCCTTTAACTACCGTGAGAATGGTATTCACAAAATCTGTCAATTCAAAATTGGTTTTGACAAAAACATGAATGCACAAAGCTTCTTCTGGTATCCAAACGGCTGTAATGGTAATGCATCGTACAATTTAAGCGGTGATTTCTTATTTGACTTCGACAAAGATATATTAACTCTTAAAGGTAAAGAAGTTGTTGATAACGTTGCTGAGCAATTAAAATCTTCTGGTGCTCAACAAGTTAAAGTTGCTGGTTATACAGACCGTATGGGTTCAGTAGAATATAACCTAGACTTATCTAACCGTCGTGCCAATATGGTTAAAGCTCGTTTAATCGAACAAGGTGTAACAGCACAAATTGAGGCTGTTGGTTACGGTAAAGCTAACCAAGTGAAAGCTTGTGAAGGTATGAGCGGTCAAGCCGAGAAAGATTGTTTACGTCCAAACCGCCGTGTAGAAATCTTTGCTAACGGTGGTATATTAAAACAAAGCGAAAGTGGTAACGTTGCAGGCCCTAACGGTCCTGCACCACTTTACCAAACACCAGCATATAACTCTGGTAAATAATTTCTAGAAATAGACGAAGAAATAAGATAAGAAAAGCTTCTCCTTTATAGATTTATTTGATTCAAGGGCTAAGTTTGTACTTAGCCCTTTCTATTATTTCAGTGTAATCGGATAACATTCTTTACACTTAAACATAACATCAAGTAAAATGTGTCCGATTTTGTCTACTTTTCACAGCAAGATTATTTTAAATTAATTATAATGGAGAAATTTTATGGCAATGAATAACATTTTAGGTTTATTCGCACAATCGCCACTCAAACCTCTCAAACAACTCTCTGTAAAAGTAACTGAATGCAGTGAGCTGTTAGACCCCTTTTTTGAAGCCTCTTTCAATCACGATTGGGATGCGGCAGAAGAAATTAGAAACCATATTGTGGAATTGGAACGTAATGCTGACCTCCTCAAACGTGAGATTCGCTTAAAATTACCTCGCGGATTATTCCTTCCCGTTGAACGCTCAGATTTATTAGAAATTGTTACGCAACTGGATAAATTAGCAAACTATTCAAAAGATATCGCAACTCGTGTTATTGGCCGTCATTTGGAAGTGCCAGAAATTATGCAACCCGCATTTCGTCAATTTATCTTCCGTAGCCTTGATTCTTGTCGCCAAGTGCGAAAAGTATTAGGTGAGCTTGATGAGTTACTTGAAACAGGTTTCCGAGGTCGAGAACGTCACTTCGTGAATGACATGATTTTAGAGCTAGATAAAATCGAAGATGATACGGATCAACTTCAAATTGCCCTACGTCGTACACTTTTCGGCTTAGAAGAGGAATTAAACCCAATTGATGTTATGTTTTTATATAAATGTATTGAGCGAATCAGCATCTTGGCAATCTCATACTGCTCTTCCGGGATGTCCTTTGTCATATTCAGGGCTTCCTGGATATCGAAATCCACAAACTCACCGTGCTTATAGGCTACCAGACGGTTGCTCTTGCCTGCGGCCAGAAGCTCTGCTGCCTTGGCTCCCATGATGGAGGCATATACCCTGTCCTTACAGGTAGGCGTTCCGCCGCGCTGCATGTGGCCCAGAATGGT
>NZ_JAHAHT010000165.1 GCF_018373095.1 Haemophilus parahaemolyticus
TTTTTCGCTCATTAAAAATTAAACATATGTCCCATTTTAACTTGTTTAACTTTCAAATACTCAATGTCGTTTTTATTTGGTTCTACGATAATCGGTTCACGAGCGACAATGTTCATCCCTTGCTCTTTTAGACCTTCAATTTTCGCTGGATTATTAGTTAATAAGCGAAGAGATTTTACGCCAAGATTCTGTAGCATTTGTGCACCAATATAGTATTCTCGCTCATCTTCTTTAAAACCTAATGCCACATTCGCTTCAACCGTGTCCATACCTTTATCTTGCAATTCGTAGGCTCGCAGTTTATTGATTAAACCAATGCCTCGTCCTTCTTGGCGAAGATAAAGTACCACGCCTCGCCCTTCTTTTTCGATTTGGGTCATAGCTGCAGCGAATTGTTGCCCGCAATCGCAGCGTTGTGAACCAAACGCATCGCCAGTTAAACATTCCGAGTGAATGCGGGTGAGCACGTTTTCGCCATCGGCAATATCGCCTTTCACCAAGGCAACGTGTTCTTTGCCCGAAATAATTTCCACAAAGCTGTGTGCTATAAATTCGCCATATTTGGTTGGCATTTTTACCACAGAAACTTGTTTGACTAAACAGTCGTGTTTACGGCGATACTCTTGTAACTGGGCAATGGTAATAAATGGCATATTATGTTTAGTGGCGAACTTTTGCAGATCAGGCATTGTCATCATTGTGCCATCTTCAGCCATAATTTCGCAACATAAGCCTGCAGGTTTTAGCCCCGCTAAACGTGCTAAATCTACAGTCGCCTCGGTGTGACCATTGCGAACCAATACGCCTCCATCTTTCGCAATAAGCGGGAACATATGCCCGGGACGACGAAAATCGGTCGCTTTCGCATTATCACCCATCATTTTTAACACGGTTAATGAACGCTCAAAGGCAGAAATGCCTGTACCTGTATCAACGTGGTCAATCGCTACTGTGAAAGCGGTTTCGTGATTGTCGGTGTTTTTCGTTACCATCGGGTGCAAGTCTAATTTGTTGGCTAATTCTTGCGAAATTGGCATACAAATCAAGCCCTTACCGTGCGTTGCCATAAAGTTGATATTTTCAGGTGTTGCAAACTCTGCCGCACAGATAAAATCGCCTTCGTTCTCACGATCCTCATCGTCTGTGACCAAAATAATCTTGCCTTCAGCAATCGCTTTTAAGGCTTCTTCTACAGTTGAAAATTGGAACATAATCTTTCTCTCTTTCTTTTAAATCTGATTTAAAACCCTGCATTTTTCAGAAAATCGACTGTTAATTGGCTTGGTGGATTTTCAGGCTCTTTTTTCAGTAAAAACTGCTCAATATATTTGCCGACAATGTCGTTTTCCAAGTTCACAAGGCTGCCGATTTTTTTCGTGCCTAAATTGGTCTCTGCAATGGTGTGCGGAATAATTGACACGCGGAATGAAGTTTCATCGGTATCCACCACTGTAAGGCTGATGCCATCAATGGTAATTGAGCCTTTTTCGATAATATAACGCATCAATTTGGGGGCAGCTTTAATACGGTACCACGTCGAATTATGTGCAGGTTTAATTTCCACCACTTCGCCTGTGCCGTCAATATGCCCTGAAACGATATGCCCTCCAAAACGCCCATTTGCTGCCATCGCACGCTCTAAATTCACAGGACTGCTCGGTTTTAGCTCGCCAAGTGAAGTGCGTTTTAAAGTTTCCGACATTACGTCTGCGGTAAATTGGTTTTCCG
>NZ_JAHAHT010000038.1 GCF_018373095.1 Haemophilus parahaemolyticus
CACAAACGCGTGCAGCAATTGAAGAGGTGATCGAAGGGTTAGACAACGGCACTTACCGCGTGGCGGAAAAAATTGACGGCGAATGGGTTACGCATCAATGGTTAAAAAAAGCGGTTTTACTTTCATTCCGTATTAACGACAACCAAATTATTGACGGTGCAGAAACCAAATACTACGACAAAGTGGGTTTAAAATTTGCAGACTACACCGAAGAGCGTTTCGCACAAGAAGGCTTCCGTGTGGTGCCTTCTGCAACGGTGCGTAAAGGGGCATACATTTCTAAAAACTGTGTGTTAATGCCATCTTATGTGAACATCGGTGCATATGTTGGTGAAGGCACAATGGTGGACACTTGGGCAACCGTAGGTTCTTGCGCTCAAATTGGTAAAAACGTTCACTTATCAGGTGGCGTGGGTATCGGTGGCGTATTAGAACCATTACAAGCAAACCCAACCATCATCGGCGACAACTGCTTTATCGGAGCACGTTCTGAAGTGGTTGAAGGTGTGATCGTAGAAGACGGCTGTGTAATTTCAATGGGCGTATTTATTGGTCAATCTACTCGTATTTACGATCGCGAAACAGGTGAAATCCACTACGGTCGCGTACCAGCTGGTTCTGTGGTAGTGTCTGGTAGCCTACCATCAAAATGTGGTAAATACAGCCTTTACTGTGCAGTAATTGTGAAAAAAGTAGATGCAAAAACTTTAGGTAAAGTGGGCATCAACGAATTACTTCGTACGATTGAAGAATAATTTTTAAATGTAGGGAGTGTGAACCCTTGGTTCACGCACGTAAGCGGTCTATTTTCATAAGAAAAGGCAAAACGTGTGTGGATTTTTCAAATCACACCCCTATTCTAGTGCAACATTGGAGGCACTATGACCACCTACAATCTACGCTTAAAAGCTAAAAACGAACTTACTCCTCACCCCACCGCCCAATACTGGCGAAAATGCCAAGTTGAAGAACTTTTCGATTTACCTTTTATGGATTTAGTCTTCCGAGCGGCAAGCGTTCACCGTGAACATTTCAACCCTAATGCCATTCAACTTTCTACTTTGCTTTCCATCAAAACAGGTGGCTGTGCGGAAGATTGCGAATACTGCCCGCAGTCCGCTCGTTACGACACAGGCGTGGAAAAGCAAACGATGCTCGATGTGGAATATATTGTCGAAAAAGCCAAAATCGCTAAATCCCGTGGTGCAAGCCGTTTCTGTATGGGGGCAGCGTGGCGAGGACCGAAACCGAAAGATATTGAAACCGTCTCAAACATCATTCATGCAGTGAAATCTCTTGGTTTAGAAACCTGTGGTACTTTCGGTATGTTGGAAGAGGGAATGGCGGAAGATTTAAAAGACGCGGGCTTGGATTACTACAATCATAACCTCGATACTGATCCAGAACGCTACAATAAAATTATCCATACCCGTTCTCATGATGACCGAATGGACACACTCGGCAAGGTGCGTCATGCAGGCTTGAAAATCTGCTGCGGGGGCATTGTGGGAATGAACGAAACCCGTGCTGAACGTGCAGGCTTAATCGCTAGCCTTGCGAACCTCGACCCGCAGCCTGAAAGCGTGCCGATTAACCAATTAGTGAAAGTGGCAGGCACACCGCTGGAAAATGCGGAAGATTTGGACTGGACTGAGTTTGTTCGCACCATCGCTGTTGCGCGTATTACAATGCCAAACAGCTACGTTCGCCTTTCTGCAGGCAGAAGCAATATGCCAGAATCAATGCAAGCCCTTTGCTTTATGGCGGGTGCAAACTCAATTTTCTACGGCGACAAATTGCTTACCACCGAAAACCCAGAAGAAGATGGCGACCGCTTGTTAATGGAAAAATTGAACTTGTATCCTTTGGCGTATGAAACGGAGCCTGAAACGGATCACAAACAAGAGCTTTGGCAAAATGTATCAGACAAATAAGGAATAATAGACAAAATTGCCCCATACTATTGAGCGTGGGGCATTAAAATTACTGAACAAAACCCACTAATTTATACACTTCATCAAGTGTTTTCTTCGCATGGGCACGAGCTTTTTCTGCCCCTTCACGATAGATTTTTTCAAGCAATGCTTCATCTTGACGGAAATGATTATAGCGTTCTTGCAAACCTTTAAGCAATTCGGACACTTGCGTTGCAACTTCTGTTTTTAAGTGTCCGTACATTTTGCCTTCAAATTCTGCTTCTAATTCGGCAATTGTTTTGCCTGTTACTGCAGACAAAATATCCAATAAGTTAGATACACCCGCTTTATTTTTCTGATCATATTTCACCACAGGTGGTTCATCACCATCGGTCATTGCACGTTTGATTTTTTTCTCCACCGATTTCGGATCTTCTAAAAGTGTAATCACGTTGTTGCGGTTGTCATCTGATTTCGACATTTTCTTGGTCGGCTCAAGTAGCGACATTACACGTGCACCCGCTTTCGGAATAAACACTTCAGGCACAGTAAATACAGGTTCAATCACGTTGCCTTCAGCATCTTTTTTGCCATATAACGCATTGAAGCGGTTGGCAATATCGCGCGTAATTTCAAGGTGCTGTTTTTGGTCATCGCCTACTGGCACTTGGTTAGCTTGGTAAAGCAGAATATCCGCCGCCATTAACACGGGGTAGGTAAATAAACCTACGTTCACATTTTCTTCATAGCGGGCTGATTTATCTTTGAATTGGGTCATTCGGCTCATTTCACCAAAATAAGTGTAGCAGTTTAATACCCACGCTAATTGCGTATGTTCTGGCACGTGCGATTGAATGAAAATAGTACTTTTGTTTGGGTCAATCCCGCTTGCTAAATAAAGGGCAAGTACATCTAAAGAGGCTTTACGTAAGGCTTCTGGATCTTGGCGCACGGTGATTGCGTGTAAATCGACGATACAGAAAAAACATTCGTGATCGTCTTGCATTTTCACGAAATTACGTAATGCACCGAGATAGTTGCCGATGGTTAATTCACCTGATGGCTGAATTCCACTAAATACAATAGGTTTGCTCATTTTTTATTCTCTTTAATATGAAGTTAAAAACGCTGTTATCTTAACTTTTCCCATCATTTTTGTAAAACGCCAATCGTTTTTAACCGCTTGTAACGAAAATAAAGAATTTACCCCCAAAGTCGTTGATTTTTTGTTACAATTATGAGCATTTATAGCTATAAATTTAAAAATAGAGAAAAGGAATGAACACTAGCACGTTTAACCGTTCTTGGGCAAAAGTAATTTTAAATGCCGTGAACCGCTACGGCGTGAAACATTTTTGTATTGCTCCAGGTTCACGCTCCACTCCACTTACATTGGAAGCATTGCAACTACAACAAGAAAAACTCGCACAATGCCATAGCCATTTTGACGAGCGTGGTTTGGGCTTTTTTGCATTAGGCATTGCCAAAGCGACTAAAGATCCCGTTGCAGTAATCGTGACCTCAGGAACAGCGGTCGCGAACCTTTATCCTGCCATTATCGAAGCAAGTTTAACTCATCAAAAATTGATTGTGATTACGGCAGATCGTCCAACCGAATTTATCGGTTGTGGAGTAAACCAAGCAATTGAACAACAAAACATTTTTGCGAATTATCCAATTGCAAGCCTTAATTTGCCAAAAGCAACAGAAAACTATGCGGCTACGTGGCTAGTTTCAACTGTGGAAAATGCTTGCGTGAAACAACAGCAAGAGAGCGGTGTTATTCATATCAATGCCCCATTTGCTGAGCCTCTATATGATGCGGACGAAGCTGCGATTGCAAATAATGCGTGGCTTAGCCCAATTCAAAGCTGGTTGAATAATCCACAAGCAAAATGGCTCGATCATCAACAGATCCAAGCGGAAGTATCAATGCACGCTAACTGGGATTACTGGCGAACTAAACGTGGAGTAATTGTGGTCGGGCAATTGCCTGTTGAGCAAGGCATCGGGATTAAAACTTGGGCGGAAACGCTCGGTTGGTGTTTGATTACCGATATTCAATCTTGCGTGGATGCTAGCCTACCTTACGCAGATATTTGGCTTTCCAACAAAACTGTGCACGAGCTTTTATTGCAAGCGGACATTGTGATCCAGTTCGGTTCTCGTGTGATCAGTAAACGCGTAAATCAATTCCTTGAAGCCTTTAAAGGTGAATTCTGGCAAGTGGATGAATATCAAGACAACATTAATCCGTTCTCGCATCACCAAACGCGTTTTGTGGCGAAAGCTCATCACTTCTTACGTGTGCATCCGCCACTTCGTCAAAAACCGTGGCGATTAGAACCGCTTGCGTTGTCGCAATTTTGTACCGATTTCATCGAAAAACAGATTGGTGGCGGTTTAAACGAAGCTTCATTCGCCCATCATTTGCAAGATGTGCTTGTGCCAAAAGGTAATCTCTTCTTAGGCAACAGCTTGTTTGTACGTTTAGTTGATGCCCTCTGCAAATTACCTGAAGGCTACCCCGTTTACACCAACCGTGGAGCGAGCGGCATTGATGGCTTAATTGCTACTTTTGCGGGGATTGCCAAAGCAAGCGAACAAACAACCGTAGGCGTGATTGGCGATATTTCTGCCTTACACGATTTAAACTCGATTGCCTTACTTTCGCAAATTAACCAACCGACCTTATTGTTTGTTATCAATAATAGTGGTGGGGCAATTTTCGATATGTTACCTGTAGATAGCAAAGCAAAATCGCAATTCTACCGCTTGTCGCACAACCTCGAATTTGGACAAATCGCCACGATGTTCGGTATTGAGTATATCCGCCCATTTACTTGGGCAGACTTGAAAGCGAAGCTTAAATTAGCCTATAACCGCCGTGGTGTGACTTTAGTTGAAATCAAAGTGAATGACCAAGATGGAAGCAATTTGTATAAATCGCTCATCAAACAAATTTCACAAGCGGAAATTGCCTAATGTTAGCAAGCACTTGGCATTCAAACAGAAACAACGGGCAAGCAGTGCCCGTTGTTTTTTTACATGGCTTACTCGGTTCGCAAGGGGATTGGCAAGGTGTGCTTACTCTTTTGCAAAATTTCCCACAATTTCGACCGCTTACTATTGATCTCCCTTTTCACGGCAAGAGTGAAAATATCGCCTGCCAAGATTTTGCCGATCTTAGAGCTCAACTCCACCAAACTTTGATAACATTATTAGGCGATACCCCCTTCTTTCTTGTCGGCTATTCACTGGGCGGACGCGTTGCCTTGGATTACACCTTTCACGCCCAAAATCCACATTTACTCGGCACGATTTTAGAAGGGACAAACATCGGCTTAAAAACTGAAGCTGAACGAAAAGTCCGCTGGCAAAACGATCAATATTGGGCAAATCGTTTCCGCACAGAGCCGATCACGCAAGTATTAAACGATTGGTATCAACAGCCTGTTTTCGCTCATCTGGACGCTTGCAAGCGGTCAATTTTAATCAAGAAACGACAAAATAACTCAGGTGAAAATATCGCCCAAATGTTGGAAAGCACAAGCCTTGCTAAGCAGCAAGATTATTCAGATTTACTCAAAACTAATGATAAAAACATCATTGTTTTTATCGGTGAAAAAGATCAAAAATTCCGTCAAATTGCGATAGAAAACCAGCTGTCGTATATATTGATTGCTAATGCTGGGCATAATAGCCACGTGGAAAATGCGGAGGGGTTTGTAAAAAACTTAGTTGAAGAGCTGATAGTACATAAAAACAAAATATGGAGAAAAATCAGTGAATAGCCCAAAATCTTTAAATTTTGTACTCTGTTTAATGCTTGTCTTGATTATCAGCTTTGCGATTTACCATCAACTTGATAATTTCATCGCACTCAAAAATGCGGATGGTATTCTTACCGATATGCGTTCGCTGGTGCTGCTAGATATTCGCTTACCCCGCATTGGTTTAGCCATTCTCACGGGTGCTGGTCTTGCGTTGGCAGGGAATGCGATGCAAGGGATTTTCCAAAATCCGCTGGCTGCAAGGCTCTTTGGTGTGGGCGAAGCTTGATACGCTCTTGATTTCCTTGCCTATCGTGTTGCTCGGCTTAGTTTGCTTATATCGCGAACGCCGTTATATTGACTTGCTCACCTTGGGCGAAGAAACCGCTTCGACCATGGGCATCGATCCTAAACGCAGTTTTTTCATCACCACGTTCGGTGTTGCCTTATTGGTTGGTGCTACCATTCCGCAGACGGGAACGATTGGTTTTATCGGTTTAATTGCCCCACATTTTGCTCGCATTTTATTGAAAAAACGTCCTTCGCAACTTTATCTCACCAGCGGTTTGCTTGGTGCTTTATTGCTGCTCATAGCAGATATCTGCGTGCAATATATCCCGCTTTTCTCGCACATTTATATCGGCACACTCACCGCCATCATCGGTGCACCGTGCTTGATTTGGATTTTGATTACGGAGCAACGTAAGTTGGCAAGATAATGATAAAAATTGAACACCTTTAACAACCTTACGGCTTAATTGACATCACTTGTAAGCTCCCCTAAGGCAAACTTATTGGCATTATGGGTGCAAACGGCGCGGGCAAATCGACCTTGCTCAAAACGATTGCTGGCATTTTACCTATCACAAGCGGTGAAATTTGGTTCAATGATTGCAAATTAAGCCAAATGAGCGCGGCAGAAACAAGCAAACAGCTTGCTTATCTTGCTCAAAACACGCAGATTCATTGGGATTTATCCGTTTATGATGTGATTGTACTTGGCTTAGCACAACCGCTTCCTACTACCAAAGAGCGATCAAAAATTGTGGAGATTTCGAAAAAATTTTCGATAGCCCATTTGTTAGATAAATCTTTCCACCAGCTTTCAGGCGGCGAAAAAGCTCGTGTGCAACTGGCTCGTTGTTGTATTAAAAATGCGCCTTTATTGCTTGCTGATGAACCCATTGCTCCGCTAGACCCGTATTATCAGCTCGACATCATGGAACAGCTCAAATCTCTCATACCTAAACATACCGTCGTGGTAGCGATTCATCACTTATCACTTGCATATAAATTCTGTGATGAAGTAATTTTGCTGGATAAAGGAAACATCATCACCAGTGGCGAAACGCAAAAGGTGTTAAATGCAAAGAATCTTGCAAGAGCGTTTGGAGTGAGGGCTGAGTTTGATGTTGCAAGAAGAGAAGTTTTGGGGGTCGAAAAACTGGATGTTAAGGAAATACTTTAATTTCAACCCCCAATCATAGATTAACCACCTTTACAGTTTAACCAAGCAATTTTGGTTCCATTGTGATCTTTATAATAAATAGAACTTTGTTGGCGAGCCATAAGCTCAATATGATTGCCTTGAATAGCATTATAGGAGCGATAAATGACTTCAAATCGAGTGCCATTAGCATTCAAGGTAAGAGTTGTGATGTGATCAAATGGCTCTGCTTTTCCACCATTTAGCTGAAAATAAAATCCAAAATTGTCTTTTTTACGACTCTCTTTTGAAAGTGGAAAATAAGTTGTTAAGGATGTTCTAGAGCCCGTTTCTAAATTTTTGCAAACATAATAGTAGCGTTTATAATCTGTATTGTTATTGAGCTCAGATTGAGTAATATTCTCTTTTAAAAAACGATGTTGCTGAGATTGTTCTGTTTTTTGTTTATGTGGTGTAATGGTACAAGCGAATAAGCTCATTACGCTAATAATGAGCAGAGCCTGTTTTAAGTTATTTTTCATATACTATTAAAGATTATTTTTTACTAAATCGATTATTTAAAATCTGTGATATACGTTGAAAGTGTAATTTATCATATTGTTTAGGAAATTCAACATATTCAATATTCGCTTTTCGACAAGCTTCTTTTTTAATCGCATCGCGTTCAATAGCATCGTTCTGATAATGCCCTCCTCCTTGGTATTCAATCACAATAACAGGATGACCAGACATATCAATAATCAAAAAATCAACTCTTTTTCCATTAATTAAACGGAAAGCCAAGTTATCTGGTGTTTGAATAAATTCTCCCATCGCTACTTGTGAAAATAATCGATATTTTTGCTTAGCATCTGTGTTTTCAAGTAATGCGACAAGTTGGGTATATAATTTATACTCACTTTTATTCATTAAAGGCTTAGATTTAAATTCAGATTTTGCAATAGTATCTAATTTTGAATATGAAAATGTACTATTTTCAGTATGATTAGGTTGAATAATAGACACTCTAGGTTCAATTCTGTATGAGATTTTATCTTTTTTCTTTTTTGTAAATAAAGCTTTCATTAAGATAACTAAAAAGGTTAAAGAAATAAGTGACATAAACAGCTGATTTTTTAATAATTGTTCAAATAACATTTAATTTACCTTTACATATATTTATTAAATTAAGAATGCTCTATAGCTTCATCATTTACAAGCAATTAAATCAAAATGGCATTAGATTTATCATTTTTATAGTTCAAAGTACATTATGAATAATTCATTTTTCGAACGTGCTCGAAAAAATACAATATTTCTTTAAGAGATTTTCAGTCTAAAATGATCGCAATCGTTTGCCTAAAGCGGTATAATTTGCCTAATTTTTTACATTCACTTCAAATAGGATCTCAAAATGCAAATCAGCTTAAAAAAAATCTACTCTGGCAAAGTGCGTGACTTATACGAGATTGACGACAAACGTATGCTTATGGTGGCAACAGATCGCTTGTCTGCCTTTGATGTTATCTTAGATGAGCCGATTCCGCATAAAGGCGAAATCTTGACCCAAATTTCGAATTTCTGGTTTAATAAATTAGCCGATATTATGCCAAATCATTTCACGGGCGATTCTGTATTTGATGTGTTACCAAAAGAAGAGGCAGAGGCAATTCAACATCGTGCGGTGGTGTGCAAGCGTTTAACACCAGTGAAAATTGAGTCTATCGTACGTGGTTATTTAACGGGTTCTGGCTTAAAAGATTACAAAAAAACAGGCACGATTTGTGGTTTAGCTTTGCCAGAAGGGTTAGTGGAAGCAAGCAAGCTACCTGAGCCGATTTTTACACCATCAAGTAAAGCGGAAGTGGGCGATCATGATATCAATATTAGCTATGAAGAGTGTGAGCGCCAAATCGGGAAAGCACTTGCTAAACAAGTAAAAGAGGCAGCCCTTGCACTTTACACCAAAGCGGCTGAATATGCGTTAACAAAAGGCATTATTATTTGCGACACGAAATTTGAATTTGGTTTAGATGAGAATGGTGTATTAACTTTGATGGATGAAGTACTCACGCCAGATTCAAGTCGTTTCTGGGCGGTAGAAAACTACACAGAGGGCACAAATCCACCATCATTCGATAAACAATTTGTGCGTGATTGGCTTGAAAATAGTGGATGGAATAAACAAGCTCCTGCACCGAAAATTCCACAAGAAGTGATTGAAAAAACGGTTGTGAAATATCAAGAAGCATTGGATTTGTTGACTAAATAGTCAATTTCAAAAATGAAGGGGAATGGCATATAAATGGCATTCCCTTTATATTTGTAAAGATAATAAATCTTGCTATTTTACCCAAAACTGTCCTTTGGATAATTTATAAATCGTTAAACTGATCAAGCCTAAAATCATCAAATTCGCAAATACGAAAGCGAAAATCGCAACGCCTGTGAGCACATTGGCATGGTAAAACGCAATTGCACTATTTGCCATGGATGCTAAACCGAATGAGAAACCCCAAAAGCCGATATTTAAGCCTTTTTCTGCAATCCACGGTAGCAAACGAATAAGGAAAAAGAGTTGTAGGAAGCCATAGCCCCACAGAATTTTCACGAAAGTGTCGATTTCACCGTGATTCACCGCCAAGTAAGCTGATGCCCCAACGAAAGCAGGGGCAAGGATAATCCCCATCGTTGCTCGGAAAGGGGGCTCAACCGATGAAATCCGCAAATGTTGCAGCAACACTGGCTCGAAGATAATCCACGTAATTAAACCTGCTCCGAAGAACAAATAGCCCAAGTCGTGATAGCCAATTAATGCAAGCGAGCTGGCACTCGTAAAGTTAGCGGCTACCGCAGGCAAATAGAATGGTGGACGGGTAGATTTCTGTTCAAAAACGCCGCCTTTCCATAATTCACCAATGCGAATAGATGAAAAGAGCAACTGCCCAACCGTGCCAATCCAGATTATTACCTCAGCTAACAGCGGTTGCCAGCGATAGAGAATATCTGCGACCAGCATTGTCGTAATCGGAATTAACGCCAAAAATGAGAACCGCACAGGGCAACGATATTCTTCTAAAACTTCGTGTTTAAAATAGCGGAGTTTATACAGGTAAAGCCCAATAAATAGAAGCCATACAAGAATAGCGCTAACACCTAAAATATCGCTGATGGTTTCAGCAAGCGGGGAATGAGCGAGGTGTGCCCAGGCAAGAGAAAGTGCAGCCAAGCCAAGCGGGATACTAAAATAGCCCGTTGGCAATGGGAATGGTTTGTTTGTGGTCATGTATCCTCCTGAAAAGTTAAGAACAGTTTGAGTATAGCACTTGTGTCAAGAGGAAATAGATAAAATTTTTTAAATTTTGGTGAGATCAAACATCGCTAAATCAATCACATCTGGCGTATTGTAGAATTTTGCCAATGCTTTGCGCAGGGTTTCCGCACGTTTTGGTAAGTAACCACGCTCTGCGTAAACTTTCACTTGATTATAGACTGCTTGTTTGAAAGCAGAGTTGTCGCCTGGATTGCCAGAGAGGTTATCTGCGCTGGCAAAATAACGGAAACCTGCAGTGGTTGCTAAGACCCATTCGATCGCTTGTGGTTTAACTTCCACTGATTCAAATTCTCGTTGGCGTTCGGCAGAGCGACCATCTGGTTCATACCAATAACCAAAATCTTCCAATTGGCGGCGTGTTTCACCCGCTACGAGCCAGTGCGAAATTTCGTGCAAAGCGCTGCTGTAATAGCCGTGAGCGAATAAAATCACGTGATATGGACGCTCTGATTTTATGCCATCTTCCTCTAAAAACGCAGGTAAGTAGATAGGATAATCGCCCCCTTTTTCTAATCGGGTATTGTATTCTGTTGCAAAACATTCATCGAAAATGCGGATAATATCTTCGATTTTGTGGTTATCTTGGTTCATTTTGTATTCTTCTTATTTTTATGCTGACATAAATAAAAAAACAGATTAATGTGCTGCTTGATAAAATTTCATCGCCTCTGGAATTAACCGTTCCAAATTTCTCTGGCGATCTGCATTAGATGGATGAGTCGAGAAAATCCCACCGCCACCACCGCTTGCTTTGCTCATTTTTACCCACACATTAGGAGCTGCTGAGGGGTTATAGCCTGATTTTGCCATCAACATTAAACCAACTTCATCTGCTTCTGTTTCTTGGCTACGAGAAAAAGGTTTCGTGGCAATTAAATCAGTGCCCATACTTAACATCCCTTGTGTATCCACTCCTGTTGTTGCAGTAACTGCTGCATCAGCGATCTGTCCAACGACACCTGTAATCATCGTAACTGTACGTGAAGATTTTCCATGTTCTTGCAAAGCGTGAGCCATTTCGTGCCCCATTACAGTCGCAATCTCATCGTCATTCATATTGAGCTTTTCAATTAAGCCCGTGTAGAACCCCATTTTGCCTCCTGGCATTGCCCAAGCATTAAGTTCATCACTGCGAAAAACAGTAATTTCCCATTGAAATGGCACGCCCGTTTTATTTTCTTGTTCTGCATAAGGTGTCATTCGATTAAAAACATGATGAATACGTTGTGAAGTCACTGAATTTGTATCAATAGCCTTTACATTTTGTTGTTTCATTTGGAGATAGCTTTGAGAAGCTTCAGCATTAATTTGTTGTGTACTCACACAAGCGGTCAAAAAAGTGCTAAATATTGCAACAAATGTAATTTTCTTTAATGCTTTCATTTTATCCTCATTTAAAATATCGTCTTTGATTGTGAAAGACAGAAAACGATGCAATTATAGCCTAACTTCCCCTAAATTTGATGTAAAAATGACAAAATCAGGATTTAAGTTTAAACAATTTTTTATCGCCCACGATCAATGTGCGATGAAAGTGAATACCGACGGCATTTTGCTCGGTGCAATGGCGGAGGTAAACAATGCCAAGCGTATTCTCGACCTCGGTACAGGTACAGGGTTGATTGCGATAATGCTTGCACAGAGAACCACTGAAGATTGCAAAATTACCGCTCTTGAATTAGAACCTAATGCTTATCAGCAAGCGGTTGAAAACGCTCAATATTCTACATGGGCAGATCGAATTGCCGTTCAACAGGGTGATGTTTTGACAATAGTATTTGCCGAAAAATTTGATTTGATTGTGTCCAATCCCCCTTATTTTAGCGGTAGTCTTGCCAGCAAAAATGCCACTCGAGATCTGGCTCGCAGTGCTACTCAGAGCCATTTGGCTTGGTTAATGCAAGCAAAAAAATGGCTCGCTGAAACAGGAAAAATGAGCTTTATTTTGCCTACTCAAGAAGCGGAAAAATTGCTTGTTCAAAGCCAAACAAGCGGTCTGTTTTGCACAGAGATTTGCAAAATTATTACCAAAGCAGGACAGATACCGAAGCGAATGATTTTAACCTTTATGCACCAAAATCAGCCAAGAAGAGAAAGTGAATTGGTCGTTTATGATGAACAAAATCAATACACGTCAGCATTTGTGACACTAACCCAAGATTTTTATTTAAAGATGTAGAAAAAATGAAATTATATTTAGGCATTATGTCGGGCACGAGCTTAGACGGTGTAGATTTAGCGTTAGTTGATTTTAAGAATGGAGCGAAATTAGTGGCAAGTGGTTTTGTGCCAATGCCTAAAGATTTACGTGCAGATTTGTCAGCTTTACTAAAATCAGGCGAAACTTCATTACAAAAATTAGGTGAAATCGACCATCGCTTAGGTGTGTTATATGCTGATTGTGTGAACGACTTTCTGGAGAAAAATCAGCTCAAACCAAGTCAAATTGAAGCGATAGGTTGCCACGGGCAGACGGTTTGGCACGCTCCGCAAGGCAACTTCCCATTTACGATGCAAGTTGGTGATATGAATATTGTTGCTGCCCGTACAGGTATTACTACTATCGCTGATTTTCGCCGTAAAGATATGGCGTTTGGTGGACAAGGAGCACCGCTCGTACCTGCTTTCCATGAGGCGATTTTTGCTCACTCAAATCAATTTACTGTAGTGCTCAACATTGGTGGAATTAGCAATATTTCGGTACTCAATCCAAATGTAGAAACTATCGGCTACGATGTGAGCGTAGGCAATGCGTTGATGGATGTGTGGATCGAAAAACATTTTGGCAAGCGTTACGACAAAAATGCTGAATGGGCAAACACAGGCGAGGTCATTCCTGAATTATTGGCGGAAATGTTGAGTGAGCCGTTCTTTCAATTACCCCCTCCGAAAAGCACAGGACGCGAGCTGTTTAACCTTGAGTGGTTGGAAAAGCAATTTGCAAATTTAGATGAAAAATCGACCGCTTACAAAGCAGAAGATGTACAACGCACCTTGGCAGAATTTACTGCACAGAGTGTCGCTCGTGAATTGTTGCAGTGGAATAATGAGCCAAATAAAGTACTGTTAGTATGTGGCGGTGGGGCGAGAAATCCTCTCTTGATGGAGCGTTTTCGTGCTTTGCTGCCTAATTGGCAGGTTGGTACAACTAATGATTATGGTGTGGATATTGATTACGTTGAGGCGATGGCTTTCGCGTGGTTAGCATTTCAAAGAATGGAAAATTTACCAAGCAATATGCCAAGTGTAACGGGCGCATCGCAAGCGGTTAGTTTGGGAGTGATTTTTCCGAAATAATATTTGAGTAGATCACTAAAATTAAA
Organism: Haemophilus parahaemolyticus; assembly: GCF_018373095.1. Taxonomy (GTDB): domain Bacteria; phylum Pseudomonadota; class Gammaproteobacteria; order Enterobacterales; family Pasteurellaceae; genus Haemophilus_A; species Haemophilus_A parahaemolyticus_A. The sequence goes on from NZ_JAHAHT010000038.1 coordinate 13,773, forward strand.
CCGCTTGTTTTTTGATAAATTCAATCTCAAGCGGTTATTTTAGCAGAAATCTATCGATTCACCCACCAACTTGCTACACCTAACACCACGGAAAAAATCAGTAGCCAAACAAGTTGGAGTTTATTACTTTGGCGGTTGATTTCTTGGTTGATTTTTCTGCGTTGTTCAAGTTTTTGGCGGTAAATTTCTAAATCAGCTTCTTTAAATGAAAAACCACAATGTGGGCAAGCCTGCACACTCTCACTAATTTTTTTTCGACATTCAGGGCAATGATGTAATGCCATAATAATTCCTTTTTACTTAATTTAGGGCTGAGTTTGACTCACAAGCGGTCATATTTTATCAAAAATTTGTAATTTTTTTTGTTTTTACCCTTGAAGGGGGCTTTTTTGTCCTTATTTATGGTTTCGTCTGAATGAGTGAGGCAGCAAATTCGCTCCATTCTTTCTCTATTTTCACTCACAAGATTTTTAAAAACTGCCTTGAAATAGAGAAAAGCAGCCCTATCTTGTGGGTACTCAATTAAGTAACAAATTTTTAGAAGGAAAGTTATTATGGGAAAAATCATTGGTATTGACTTAGGTACAACAAACT
>NZ_JAHAHT010000039.1 GCF_018373095.1 Haemophilus parahaemolyticus
TACCTTGTCTTCCTTATTTGGAACAGAAGCGGCACTGGTATTCAATTGCGGATGGCTTTAATATCGAAAGTTTAACCGTTGCACCAACTGACGATGAAAGTCTGTCACGTATGACTATTGTGGCAAACGGTGACGAGAAAATTTTAGAGCAGATCGAAAAACAACTGCACAAACTTATTGATGTGTTTAAAGTGATTAACCTCAGTGCGTGCGAACACGTAGAACGTGAAGTGTTGCTATTAAAAGTGCGTGCAACAGGCTCTGCCCGCGATGAATTGAAACGAATGACCGATATTTTCCGTGGTCAAATCGTGGACATCGCTCCAAAACTTTACACCATTCAATTAACAGGTACGAGTGAAAAACTTAATGCCTTTATTGAAGCGGTAAAAGCAGAAACAACCATTATCGAAATCGTGCGTTCAGGGATTATTAGTCTCTCTCGCGGTGAGAATAATTGTTTGTAATGTTAATTGGCCTCTGTCCTAATAGGAGAGAGGCCAATTATTATTTACTTAAAGAGGCTTAAACGGTAATCACTTCTACCCCACCCATATATGGGCGTAATACTTCTGGCACAGTAATTGAACCGTCAGCATTTTGGTAGTTTTCTAACACTGCAACAAGGGTTCGACCAACCGCTAAACCAGAACCGTTTAAGGTGTGAACCAGACGGGTTTTCTTATCATTTTTCGCTTTGCAACGAGCTGTCATACGGCGAGCTTGGAAATCCCACATATTTGAGCAAGAAGAAATTTCACGGTAAGTATCTTGAGCAGGTAACCATACTTCTAAATCGTAAGTTTTGCAAGAACCGAAGCCCATATCGCCCGTGCAGAGTAATACTTTGCGGTATGGTAAGCCTAAAAGTTGTAATACTTTTTCAGCATGTCCCGTTAATTCTTCTAATGCTTCCATTGATTTTTCAGGTGCAACGATTTGTACCATTTCCACTTTTTCGAACTGGTGCATACGGATTAAACCGCGAGTATCGCGACCGTAAGAGCCTGCTTCTGAACGGAAACAAGGGGTGTGAGCGGTCAATTTTAACGGAAGTTTTTCTTCTTCAATAATTTCATCGCGTACTAAGTTCGTCACTGGTACTTCAGCGGTTGGAATTAAGCTAAATGAGCGTTGAACTTCGTTAGGATCTTGACCTGTTAATGGTTGAGTGTGGAACAAATCTTCCCCAAATTTTGGCAATTGACCTGTGCCGAATAAGCTGTCGTGGTTTACTAAGAATGGTACGTTTGTTTCTACATAACCGTGTTGTTCGGTGTGTAAATCCAGCATAAATTGCGATAACGCACGGTGTAAGCGGGCTAATTTACCTTTCATTACCACAAAACGGCTTGCGGTTAATTTTGCACCAGCACTAAAATCTAATCCGCCTAAGTTTTCACCTAGGGTTACGTGATCTTTAATTTCAAAATCAAATTGACGTGGTTCGCCCCAACGAGCGACTTCTAAGTTTTCGCTATCGTCTTTACCTAATGGCACTTCTTCCGCAGGTAAATTTGGTACATTTAAAAGCAACTCTTTAATTTGCACTTGCACTTCATCAAGAGCTTTTTTCGCTTCATTAAGCTCATTGCCCATATTATCCACTTCCGCCAATAATGCAGAAATATCTTCACCACGTGCTTTTGCTGCACCGATATTTTTAGAACGAGCATTGCGTTCTGCCTGTAAAGTTTCCGTTTTCACTTGCAATACTTTGCGTTTTTCTTCTAACGCTTTGACTTGCTCAACATCTAAAATAAAATTACGTTTGATTTTAAGTGCGTTTGCTACTTCATCTAAGTGAGTACGCAGTAAGTTTTGGTCTATCATCTTATATTCCTTTTGTTAAAAATTAGCCACGAGCAGCGTTTTTCATAATGCGTTGTTTTGCAACTTGCCACTCGCGATCTTTAATATCTTCACGTTTATCGTGCAGTTTTTTACCTTTCGCTACGCCAATTTTCACTTTTGCCCAGGCTGCTTTCCAGTAAACAGAAAGTGCTACAACAGTCATCCCATCACGGTTTACTTTACCAAAGAGAGAGTCTAGTTCACGTTTGTTGAGCAACAATTTACGGGTGCGTGTTGGGTCTGCCACGATATGGGTAGACGCCACGTTTAATGGGGTGATGGTCGCCCCAAATAAAAAGGCTTCGCCATTACGGAAAGTAACATAGCTATCACCAATATTTGCCTTTCCTGCACGTAAGGATTTTACTTCCCAGCCTTGTAATTCTAAGCCTGCTTCAATTTCTTCTTCGATAAAATATTCGTGACGAGCACGCTTATTTAATGCGATGGTATTCGAAGCTACTTTTGGTTTCTTTGCCATAATTCAATTCTTGTTAAAAATAAAACCGATTTTACCCTAATCTAACATATCAGCCAATAAAAACTGTAGCACTGCATCCATCCGTAAATGTGGAATAGGCTCATCATATTCAATATGTTTCGGTTCAAACTGGTCAAAATCGAACTGATTATATTGCCAATAACTGGCATTCGGCAAACGGCTCGGTACGCTACCTGGATAAGTGACCGACACTTGTGATGAGTTATTGGAACGCACGCCTTTTACCGCTTTGAAAGATTGCCCTCCTTTAGTGACATTTACCACATCAGTCGTTTTAATACTCGAAATCGCATAGTAGCCTAGCCCTTTTATGCCATCGAAAGCGGTATGATTTCCGCCTTCTAATACTAATTGACGCATTAAACTTTCTAAATTCGGAATTTGTTCTGGTGTAATATGATCGGCTTTGGTCGCTAAAAATAACAATTTATCAATATGTGCGGAAAAAAGGCGAGAAAATAAATTTCTCGTGCCATAATGAAAATGTTTAAACAATTGCTGCAAGCCGATTTTCATCTCCATAAATTCATGATAACCGTGATTTAATGGCGTTAAACAATCAGCTAAAATTACCTGACGATCAAAACGAGAAAAATAATGATCATAAAACGGTTTTACTATTTTTTGCTGGTAATGGTAATAGCGTTTTTCCAACATTTTATAGGTGCTATTTTTATCTGCTTTTTCTAATTTTCCCCAATCCGTTTCCGTTAAATTTAATAATGGAAAGAATTGTAGAACAGGTGCACCTTGCATATTTTGATCAGGTAGCACAAATCGCCCAGGTTGAATATACTGCATTCCGTTTGCTTTGCATTCTAATAAATAAGCGGTGTATTTTTCACTTAAATTTGCAAGTTGGTTTTCATCGGCTTTTGTAAAAAGATCCAAATTTTCGACCGCTTGTAACCATTCTTTCGCTAACTCTGCACGTTTTCCAGTGTGTACTAATTGCTGTGCTTCGCACCATTCTTTAAAAGATTGATTTAAAATTGGTAAATCCAGCAGCCATTCCCCTGGGTAGTCAAAAATATCCAGATAGAGCGTATTTTCTTCTGCTAAATGGCGAGAAATGCCCTTACGTTTATAGCGAATGGCTAAGCGAATTTCACTGATGCCACGCGTGGAATCGCACCAACGTGCAGGTATTTCTTCTAAACATTGACGATTTTTATCATATTCAAAACGAGGAATGGTTAAATCCCCCTGTTCAATGCGTTTGACTGAGACAATTTGCCCCGATTTTACTGCCTGAAATAGGGGTAGGTTTGCTGTTTGATAGTGCAAAAGTTGATCAACCAGGCTAGTAATAAACGCCGTTTTTCCGCTTCGGCTTAATCCTGTTACCGCCAAGCGTAAGTGGTTATCTAAGCCACGTTGAACTAAGGTTTGGAGTTCATTTTTAATTCGATTAAACATAATAGGTTTTCTGATAAAATAATCTTCCGATCATATCAAAAATAGGCAGAACAAAAAATGGAAAATGAGATTGAGTTAAAGATAATGCTTGATGAGCAAAATATTGCACCTGTTAGCGAATGGCTTGCCAAGCAACATATTTTAGACGAGAGAGAAACCACATTAGGCAATACTTATTTCGATACGCCAGAACAATATTTTGCCGAGCATCAAATGGGCTTTCGTGTAAGAGTGAAAAATCATTGCTATGAAATGACTCTGAAAACTAAAGGTGAAATTGTTGGCGGCTTACATATTCGCCCTGAATATAATCTGCCACTAGAGAATGAAAAGCCTGATTTTAAGCGGTTGGTTTTGCACTTTAATTTGCAAATTGAAGACGCAGAGCAGCTTGCTGAAGCACTCACACCTACCTTTAGCACAGATTTTATACGCTATCAATGGCTAATTGAAATAAACCAATCACAAATTGAAGTGGTGCTTGATCAAGGCGAAGTAAAAAATCCATTCGGTTCAGAAAAAATTTGTGAGCTTGAATTTGAATTAAAAACAGGAGCATTAGCGGATATTTTTCAGCTTATTGAGCAAATGCCCAAATTAGATGGAATGTGGTTAAGCAGTTTAAGCAAAGCACAACGCGGTTATATTGTTGGCAGGCCTGAGCGTTTTAAACAAGAAATTTTACAAGCACTCCAAAAAGAGAAAAATTATACACTGGAACAGCAATTAGCCGATTATTTACGCCTTTATCCAGATGAAGAAATTTATCAAATTTTTGTGAGAGAATTTCCGGAGTTTAATAAGAATGAAATAATAAAATTACAGGGATATTTAAAAAGCAAAGAATATTTAGAAAGAAATATAAATTTATTAAATAATAAAATGTTTTGAAATATTTACAAGCATGAATATAATCAAGTGGCGAAATTTACAAAAATCTTGTAGATTTCACCGCTTTTGCTTTGCATTAATTATCTCACCGCTTCTCTTCCAGCAACCTAACACGCCGACTTACGCTTCTACACTATTTCATTGGTGACAGAAAAAGTGTTAGCGTTTTTGAAGTAGTATTTGTAATTTGTTAGAACAAAAAGACCGCTTGTTTTCAGTTACTTATGGAGGTGTTGCAGGTAGAAAATTAGTAAGCTAACAAAAAATGCCAAAAAATTCACTATCGTAAAGATATTGCATGTTTATTTTAATTGAATAGATAAAAAATTTATTGAGTGTGATAGGCATCATTAAGCAAACAATGCCCAAAAAGCCTTAATAATCGGCTCTTGTAAGCGTTTTGTTTGAACACAAATACCTAACTCAAAAGGCTTAATAGGCTTATTTAAGTTAAGATAAGAAACTTGGTTTGCCACGGGGCTATGTTTAATGACTACATCAGGTAATAACGCTACACCACATCCTAATGCCACCATCGGCACAATTGCCTCGTGCCCCGCAACTGTTGCGTAAATCTTTGGCTCTTTAATTTTTTGCGATTTAAACCATGCTTCAATTCGTAACCGAGCGGGTCCTTCAAGCGGTAGAATAAATGGCATATTTTGCCAATCAATTGGATCTTGTTGCAGCAATTGCGTAGCTGAACAGGCTACTCGCGGAATAATCAGCGAAAGCGTAATATTATCAATATGTTGAAAAGCAACATTATTTGGCAAATTATTAGGCTTACCAGCGAGGGAAATATCCGCTTGTAGTGAATGTACTGCACCGACTGCGTGAGCAGGGTCACCGGTAATCAACTTAATTTCGACTTTCGGATAACGTTGACGAAATTTCTCCAGCATTGCAGGTAAATGGCTATAAGCCGCCGTGACTGAGCAGAAAAGCTGCAATTCCCCCTCTAATTCCCCTTGGTGAGGGGAAAGGGCATTCTTTATTACTTGCCAATCTGCCCAATTCTGTTTTGCAAATTCTAAGAATTTTTTGCCTGCTTCTGTAAGATGAACTTGGCGATTATCTCTTACTAATAGTGGTTGCTCCACTTCTTCTTCCATTCGCTGAATATGGCGAGTAAGGGTGGATGCACTCATATAGTTTTTTTCTGCCGTGCGAATAAAACTACGAGTTTGAGCGAGATCTAAAAAGAGTTTTAATGATTGAAAGTCCATAAATGGTTATTTAATAATAAGGCGAGATATGCCCGAATAAACCGTCGCTTTGCCTTTACGGGTAAAGCCGAGTAAGCTAAATCCATTTTCTCGTGCCATTTTGACTGCCATTTCAGTGGTAGCGGAAATGGCACATAACATTTCTATCCCTGCTGCAACGCATTTCTGCACCATTTCAAAACTGGCTCGACTTGTTACAAACACAAAGCCAAGAGGTTCATTGTTTGCAACGTACCAACCAATGAGTTTATCTAAGGCAACGTGTCTGCCAACATCTTCTCGAATGGCAAGTAATTTACCCTCAGGGCTAAAAAATGCGGCTGCATGGCTTGCACCTGTTTCTTTGGAAAGCTGTTGGGCTTGTTCTAATTGCTCAAGTGAGTGATTAAAAATAAGCGGGTTGATGTTTGATAAGCGGTCAGATTTTTTAACTAAATTACAACTCTGTTTAATTTGTTCTAATTGTTCTACACCACAAATGCCACAACCTGTTCTGCCTGCCATTGAGCGGCGTTTTTCTTTTAATTCAACAAAACGGCGGGTGCTAATTTCTAATTGCACCTCTATGCCATTGCATTGCGTAATAATATCTATGCCGTAAATTTCTGACTTGTTAGAAATAATGCCTTCCGAAAGTGAAAAGCCAATCGCAAAATCTTCCAAATTATTTGGCGTGCACATCATAACGACATGAGAAATACCGTTATACACTAAAGCAACAGGTATTTCACGAATAAGACTATCTTCACACGGATATACTGTTATGGATTGATCCGCTATATTTAAACGAGTAGCATTTATTTTGTGTAAAATATTCATATATATTTTTAATATTTAATTTTAATAAATAAGAATTATTCTCAACAATATTATTTTAATGAATTAAATTTTAAATAGATCAAAGAATAATTAGATTTATTAAATTTACTAAAGATGGGGTATGGTTTATTATAGCCAAAGGTAAAATAATTGTTAAATAATACAACTCAATAAAATTGGGTTTGTAATATGACGATGTATTTTACATTTTAAACATCACATTGACAAAATGTTGTCAATGTTACTAGTAGGAGTGATTTATGCAGGTCTCAAGACGTAAGTTTTTCAAGATCTGTGCAGGTGGTATGGCAGGGACTTCTGCGGCAATGCTTGGTTTTGCACCAAGTGAAGCGTTAGCAGCCCCTCGCGAGTACAAGCTTTTACGAGCTAAAGAAACTCGCCAATCCTGTACTTATTGTGCCGTAGGCTGCGGTATGTTGATGTATAGCCTCGGTGATGGAGCAATGAATTCACGTGGTAAATTATTCCACGTGGAAGGTGACCCAGACCATCCAGTTAGCCGTGGGGCATTATGTCCAAAAGGTGCAGGGGTATTGGATTATGTAAATAGTCCAAATCGTCTTCAATATCCAGAATATCGTGCACCTGGTTCTGATAAGTGGGAACGCATTTCTTGGCACGACGCCATTCATAAAGTTGCGAAATTATTAAAAGAAGACCGTGATGCCAACTGGGAAGCTACCAATGCGGAAGGTACGCCAGTTAATCGTTGGGTAACAACAGGTTTCTTGACAGCTTCTGCTGCAAGTAATGAAACGGCACTTTTAACCCAAAAATTTGGTCGTGCTTTTGGTATGCTGGTTTTAGATAACCAAGCGAGTACCTGACACGGACCTACGGTAGCAAGTCTTGCTCCTAGTTTCGGTCGCGGTGCGATGACCAACCATTGGGTTGATATTAAAAATGCGGACGTGGTGGTGGTAATGGGCGGTAACGCTGCAGAAGCTCACCCAGTTGGCTTCCGTTGGGCTATTGAAGCGAAAAAACAAAATGGTGCGAAGTTAATGGTGGTTGACCCACGCTTTAACCGTACAGCTTCTGTGGCTGATTTCTATTCTCCAATTCGTTCAGGTACAGATATTACACTTTTATTAGGGGTAATTAAGTATCTTTTAGATAACGATAAAATCCAACACGAATATGTAAAACATTACACCAATGCAAGCTTCTTAATTCATGAAGATTTTGGTTTTGAAGATGGTTTATTCACTGGCTATAACCCAGAAACTCGTTCTTATGATAAATCAACGTGGTCTTATCAATTAGATGAAAACGGACAGCCAAAACGTGATATGACACTTCAAGATCCGCGTTGTGTTATTAACTTATTGAAAAAACATGTTGAACGTTATACGCCTGAAATGATTGAGCGTGTTTGTGGTACAAAACAAAAAGCATTCCAAGAATTTGCAGAAACGATTGCTTCAACCGCTGATCCAAAACGTACGACAACATTCTTGTACGCATTAGGTTGGACGCAACATACGGTGGGTGCACAAAATATTCGTTCAATGGCGATGATCCAGTTGCTTTTAGGTAATATCGGTATGTCTGGCGGTGGCGTAAACGCATTGCGTGGTCACTCGAATGTACAAGGTACAACAGATATGGGCTTATTCCCATCTATGTTACCAGGCTATATTCCATTACCAATTGAAACAGATACCACTTTAGATGCCTTCTTAAAACGTATTACACCAAAAACAGCGGTAGATGGTCAGACAAACTACTGGCAAAACACCCCGAAATTTATGGTGAGTATGCTTAAAGCCTTCTATGGCGAGAATGCAACTAAAGATAACGAGTTCGGCTACCACAATTTACCGAAACAATATAAGAAAAAAATGGATCATATGAGATTTATCGAATTGATGGATCAAGGCAAAATTAATGGTTATATCTGCCAAGGTTATAACCCATTAGCCTCTTATCCAGATAAGAATAAAATCTCAAGTGCGTTACGTAAATTAAAATTCTTAATTATTTGCGATCCATTAGCAACAGATACCTCAGAATTCTGGCAACATCATGGCGAATACAACGATGTAAACCCAGCTGATATTCAAACTGAGGTTATCCGTTTACCAACCATCTGTTTTGCTGAAGAAGATGGCTCAATTGCGAACTCTGGCCGTTGGTTACAATGGCACTGGAAAGCAGCTGAACCACCAAAAGAAGCAAAACCAGATGTAGATATTTTAGCGGAAATCCGTGAAGTGATGCTTGAAATGTATCATGAAGAAAAAGCTCAAGGTAAAACGCCAGTTTCACTTGAAACTATTGAAGCCATGACTTGGAATTACAAAAATCCATTAGAACCGAAATCGGAAGAGCTTGCTAAAGAGAATAATGGTTATGCACTAGAAGATCTTTATGATGCAAGCGGTAAATTAATTGCGAAAAAAGGTGAATTACTTTCAAGCTTTGCTCAACTTCGCGATGATGGTTCAACTTCATCAGCGATTTGGATCTACACTGGCCAATGGACAGAAAAAGGTAACCAAATGGCGAACCGCGATAACAGCGATCCATCTGGTTTAGGTAATACATTAGGTTGGGCATTCTCATGGCCTCTTAACCGTCGTGTACTTTATAATCGAGCATCTGCAGACTTATCAGGTAAACCGTGGAACCCGAAACGCCAGCTTGTAAAATGGAATGGCAAAAACTGGAACTACATTGATGTGGCAGACTTCGGTACTGCACCACCAAACAGCAATGTAACGCCATTTATTATGAATAATGAAGGCGTGAGCCGTCTATTTGCATTAAATAAACTGACAGAAGGTCCGTTCCCTGAACACTATGAACCGATTGAAACACCAATTGGCACGAACCCACTTCACCCTAATGTGGTTTCAAATCCAACAGTTCGTATTTTAGAGAGCGACAAAGATCGTTTCGGTGATGCAAGTCAGTTCCCTTATGTGGGTACAACTTACCGCTTAACTGAGCACTTCCACTTCTGGACCAAACAATCTAACCTCAATATGATTGCTCAGCCAGAACCGTTTGTGGAAATTAGTGAAGAGTTGGCAAAAGAGAAAGGCATTGAAAATGGTGATGTGGTAAAAGTAACTTCAAAACGTGGTTATATTAAAACCAAAGCCGTTGTAACAAAACGTGTTCGTTCAATTGATGCTGACGGTAAACGTATTCACACTGTAGGTATTCCACTCCATGGCGGCTTTGCAACAGTAGGCAAAAAATCATTCTTAGCCAATACGCTCACTGGACGTGTAGGTGATGCAAATACGCAAACACCAGAATATAAAACGTTCCTTGTAAACATTGAAAAAGTAACGGAGGCAGTATAATGTCAGGTGTACAAGATCAAAACATTATTAAAATTTCTGCTACATCCTTTGTTACCCCACCACCACAAGCTCGTGACCACGTGGTGGAGGTCGCAAAACTTATTGATGTTTCAACCTGTATCGGCTGCAAAGCTTGTCAGGTGGGTTGTTCAGAATGGAACGATATTCGTGCACCGCAAGAAGATTGCGTAGGTCTTTATGATAACCCTCGTGATCTGAATGCAAAACAGTGGACGGTAATGAAGTTCAATGAAGTGGAAGAAAACGACCGCTTGGAATGGTTAATCCGTAAAGATGGTTGTATGCACTGTGCCGAACCAGGATGTTTGAAAGCGTGCCCATCACCAGGTGCGATCATTCAATATGCAAACGGTATCGTGGATTTCCAATCGGATAAATGTATCGGTTGTGGTTACTGTATTGCAGGTTGTCCATTCAATATTCCACGTATGAATGATGAAGATAACCGTGTGTACAAATGTACCCTTTGTGTGGATCGCGTGAATGTGGGTCAAGAGCCAGCTTGTGTGAAAACCTGTCCAACAGGTGCAATCCGCTTTGGTTCGAAAGATGAGATGCTTCACTATGCTGAAACACGTGTGAAAGATCTCAAATCCCGTGGTTATCCAAATGCAGGCATTTATAACCCTGAAGGTGTGGGCGGAACACACGTAATGTACGTGTTACACCACGCAGATAAACCTGAGCTTTATTCTGGCTTGCCGAAAGATCCGAAAGTTGATGTAACGGTTGAGCTTTGGAAAGATGTGCTTAAACCAGTTGCAGCGATTGCAATGGGCGGCTTAGCACTTGCTGAGGTTGCTCACTATGTGACCGTTGGACCAAACGTTGAAGAGGATGTGGAAGATCACCACGAACACGCAGAAGGTGAACATCAAGAAAAAGGAGGCAAAGATGAGTAAAAAAGTGGAAATCACGAATGATACCCGTATTATTCGCCACAAACCTGTTGCTCGAGTGAGCCACTGGTTCTTGGTTATTTCATTCTTTATGACAATGTTCACAGGGGTTGCATTCTTCTTCCCAGATTTTGCGTGGTTAACTGAAATTCTCGGTACACCGCAATTAGCTCGTGCAATTCACCCATTCACAGGGATCGTGATGTTTATTGCCTTTATTATTATGGCGTTGATTTACTGGGATCATAACATTCCAGAAAAAAATGACCTGAAATGGGCAATGAACGTACACGAAGTGTTAAAAGGGAATGAGCATGCAGTGGCTTACAATGGTAAATATAACTTTGGTCAGAAAATGTTATTCTGGACATTAAATTTGGCAATGTTTACCTTGTTAATCACTGGAATTATTATGTGGCGAAAATATTTCTCACATAATTTCTCAATCCAAACCTTACGAATTGCTATTTTGCTTCACTCAGCAAGTGCCTTTGCGTTATTTACAGGGATTCTCGTTCATATGTATATGGCGTTCTGGATTAAAGGCTCAATCCGAGGTATGGTTGAAGGCTGGGTAACTGTCCGCTGGGCGAAAAAACACCACCCGAAATGGTATAACGAGGAAGTGAAACCTGAGCTTGAAAAAGAGCTTGCCGAACAAGCAAGTAAAGGCTAACTTCCAAACCAAAGTGCGGTATAATTACCGCACTTTTTGTTTATTCTCTTCTCATTTAAGGACACAAAATGAGTATCCGAATTTTACCTGATACTGAAATCAAACAAGCGGCAAGTTCTTTTGAACATCCACCGCTTTTATTTGCTAACCCGAAAAACTTATATGCCCGTCGTGCGAAACGCTTACGCCAATTGGCAGAGCATAACCCATTTAAAGATTATCTTAAATTTGCAGCAAACTTGGTTGAAGTGCAATTAGATCTTCTTGAAAGCCAGCCAATTGCAAATGAACAAGAAAAATTGACCGCTTGCATTACCCAAACTCAAGGTAATAAACCACTGAATGCCAAAAATTTTCCACGCTCAAACGAATGGCAGAAACTTTTGCTCGCACTCATTGAAAAATTCAAACCTTACGCTAATGAAACTACCTTACCGACATTGGAATGGTTAGAAAAGGCAGCATCTTCTGAGCTAGAAAAATTAGCGACGGACTTGCTTAATGAGAATTATGAACAAGTAGGAGCAGATAAAGCGGTCTTTTTATGGGCGGCACTTTCACTTTATTGGGTGCAACTCACTCAACAACTACCGCGCAATACCATGACCGAAGTAGGCGAACGCCATACCTGCCCTGTATGCGATGCAGCACCTGTGGCAAGCGTGATTCATTTTGGCAGTGAACAAGGTTTACGCTATATGCACTGTTCGCTTTGTGAAAGTGAATGGAATATGACCCGTTCACAATGCTCAACCTGCGATCAAAGTGGCAAATTAGATTACTGGAGTTTTGATAATGTTGATGCAGGCGTGAAAGCTGAAAGCTGTGGCGATTGTGGAAGTTACTTAAAAGTGATGTATCAAGAAAAAGATGCCTATGTTGAACCTGTAGCAGATGATCTTGCTACCATTTTGCTTGATGCTGAAATGGAGCAAAAAGAGTTTGCTAAAAGCGGATTAAATCCGTTTCTTTTTCCTTAATATTATAGACAGAAATAATCATGAAATAGTCATATTAGTGCGTGGCTATTTCATATATTTACCTTTTTCTAATTCTGGCACATCACCTAGCAATACCGCATATTGAATAGTGTTCGGACTAGATTCTAATGCGATTTTTAATGCCATAGTGAGCGGCACAGAGAGCAACATACCAACTGTGCCGAGTAGCCAACCCCAGAAAAGCAACGAGAGTGTGACGACTAATGTAGAAAGCCCCAGTGTTTTGCCCATCATTCTTGGTTCTAAAATATTCCCCACCAACATATTGACTGCGATGACTCCAATCATTACTGCAATACCATCTGAAAATCCGTTGAGCAGCAAGGCTTGAAGGACAATTGGAATACCTGCTAATACTGAGCCGATATTGGGAATGTAGTTAAGTAAGAACACTAATACCGCCCAAAGCACGGCATATTGCACGCTGAAAATATCTAAAATCATGTAAATTGCAATGCCAGTTAAGGTGCTCATTAAGGTTTTTACACCAAGATAGCGAATAATGATTTCTACTACGCGACTCAGATGCTCAACTTCTTGGTTGAAATTTGACTTACCGCCATTAAATGCAAGCGTGATTTTATACTTAATCATAGGCGATTCTAGCAGCATAAAAACCACAACTAAAAGTAGCATAAAAATATTGGAAACCACATTAGAAAAACTGAGCAAAACACGGCTTACCAGCTGCATTACCATACTTGGATCGAAACTCTCTAATGCAGAAATATCAGGGATAGTCAGAGGAATATTCCACTCAGTAATGAACGTTTTGATTATTTCTAATCGAATCTGTAAGATTTCTTTATATTGAGGAATAGATGCTGTAAATTCGCGAATGGTGCTGTTAATCATTCCCGCTAAAAAAAGAAAAAGTACCACGATAAAAATCAGCATTAAGGTAATGGCAAGCCCTAATGGAATTTTTCGCTTAGTCATAAAATGAATAGCGGGTGAGCAGATGATTGCAATAAAAAGGGAAAGTAAAAAGGAAATAACAATTTCACCTGCGAGCTTCACGCCTGCCAGAATAATGACCAATGCGGCTGTTGCAAGTAAAAATCGAGTTAAAGGGAAATTTTGCATAATTGTCTCTTAATAAAATAGATTTTATTCCTTACATTTGTGTAGAGGGCTTTTAGTTAATTTAGTGCTTGTAGAATTTATAAATAAGATTATAAATCAAACACTTTCTGAATATATCTTGCCACCGCTTCATCTTTATTAAACCCAATCACTTCATTGTTTGGTAATGCTTCTTTTA
>NZ_JAHAHT010000166.1 GCF_018373095.1 Haemophilus parahaemolyticus
GTTTACTCAAGCAAAAAATCACTACGAAATTTTAGCTAGCTACTCTGAAGATGCAGCTGCTGCGTTAGTTGGAATGCAACTACCGACCCGTTCACCGCTTGGTGCGATTGTGTATGAAACAGGTGGTGTGTTAATCGATCACGGTTGGTTGCGCATTTTAGGTTCAGGCAACGAAAAATTACCGCGTGGTTTATTTGATTGGAACTTTGGTAAAACCTTCAAGCAATCGGGCGAGCAACCCAGCTACTTATTAGTAGCAGATGATGCAATTGGTGGTTACTTTGCTATTAACGCAGGCAGTTTAGGCGACAAAATTGGGCAAGTGTATTATCATCATCCGAAAAAGAAAACGTGGGAACTGTTGAACTTAGGCTATTCTGAATTTTTAGGCTGGGCATTATCAGGCGATTTAAACGATTTCTACCAAGATTTACGTTGGGATAATTGGCAAAATGATATTAAAGAACTGCAAGGTCATCAAGTGTTAGAGCTTGAAAGCAAAATCGCTGTGCCTGTGGAACGCCACTATCAAGGTGTATTTGCTCCTGAAAATATGGGTTATTCAGTAGCCTAAAATAAATTAAAACAAGAAATAGAGAAGAGATAATAATGGCATTACTTCAAATCGCTGAACCAGGGCAAACTGCCGCACCGCACCAAGCACGCTTGGCGGTGGGGATTGATCTTGGGACAACGAATTCATTGGTTGCAACTGTGCGAAGTGGCACGGCGACCGTGTTATTAGATGAAAAAGAGCGAGCGTTAGTGCCGTCGGTGGTGCATTACACGGAAAACGAGAAAACCGTGGGTGTGGAAGGTTTTGAGTTTGCAGCCGTTGATCCGCAAAACACCGTGATTTCAGCCAAACGCTTAATTGGGCGTTCGCTTGCCGATGTGCAAAAACGTTACCATGATTTACCGTATCAATTTGTGGCAAGCGATAACGGCTTACCGTTAATCCAAACTAAACAAGGTAATAAAAGCCCTGTGGAAGTATCAGCAGATATTTTGGCACACTTAAATCGCTTTGCCGAACAACGCCTAGCGGGCGAATTGTCGGGTGTAGTCATTACCGTGCCTGCTTATTTTGATGATGCTCAACGTCAAAGTACTAAAGATGCAGCGCGTTTAGCAGGTTTGAATGTATTGCGTTTATTAAATGAGCCAACTGCAGCAGCGATTGCTTACGGCTTAGATAGCGGTCAAGAAGGCATTATTGCGGTTTATGATTTAGGTGGTGGTACATTCGATATTTCGATTTTACGTTTAAGCCGTGGTGTATTTGAAGTGTTGGCAACGGGCGGTGATACGGCTCTCGGGGGCGATGACTTCGACCTCTTATTAGCAAATTGGATTGCTGAACAAGCAGGTGTGCAACCACAAAATGCGAATGAACAACGTGAACTATTAACTCTGGCAACCGAAACCAAAATTACCCTTTCACAAGCGGTCGAAACTGAAGTGAAATTTGCAAATTGGACAGGCACGGTCAGCCGTTCGCAATTTAACGAGTTAATTCAACCGCTTGTTAAACGTTCGTTAATGACCTGCCGCCGAGCGTTGAAAGATGCAGGCGTGGAAGGCGAAGAGATCCGCGAAGTGGTGATGGTTGGCGGTTCAACTCGCGTACCATTTGTGCGTGAACAAGTAGGCGAATTTTTCGGTAAAACGCCA
>NZ_JAHAHT010000040.1 GCF_018373095.1 Haemophilus parahaemolyticus
TTATTTAAAGCTAGAATGAGCAAGCCCGAGGTAATTTTATCTAATCGATGTACAAGCCAAACTTGCTCCATACCAAGCTGTTTTGCAACTAATTCGGTAAATCCAACCGCTTGTTGATCTTTATGTACGCTAATGCCCGCAGGTTTGTTAATAATCACAAAATCCCGATGTTGCAGGCAGAGAGTAAAAAGCAAATTCATGTTATAATCCCGACTCTTTTTTTGGGCTATTTTAAAGGAAATGGGGATGGCACTAAATATTTATTTAATTCGACATGGCAAAACCGTGTGGAATATTGAAGGACGCTTGCAAGGCTCCGGCGATTCGCCTTTGGTTGAAGAGGGCATTGAGGGGGCGAAAAAAGCAGGGCAAGCGTTAAAAGCGGTTCAATTTTCTGCAGCATATTCTAGTATGCAAAAACGCGCTCAAGACACGGCAAACTATATTCTGGCGGAAAATGAAACGCAAAATGTTCCGCACTTTCATCATTGGGGCTTGAATGAATTTGACTTTGGCAGTTGGGAAGGGATGAAATCGGTCGATTTATATGAGAATGATGAATATTGGGTAATGAAAAAAACACCCGCTGAATATAAAGCATTGGAAAGCGGCGGTGAGACCTATGAACAGCTTTATCAGCGTGTATTTAAGGTATTCAACCAAATTGCCGAATTGCACAAAGATAACGAAAATGTATTGATTGTCGCACATGGAATGACTTTAACTGTTTTAACTGCAGTGTTAAAAGGCTTGCATTGGTCGGAATGTCGTGATGAAGAGAAACACAAATTTGTGATGAATACCGCCATCAATATTGCCAAAGTTGAAAATGGCAAGGTGGAATTAGTTGAATTTAACAATATCGAGCATTTAGTTTAATTTTAATTTTTTGTAGGTTATATGGCACACTTTGGTTTTCCTTTAGAAACAATTATTGTCTTTTTTGCGGTAATTCTTTTTTCCATTTATATGGATTTAGTTGCCCATAAAAATAGCAAAGAAATCACGGTGAAAAATGCGGCAATGTGGTCGTTATTTTGGATTTCATTAGCCGTTGCATTTTATGTTTATTTATATATTCGTTTTGACACATCTTGGGCGGATTTATATTTAGCAGGCTATGTTTTAGAAAAAAGTTTATCAATTGATAACTTAATGGTTTTTGTCGCTATTTTTGCCTCGTTTGGTATTACAGGCAAATTGCAACATAGAATTTTATACTGGGGCATTTTAGGGGCATTAGTATTCCGTGCGATTTTTGTAGTGCTCGGCACAGGTTTATTTGCAGCAAGCCCTTGGGTTGGCTTTGTTTTCGCCTTATTTGTGTTGTGGAGCGGCTGGAAAATGCTTACTGCAAAAGAAGAGACAGAAGAAGAAATTGAAGATTATACTAATCACTGGAGCGTACGTTGGGTTGGAAAAATAATGCCTGTTTTACCAAAACTACACGGCTATAACTTCTTCGTTAAACAGGCAGAATTAAAAGCGGAAGAGCTGGCAAATGTAACTCGCAAAGGCTTGCGTTACGCAACACCTGCATTTTTATGTTTAATCGCAATTGAAACCTCCGATGTTGCTTTTGCGTTTGATTCAGTGCCAGCCGTGATTGCCGTAACACAAGAACCGCTCTTAGTTTATGCAGCAATGATTTTTGCTATTCTTGGTTTGCGTAGTCTCTATTTTATTTTAGCAGCACTGACTAAATATCTAGTGCATTTAGAAAAAGCAGTCATTGCGTTATTATTCTTTATCGGTATTAAAATGGGTATTCAATCTTGGAACCACGCGGTATTCGATACGGGGTTCCATATTTCGCCAAATACCAGCTTATTTATTGTTTTAGGAGTGTTATTTATTGGTGTGATTGCATCACTTATTTTTCCAGAGAAACACGAATAAAATAGTGGAAATTTAATTTCTTTAGAAAACTATACTAGTTAATTATAAATGGCTAGGTGCTATCTTTATAGCACTTAGCCATTTGCATTTTAATCAAATATATTTTGTCTATTATGCCTCTTTTTCCGTCTGATCTAACAAAAACGGACAAGGCTCAAATCGATCCCCATAAATTTTCTGGTGAACTTTAAGCTGTTTCACAATCTCTTTTGCCCCCACTTTTTCCATATAGGCATAAATACCACCTCTGAATTGTGGGAAGCCAGTGCCGAGCACGGAAGCGACATTTCCTTCTTCAGGCGATTGAATCACTTTTTCGTGCAAACACCAAGCGGCTTCGTTGATCATTCGTAAAATACAACGGCGGGCGATCTCTTCTGCTTCCAAGTCATTTTGTGTGATGGTTTCCATCACGTGATAGATACTTTTATCCTCCTGCAAGCGTGTACCGTGCTTGTCATACATATAGAAGCCACGTTTGTTTTTGCAGCCTTTGCGTTCATTGCGAATGAGTAACTCTGTTTTAGCTGGCATTTCGAAACGTTCGCCATAGGCTTTTACTAAGGCAGGTATGGCTTTGTTTAGCACGTCTAAGCCCATTTCATCCATCATTGCAAGCGGTCCAATTTTGAAGCCGAACTCTTGTAACGAGCGGTCGATAAATTCAATCGCTTCACCATCAATCACACATTGCATCGCTTCAAGTAATAATGGCGTGAGCAAGCGGTTGATAAAATAACCTTGCGTATCAGAAACCAACAAAGGCACTTTACCTTGCTGGATTGCAAAATGGATGGCGGTGGCAATGGTGTGTTCGCACGTGCCTTCGTGGGGGATAATTTCCACCAACTGCTGTTGGGTTACAGGACTAAAATAGTGAAAACCGATCACATTTTCTGGACGTTTTGCTACTGATGCAATCTCTTTGATCGAAAACGTGGAGGTATTTGTCGCAAAAATAGCATGTTCATCGTAGTAATTCTCGCTTTCTTGCAACATTCGTTGCTTAAGCTTGAGATCTTCATACACTGCTTCAATAATAAAATCAGTCGATTTCGCGGCAACTAAACGTTCGCCTCCTGTGATCAAATTCATTCGTTGGATCATTTCGCCTTCACGTAGCTGTTTTTTTTGTACCGCTTGTCGCATTAAGTCGTAGCAAGTTCGTAGTGCTTTTTGGATTTCAGAAGGGTGAATATCCTTAATTCGTACAGGAATGCGTGCGTTATTTGCGGTTAAGTAAGCAATGCCCGCTCCCATATAGCCAGATCCTAGAATACTGACCTGCAACACATCACGGACGTTACCACGAATGGCGTATTTGTCTTTCATTGCCCGCTCAGTTTTCTTTAAATTCACCAATACGTTTGCGGTTTCGGTGTTGAGTAATTTAACCAATGCATTTTGTTCAAAAGTTAAACCTTGCTTGAAATGAGGTTCTTTAAGTAACTCAACTAATTCAACCACAGCAGGATAGTTACCAAATGTTTGTTGCCAGAGATGATTTTCCAAGCGATCGAGTAATTTATTACGTAACGATGGCGTACCTTCCAATTTCTTTCGCCATTTGTGTAGCAAGTTTTTCGGTTTCTTATAATCTGCTTTGGCAATTTGGTTCTCTAGCAAAAGCTGATAAGCGACTTGAAACAAGCGGTTCGCAGGCACAGCCATATCTATTAAACCGAGCTTGAGTGCGTGTTCTACATCGACTTTTTTGCCCGAACTGAGCATATCCGCTGCCTGATTTAAGCCAATTAAACGAGGTAAACGCTGAGTGCCACCCGCAAATGGCAAAATACCAGAGCGAATTTGTGGCATTGCAAATTGTGTGTAAACTTCATCGGAGGCGATGCGATAATCACAGGCTAAAGCGAGCTCCAAACCTGCTCCGAAGCAATGACCATCAATAGCCACAATCACTGGCACTTTAAGCACATTTAGTTCACGCATTACTAATTGCATTTCTTGCGAAAATTGTTTGAGCTGGGCTTCTGTTTTGCCTTGTAATACCGAAAGTTTAAAGCCTTGAATAAAGTTTTTCGGGCGTGCTGAAATAAATAAAATGCCTCGCACTTGTTGATAAATCGCTTTTCCAATCACGTTACGCAGTTCTTCTACGCAATTTTCTGGCAACCAGTTTGCATCATTTTCTGGGCTTAAAATGTTTACCACCGCAATGCGATTATCATCAACTTCAACTTGGAAAGTAGGACGGTTTATCTCGTTCATTTCGCTTTGTGTTTGTTCAATTTGATCTGTCATATCATCCTCACTTTCTATTCCGTTTCTAACACCATTGCCGCACCTAAACCGCCCAAGCCGCTTGAAGCCACCAACGATGTGTCGCCACCTTTACGTTTTAAGGCAAAAAGCGACTGAATCACGGTGCGAAGACTGGTAACTGCTCGTGGGTTACCAAAGGCAATTGAACCACCCAGATGGTTGAGCTTATCGAAATCAATTTTGCCCAAACAAGCGGTGCGATTTAGCTGAGATTTTGCAAAATTGTCCGACTCAAACAAACGAATATTCATCAGCATTTGGCTTGCTGAGGTTTCGTGAATATCAATAAAATCCATATCGGCAAGCGTTAAGCCAGCACGTTCAAGGGCAATTGAGCTAGAAATTGTTGCTCCAGCAAACATATTGTGCCAAATATCATTGCCCGTAATCGCATAACTGCGAATATAGCCTAATACCTCAAGCCCCAATGCTTTGGCTCGGCTCTCATTCATCAACAACACCGCCGCTGCCCCGTCTACAGGTTGAGGAATATTCGCCTCAGTGACAGTCGCATAAGGTTTGTGCATAATCGGTGAAAAGCGTTGGTAATATTGTGGGCGAGTAGCTGCGTTGATTAAAGTATCTGCCACCACAAAATCGGTGTAAGGACGCGGCACAGATTGCATAACCTCCTCTTTAAACAAGCCCAATTTCCACGCATTTGAAGCTTTTTCATTTGAGAATCGAGCGTATTCATCTTGTTCAGCACGGCTGATGTTGTAATCTTGCGCCATCTGTTCAGAGAGTTCAGCCACGGAAAGTTGTGTCGTGAAATCTTTTAAATTCACCCCGTGCGGTTTGAAATCACCCCAAGAAAAATCACGAAAACGGCGAAATTTTTCATCGAGTGTTTCAGCTTTGAAAATGGATTTGAATTTATAAATTACACGAGGACTTAAGCTGATTGGAGCATTGGAAATGGAATCTGCACCACCTGCAATGCCTGCAGAAATCGAACCAGACAGAATACTTCCAGCCACATTGACTATCGCTTGCAAGCCAGAAAGACAAGAGCTACTAATACTATAAGTTTGCAGTTGTGGCATATTTAATGCAAGGGCAATTTCACGCGCTGGATTTGGGATGTCTGGTTGTTGAATAACTTGCCCAAAAACGAGCTGTTCAATTTCATTACGATCAATAGCTAACCGGCTTAAAAGCTCATTAGTTACCATTGTTCCCAAACTAGTAGCATAGGCATCTTTAAAGCCTGTATCACGACGAGCAAATGGCGTTCTAAGCCCACTGACTATCGCAATACGATCTCCTTGGGCAGTTAAAAGACGTTGTTTAGGCATAGCGTTCCTGTAGATAATGAGAAATGTTCGGCTACAAAAGTAAATATTCTAACACGGCAGTACAGGAACAGAAAGCGACCCTCTTCGCTGATATTATATTCTTATACTTTGTAAGTAACATTCAGGTAAACCAATAAAGAAAGGTTACTTTCCTTATAAACATAAAAATGTAAAAGGCACTTATGTAAGTTTGATATATTATATAAATTATTTATTTTTAAGAATTCTTTTGAAATAAATATAGATAGGACAACAAATAGGTTTGATGGATTATTTAAACATCTAAAATATTAATTAAATAATTATAATGGATTAACGAGAAAACGTAAGATTATGTTTATAAATTATTTTTAAATAAAAACAGTTGATAATATTTTTAAAAAAATGTTATCAACTGTTTTGTCTACTACGCTTTTAAATTCTCAAGACAATGTTAAGCATGACAAGTTTGGCAAGCTGCTTGGAACATCCACACTAATTTTTCTTGTTCTTTGATGTAGTCACTCATTTGAGAATTTGTACCTTCATCACCTGCTTCACCTGCAAGTTCAAGAATTTCGCGTTGTTGTTCAAGTAACACTTTTAAACCCGCTAATGTGCCAGATAAACAGTCTTGAGCACTGCTTACAGCAATATCTTCTTGAATGCGTGAAACTTTTAAGTATTGACTATATGCATTATTTGGTGTGTAGCCTAAAGTTAAAATACGTTCTGCTAATTCATCTACTTTGGTAATTAAATCAGTATAAATCTCTTCAAATTTTGCGTGTAATTCAAAGAAGTTCACACCTTTGATATTCCAGTGATAACCACGCACGTTAGTATAGAACACTTGATAGCTTGCCAATAAATCATTTAATTTTGAAGCCAATTCTGCTGATGCAACTTTATCTAAACCGATTGATGTTTTTGACATAATTTGTTCCCTCTTTATGTATGTAATATTAAAAAATAAATCAAAGAGCCTGTGCTCTTTGTGTTGATAAGTATATGTCTTTCACTTGATAGATACAAATTACTTCATTCAATAAAATATATAGGAATTACCTATTCGTTAATAAATTGTTAAAGTCTATGCCTATCAATGTTAGTTGATAAATGTGAGCAGGTTCACAAATTTCAAGATTGATTGTTCGTAAAGAAGTGAACCCCTCGTAATAAAAATAAATTTATGCTTTAATAACAAGCGGTTAGATTTTTAATCTTTTTTGCATTGGGAGAGAGTTATGCAAGATGCCATTTCGCAAACTTTATCGGAAAATAGACCGCTTAATCAAGCACTTATTTATATTTTAAATCGTCAAAATTGGGCGGGGTTCCTTTCTCATCAACAAGTTCAGCAAGTATGCCAACAATTGAAACTAGAACCCTTAGCCCTAGCGATGCAACTTTTACCTGTTGCTGCTTGTTATAGCCATACTGACATTTCACATTTTAAAGTGGGTGCAATTGCGATTGGCGAGCATGGCGATTTTTATTTTGGTGCGAACCAAGAATTTGCCCATACCGCCATTCAGCAAACTATTCACGCAGAGCAAAGTGCGATTAGCCACGCCTGGCTAAGAGGCGAAAAACGAATTAGTGATATGGTAGTAAACTATACGCCATGTGGACACTGCCGCCAATTTATGAATGAATTGCATCAAGCTGAAAACATTGCGATCCATTTGCCACATAGCCAGTATAATCCACTGCATAGTTATTTGCCTGATGCTTTTGGTCCGAAAGATTTGGATATTCACACGCTCTTGCTTAATCAAGAGCATCATCAACTTGATGAAAATCATCCTGATCAGCTAGTTCAGGAGGCTATCCATGCAGCTAATCAGGCTCATTGCCCTTATTCAAATAGCCCGCACGGCATTGCAATTTTATTTAGAAATGGGGAGATAATAACAGGGCGTTATGCGGAAAATGCGGCATTTAATCCTAGTCTTCCAGCCCTGCAAACTGCTCTGAATTATGCTTATCTTAACAACCTAGATTTAGCTGACATTGAACGTGTTGTATTAGCAGAAAAACCAACCAATCTCAGCTATAAAACTATGTCAGAGCAATTATTAGAAACGATTTCTAACGTGAAATTGGAATATGTCTTACTTTAACTAATATACTTTTTAGTTATATTAAATGATTTTTAACCACTACACTTTTACCAAAAATGGCGTATGCTTAATCCAACTTTAACCTAATTCAACATAAGGAATTTTCTATGACGATTTATGCAGACAACTCATACTCCATTGGTAACACGCCACTTGTTCGACTAAAACACTTTGGTAACAATGGCAATTTAGTAGTAAAAGTAGAATCTCGTAATCCAAGTTTTAGTGTGAAATGTCGTATCGGTGCCAATATGGTATGGCAAGCAGAAAAAGATGGCATTTTAACCAAAGATAAAGAGATTGTAGATGCAACTAGCGGTAACACTGGAATTGCACTTGCTTATGTTGCAGCGGCTCGCGGTTATAAAATTACCTTAACCATGCCTGAAACAATGAGCCTTGAGCGTAAACGCTTATTACGAGGTTTAGGCGTAAACCTTGTATTAACTGAAGGGGCAAAAGGGATGAAAGGGGCAATTGCGAAAGCTGAAGAAATCGTAGCAAGCAATCCAAGCCACTATGTGATGTTAAAACAGTTCGAAAATCCCGCGAACCCAGCAATTCACCAACAAACAACTGGTCCTGAAATTTGGAATGCAACTGAAGGCAAAGTGGATGTTATCGTTGCAGGCGTGGGCACAGGCGGTACGATTACAGGGATTTCTCGCTACATCAAACAAGATCAAGGTAAACAAATTATCTCTGTAGCGGTTGAACCGAAAGAGAGCCCTGTAATTACACAAACTTTAAATGGCGAAGAAGTGAAACCGGGTCCGCATAAAATTCAAGGTATTGGAGCTGGCTTTATTCCTAAAAACTTAGATTTAAGTTTAGTCGACCGTGTTGAACAAGTTTCAAGCGAAGAAGCTATTGCAACTGCTCGCCGCTTAATGGCTGAAGAAGGGATTTTAGTGGGGATTTCATCTGGTGCAGCCGTTGCGGCAGCAAACCGCTTAGCACAACAACCTGAATTTGCTGATAAACTTATCGTGGCAATTTTACCATCTGCCTCAGAACGTTATTTAAGTACCGCATTATTTGAAGGTATTGAAGTTTAATCTTCAAAACAAACCAGTATAAAATGACAATAAAAATCTCCATTTTTGAATGGAGATTTTTTTATGTTGGTAATACTCTCTTATTCTTGTATTTTTGTTAAAATATTTACTCAATCAATATACTTATTTAGTGCTTAAGGAAGCCTTAATCACTAATACGCGGAGAAAAAATGATCCAACAAACTTTATGCTTAATTAAACCAGATGCCACTAAACGCCACTTAATCGGCAAAATTTTATCGCATTTAGAAGAAGCTGGCTTAGTCATTAAAGCCTTGAAAAAAATCCAACTTACCCGTGAACAAGCTGAAGGCTTTTATGCCGAGCACCAAGGACGTGAATATTTTGCACCGCTCGTTGATTTTATGATTTCAGCACCTGTGGTTGCGGTCGTGCTAGAAGGCGAAAATGCGGTAGCAAATTATCGTGCTTTAATGGGAGCAACTAATCCAGAAGCTCAAAAAGAGGGTACACTGCGCAAAACGTACGCATTAAGCAGCCGTGAAAATTCGGTGCACGGTTCTGATTCGGTTGAATCGGCGGAACGTGAAATTGCCTATTTCTTTACACCAAATGAAATTGTTTAAGCGGTTGATTTTTAGCAATCATTTACAAACCCCAAAGATCCTCTATATAAAAGAATATATAAAATGCTTGATACTGAAATTCTACTCACCATTAAACTGCAGGATACGTTATTTGCTGATCCTCGTCGTATTGAATTATTACGTCAAATTAAACAAATTGGCTCCATTAACCAAGCAGCAAAATTAGCTGGTGTAAGCTATAAAACTGCGTGGGATAACATTGATGCGATGACTAAAATAAGCCCTAAACCTTTGCTGGAGCGTAGCACTGGTGGGAAACAGGGCGGAGGCACACAATTGACAGAGTATGCAGAACGTCTGTTACAGCTTTATGATCTGTTACAACACACGCAAAAGCGTGCCTTTGAAATCTTGCACGAAGAGAATATTCCGCTTGATAATGCATTAGTTGCAACTGCCAAATCCTCGTTGCAAACTAGCGCGAGAAATCAACTTTTCGGTAAAGTATCTGGCTTAAAACAAAAAGGATCGCTAGTTTGGGTTGAGGTTAATATTGAAGAGATGAATGAGATGATTTGTGCAGTTATTACAGAAAAGAGTAGTAAGAGACTTGAGCTAACTCTGGGACGAGAAGTAATGCTACTGATTAAAGCTCCATGGATCAAACTCAATTCGCCAACCACAGGCGTAAACGATTTTATGGGTAAAATTGTGGCAGTTAAGCAGAATGAAGTGACAGTAAGTATTAAGAAAATTCTCTTTTGTGCAACGACGGAAACTTCTTTTTCAACTCAAATTGGTCAACAAATTGCTCTACATATCGACCCTGAACAGATCATTTTAGCTGCGATTTGAAACAAAAAAGTCTGCCCGAAAGCAGACAAGGAGTGATTTCTATATCTGAATTGTTGTTATAGCATTATATAAAAATATAATACAGGTTATAAATTCTACACCAATTCCTAAAATTAACAATAGAAAATCTTATCTTTTAACCTCACTTTCAGGTATCTGCTATTCTCATTGTGTAGTTAGATTACTGGTAAGGTACTTTCAATGTGTATTTCCTGCTTCTTTAGCTATAGTGTTAGAACATTAATTACATCTGTAACGTTGAGTTTTATTTCTAATGCTAAACTTGCAGATATTTGGGCTTTAACAGAAAATACAGTTCTTTATTCATTTTTCAAAAAAAAGAGGGTTAAAGTCTCGTACTATAAGTACTTTAATCCTCTTTCGATTAACTATTTTGTCTACTATGTCAAAAAATTTTCTTATTTTCAATAATTTGCGATTGTATTTTTCTTTTTTTAGAATGAGAAGATCTTTATTGGTGTTTTTATAGATAGATTTGAGGCTGTACTAGATAACGACTAAAAATTCCATTTAGGTTAGAATAAACCAATGAGAAAAAGTCGCTTAAGTCAGCATAAACAAAATAAACTCATTGAACTGTTTGTTGCCGGTGCCACAGCAAGCACAGCCAGTGAATTGGTTAATGTAAACCAAAATACAGCCGCTTATTAATTTCATCGATGACGCTTACTCATCTATCAAACAAGCCCACATTTGGAAATGTTTGGAAGGTAAGGTTGAAGCCGATGAAAGCTATTTCGGTGGTACTCGAAAAGGCAAACGTGGTAGCTGTGCCGTGGGAAAAATTGAGGTATTCTGGCTTCTCAAATGAAATAGCAAGGTTTATACCGTCGTTGTCTCTAATGCACAATCAGCGACATTATTGCCAATTATCCGAGAGAAAGTTAAGCCTGATAGCATTGTATACGGATACCTTTCGTAGTTATGATGTTCTTGATGTCAGTGAACTTAGCCATTTTCGCATTAATCAGAGCACGCATTTTGCCGAAAATCATAACCACATAAACGGAATTGAGAATTTTTGGAATCAAGTAAAACGCCATTTACGCAAGTTTAATGGCATTCCCAAAGAACATTTGGAGATACATTTAAAGGAATGTAAATGGCGTTTTAACAACAGTGAAATAAAATCTCAAATTTTCATTTTAAAACAATTAATTAAGGGGAGTTTAGCCTAGTTATCTAGTACAGCCCCTTTATTATTAAATGAGGCTACATCATTCCGCCCATTCCACCCATACCGCCCATTCCAGCAGCAAGGTCATCTTTTTCATCTTTCGGTAAGTCTGTAACCATACATTCAGTAGTAATCATTAAGCCTGCGATTGATGCAGCAAATTGTAATGCGGAACGAGTTACTTTTGTTGGATCTAAGATACCCATCTCTAACATATCGCCATATTGCTCAGAGCCTGCATTATAACCGAAGTTACCTTTACCATCTTTCACGTTACGAGCTACAACAGACGCTTCTTCACCTGCATTAGTCACAATTTGACGAAGTGGAGCCTCCATTGCACGAAGTGCTAAGCGGATACCTACATTTTGTTCTTCGTTATCGCCTTTTAATTCTTCAGCCACTTTGCTTGCTGCTCGAACTAATGCTACACCGCCCCCTGGTACAATACCTTCTTCTACCGCTGCACGGGTTGCGTGAAGAGCATCATCCACACGGTCTTTCTTCTCTTTCATTTCAACTTCGGTTGCAGCACCGACTTTAATTACAGCAACACCGCCTGCTAATTTTGCTACGCGTTCTTGTAATTTTTCTTTGTCGTAATCTGAAGTTGAATCTTCAATTTGTTGGTGAATTTGAACAACACGCGCTTTGATTTGAGTTTCATCGCCCACACCATCAATGATTGTGGTATTATCTTTGGTAATTACTACGCGCTTTGCTTGACCAAGCTCTTCTAATGTCGCTTTTTCAAGCTCCATACCGATTTCTTCAGAAATCACTGTACCCGCAGTTAAGATTGCAATATCTTGTAACATTGCTTTACGACGATCGCCGAAACCAGGTGCTTTAACCGCTGCTACTTTCACGATACCACGCATAGTATTCACTACTAAAGTCGCTAATGCTTCGCCTTCAATATCTTCAGCAATGATTAACAATGGTTTGCCTGCTTTCGCAACCGCTTCTAACACAGGTAAAATTTCGCGGATGTTCGTAATTTTTTTATCTACTAATAAAATGTATGGACTATCTAATTCAACGGTACCTGCTTCAGGCTTGTTGATGAAGTATGGCGATAAGTAACCACGGTCAAATTGCATACCTTCCACTACATCTAATGCATCATCTAAACCTGTGCCATCTTCAACGGTAATTACGCCTTCTTTGCCCACTTTTTCCATTGCTTGAGCAATTAATTGACCTACGGTTGCATCAGAGTTTGCAGAAATTGTACCCACTTGTTCGATCTCTTTTGCGGTTTCGCAAGGTTTTGAAATCGCTTTTAATTCGGTTACCACTGCTGCAACAGCTTTGTCGATGCCGCGTTTTAAATCCATTGGGTTCATACCCGCTGCAACTGCTTTTAAACCTTCGTTTACAATCGCTTGAGCAAGCACCGTTGCAGTTGTTGTACCATCACCTGCTGCATCGTTTGCTTTAGAGGCGACTTCTTTTACCATTTGAGCGCCCATATTCTCGAATTTATCTTCTAATTCGATTTCACGTGCTACTGAAACACCATCTTTAGTGATCGTTGGTGCACCATAGGCTTTATCTAAAACAACGTTACGACCTTTAGGACCTAAAGTTACTTTTACTGCGTCGGCTAATACGTTCACGCCTTTTAACATTTTTACACGTGCATCGTTACCAAATTTAACGTCTTTTGCTGCCATTTTTTATATTCCTTTTTTTAATTATTCTACAATCGCCAAAATATCGTTTTCAGAAAGAATTAACACTTCTTCACCGTCAATTTTTTCTGATTTCACGCCATAACTTTCGTTGAAGATCACTACATCGCCAACTTTTACCGCTAAAGGCTGAACATTGCCGTTTTCTAATAAACGACCTGTTCCCACAGCAATTACTTTACCACGGGTAGATTTAGTTGCCGCAGAACCAGTTAAAACGATACCGCCTGCTGATTTTGTTTCTACTTCTTCACGTTTTAAAATTACTTTATCATGTAATGGACGAAGAGCCATAGTTTCAATTCCTCTGTTTAAAATGAAATAATTTACGCCGAGAGGCATAACGCTTTATAAAATAGGGCTGAGTTTGCTGTTTTCAAGAGTAAGCATAAAAAATTGTTAAATATTCTTACGTTTCTTAGTCTGGTGATTGTGAGTCACACCGACACAACCATATTTTTCTAGTTTTGTTTTAGTAAAAAATGACCTCTTAGCTGAACTTTGATTATTTAAGCTAATTACACCAATGGTCGCATTATTATTGCAGCGATGCTTATTAACGAACACTAGATTATATCCTGACTCATTTATGAATCCTGTTTTATTCAAGGATGCCTCAAAGATCTCTTCGCGTACTAACGTATTCGTATTTTGCATCATTACTCGTCGTTTGCCAGCCTGAATAACTGTTTCTTTTTCATTTGATAATTTTTGAATTTCCTGATTTTTGAGTGAATATTTGGCAAGTTTTACCAAATCCATTGCACTTGATACATTAGCACTAGATAAACCAGAGCTATCATAAAAACGAGTGGATTTCATCCCTAATTCACGGGCTTTTGCATTCATTTTTTGGATGAATTGAGCACGACTCATACCAGCTGAACGAGAAAG
>NZ_JAHAHT010000041.1 GCF_018373095.1 Haemophilus parahaemolyticus
CGTCAAAACGGTTTATCTTACAGCAAATTCATCAATGGCTTGAAAAAAGCATCTGTTGAAATCGACCGTAAGATCTTAGCTGACATTGCAGTCTTCGATAAAGTAGCATTCGCTGCATTAGTTGAAAAAGCAAAATCTGCACTTTAATGCTAAAGTTTAGATAAAAATTGAGGGGCACCTATGGGTGCCCTTTATTTTTACGTGCTTTTAAAGCTCAGTAAAACTTATATGCCTAAACAATTCATATCGTCTTTACCTACCTTATTTAAATATCTATTCCATCACAAATGATTGCAGAAAGCGCATAATTATTATTAAAAGTAAAATTTATTACAAATGATATTGACTCGTATTAAAAATTTACGTATATTCACGGAACTTTTTTGCAAGTAATAATAATTCTTATCTTTTTTCATCCTGGAATCTTTTTTTATGAAATTAAAAAACACCCCACTTTCTATTGCTGTGCTTACAGCACTTTCTTCTTTTGCATACGCAAACACTGCTGATTCAGTGAAACTTGATGTTGTTCAAGTTGTTTCTGAAAATGCAGGAGCAAAAAGCAAAACTAATGTTGTAACCTTAAAAGATCTTCAAAAATCAACCAACGAAGATTTAAGAGGCGTATTAAGTGCTGAACCTGCAATCAATTTCGGGGGGGGGAATGGCGGTACTTCACAATGGGTGACTATTCGTGGTATGGGTCAAGACCAAATTGATTTCAAAGTAGATAATACTTCAAGCGACACTCCAGTTTTCCATCACCAAAGCCGTTTTATGTTAGATCCAAGCCTTATTAAACGTATTGACGTACGTAAAGGTGCTGGTTCTGCAAGTGCGGGTATTGGTGCAACCAGTGGTTCTATTGAAGCCACGACGGTTGATGCAAAAGATTTATTAGAAGAAGGTCAAGCGTTTGGTTTCAAACTTAATACAGGCGTAAGCAGCAATAAAGGCCACTCACAAGGTGCAACTGTTTATGGTAAAGCAGGTGTTGTAGATGCATTATTAAGTGGTAACTGGCAAACGCTTGAAAATTACAAAGGTGGTAAAGGCTATTCAAATAAAGATGGCTCTGATGTGGTTAAAAATAGTGCGTTAGGACAACGTGGTCTATTAGCCAAATTTGGTGTAGACATTGCTGAAAACCAACGCGTTGTGTTAAGTCATCGCCAAGAACAATATCATGGTGAACGTGCTTTACGCGAAGAGTTCGATTTCTCACAATCTTACTTAGCAGGTACAAGTAAAGATCTTAAAGCTGGTCAAACATTAAGTAATGTTTTTGCAGGTAAAAATAGAGGTGGAAATAACACCTATTATATTTTAGATGCAAACGGTGCCTTAATTGCGAATGATGCAACCAATAATCCACGTTATCGTATTACGACACAAGATACGACAAACTTAGAGTGGAGTGGTAAAAATATGGGCTTCATTACCGAAGCAAAAGCAAATGCTTACAGTATTGAAACCTCACGTAAAGAACCTGCTGGAAATAGTACTACACGTGTTTCAACTCAAGGTGCAAACTTAGATTTAGATTCTGAGATTGGTGAAAGTCACTGGTTAAAATATGGTGTTAACTACCGCCATCAAGAAGCAAAACCAAATTCAATTCAAGAAAAAGCTCGTGATCGTGCAACGGGTCATATGGTTGCAACAGGCGTAAAACGCAACCAACAAAAAGAAGATGTGGGTTTATATGTTGAAGGGATTTGGGGCTTTGGACCAGTCACATTAACCACAGGTGCACGTTACGACCAATTTAAATTCAAAGCGAACAGTGGCAAAACCGTCAGCCACGCTGATTTCAATCCAAGCGTTGGTTTAATCTGGCAAGCGTTAGATAATTTAAGTTTCAATACTAACTTAAACTATGCAAGCCGCAGCCCACGTATGTATGAAGCGATGTTAGCTGGTAATATATTACGTGATGTTTCAGATAATCTACGTGCAGAAAAAGCACGTAATACAGAAGTTGGTTTCAACTATGATGTAACTAAAAACATCTCATTAGACGGTAGTTACTTCTGGCAAAAAGTAAAAGATGCTCACGCAATTAAAGCTAACACCATTGTAAATGCTGCGCTACTACGTAACCAAGGTTATGAATTAGGCGGTGCTTATAAACAAGGTGGTTTCAAATTCCGTGTAGGCGTTGCTGAAAGTAAACCAGAAACCTCCACATTTAACAAGGCAAGTTTAGATAATGCCGTATTTGCAGTAGCAACAGGCCGCACTTGGACAACAGCCGTTTCTTATAAATTTGAAAATCCAAGCTTAGAATTAGGTTGGAAAGGTCGTTTTGTTGAAGGCGAAACAGGCACACCAAGTCGCGGCTCAAACGCTGGTTCAGCGGCAATCAAACAATCGGGGTATGGTGTGAGCGATATCTACGCAAACTGGGAAGCAAACAAAAACTTAATGCTTAACTTTGCGGTAAATAACGCATTTAACAAGAACTATAAGAGCCATAGCCAACGTGCTGGCGGTAATAGTTTAGCGGGTGCAGGTCGTGATTTCCGTATGAACGCAACTTACACTTTCTAATTTTATAATAATCCCTCTAGAACCAAACCTTATCTACCTCTTTTGAGGTGGGTAAGGTTTTTTTCGTTCTCCCTCATTCGGATTTATGGCATAATCTGTGCAGTTTTATTTTTGTTCACTTAGATTTCAATGTTTCCAGAATTTGGCTATTTTGCCCTGATTTTTGCTCTTATTGCCTCAATAACCCAAGTAGGATTATCGCTTTGGGGGGAGCTGAGAAGATCCCCATATTTTTTATCGCTAAACCCATTTCTCTCGCTATTACAAGCGGTCGGAACGGGCATTTCTTTTGCAAGCCTTGCTTATGCGTTTTTAACCGATGACTTCTCGGTGATTTATGTTGCTCAACACTCCAATAGCCAATTACCCGATTTTTTTAAATTCGCTGCCACTTGGGGCGGGCACGAAGGTTCAATGCTCTTTTGGCTTACTGCACTCACACTCTGGACGACGGTCTTTTGCCTTTTTTCTCGTAAAATCGACCGCTTGTTTGCTAATCGTACACTGGCGATGATTTCACTTGTTGCAATGGGCTTTATGCTCTTTATCTTGCTGGTTTCCAATCCTTTCGAGCGTGGTTTTCCACCTCCTCCAGAAGGCCGTGATCTCAATCCAATGTTGCAAGATATTGGCTTGATTTTCCATCCGCCACTGCTCTATATGGGCTATGTCGGCTTTGCAGTGAGCTTTGCGATGATTGTGGCAAGCCTACTTTCAGGCAAAATGGACGCTGCTGTAGCTCGTTGGATTCGCCCTTGGACGATGATTTCGTGGGGCTTTCTCACCGCTGGGATTATCCTCGGTGCTTGGTGGGCGTATTACGAACTTGGCTGGGGAGGCTGGTGGTTCTGGGATCCAGTTGAAAATGCCTCATTGATGCCGTGGCTTCTCGGCACTGCGTTAGTGCATTCGTTAATCGCTAGCGAACAACGTGGCGTGTTTAATTATTGGACGATTTTGCTCGCCATTTTCGCCTTTGCCTTAAGCTTGCTAGGTACATTTATCGTTCGCTCAGGTGTACTGACTTCTGTACACTCCTTTGCTGTCGATCCTGACCGTGGCATTGCGTTATTGCTCTTATTCTTTAGCTTGAGTTTTATCGCCCTCGCTCTTTTCGCTTGCAAGACACAATTCTGGCAAGGCGAAGTACGCTTTACGTTTTTTTCTAAAGAAACTGCATTCTTATTGCTCAATGGTTTATTTGCTGTAGCAACTTCGGTTGTGTTGCTCGGCACTTTTTATCCGCTTGTGTTTACGATGATGCAATGGGGCAGTATTTCCGTTGGTGCACCTTATTTCAACACTATTTTCACCCCGCTTGCGTTGCTGGCAATGTGTGCGATGGGCGTAGCAGTGGTACTTCGCTGGAAAAATGTACCTCTTAAACAAGCTAAATTGCAACTCTGGCTTCTGCCTGTGGCGATGTTGCTTGCCCTTGGTTTGATTTATCACACCGTGAGTCAAACGCATCTGTTTAAAATCGAACCGCTGCCCGTAGTGTTCGTCAGCCTTGCATTCTGGATTATTTTGACGCACCTGCCTTATTTGCGTTTTATGTGGAAAATCCGACCGCTTGCAATGCGTTTGGCACATATTGGCTTTGCGATTTGTGTGATTGGTGCGATGATGAATAGTTACTATGGCGATGAAATCGGTGTACGATTAAAACCGACTGAAACTGCCAATATCGCCGATTTTGAATTTAAATATGAAGAGTATCGCGATGCCATTGGTGCCAACTACACCGCTGAACAAGCTGTTTTTTCCATCAGTAAAGCCGGCAAAACGCTCGCCCAAATCATCCCAGAACGACGTTATTATGACATCCGTACCATGACAATGGCAGAAGTCGGCTTATACCACCACGGTTTGCACGATCTCTACATTGTAATGGGCGACAAATTTGGCAACCTCGAATATGCCTTCCGCTTACATTACAAACCTTACGTTAGAGCTTTATGGCTTGGTGGGGTAATTATGGTGCTGGCTTCACTGATGGCGTTGGTGGGGTATTCTCGCAGAAAATAAAAAATCCGCCGATAGCAATGCTACTAAAAAATCCCCCTCTTTGCTAAAGAGGGGGGGATTATTACAAAAGGAAACAACAATGAAAAAACTCCTCCTCTTCATTCCCCTCGCTATTCTTATGGCGGTGGTGGCATTTTTAACCGTTCCACTGTTGAACAAAGATGCCCTTTCGCCAACGGAAGATTGGCAAGATAAGCCAATACCCGAATTTGTGGGCAAAAATCTACTTGATCCGCACGCACATTTAACCAACAACAGTTTGCCGCAAGAGCCCTATATTTTGAATGTTTGGGCGAGTTGGTGCACCTGGTGTATCAAGGAATTTCCGATCTTATTGAAATTGAAAGATCAAGGTGTGCCGATTGTGGGTTTAACCTATTCAGACCAACCTGCTGATGCTCGTGAAGCTTTAGGGCGTTGGGGAAATCCATTTGCGTTGGTAATTGATGATTATGAGCGTGGCTTTTTAATTCAAACCTTGAAGGTCTCTTCCGCACCGTCAAGTTACTTGGTGGATAAACACGGCATCGTTCGCTACCAACAAAAAGGCTATAATCCGGATTTTGAAAAAGATTTCCTGCCACGATTAGAAGTATTAAGAAACGAAAAATAAGAACATAGGAATAGAATGAAGTTTTTGCAAAAGATTACCCTTTTTTTACCGCTTGTGTTTGCCGTTTTCAGCAATATTGCCAAGGCAGAAATGGTCGATACCTTCCAATTTCACAACGATGCGGATCGCATACGTGCAATGAGTTTGGCGAAATCTTTGCGTTGTCCGCAATGCCAGAATCAAAATTTATTGGAGTCAAATGCCACTACCGCTTATAAACTTCGTATTGAAGTGTATGAAATGGTCAATGAAGGCAAATCGGATCAGGAAATTGTTGAAATTATGACCCGGCGTTTCGGTAATTTTGTGAACTACAAACCGCCTGTGAATGAGCAAACTTGGCTGCTTTGGGGGATGCCTGTGGGCTTGCTGGGGATCGTTTTAGTTACGATTGTATGGAGAACTCGTACCAGAAAGATAGGACAATAGATGAAAACACGTGAACAGCTTAATTTAGAAAACTATCAACAAGCGGTCAAATTCGCAGGCAATTTTGCCGAACCATTCAAACAAGAATATTTGGCGGAGGCAGAAAGCCGTTATCAATTTGATCAAAATACAACAGAACCTTGGCAAAATAAAAGGAAATTTTCACCGCTTGTTGCAAGTTTGGTTGTGCTTTTAATTACACTCCTCAGTAGCTTATTTTATTGGCAGTCCGGGCGTTATTCCTTGGTGCAAAAAGGTGAGCAAATGCATCAAGCCTTCCAAGTAAAATTGGAGATGGAAGACAAAACCCAAAAAAATGATCGCTATATTGATAGTTTGCAAAACCGCTTACGTGAGAACCCAAACGATGGTGATTTATGGTATGAATTGGGACAGGCTTATGCGTTAAATAATGAGTTTAATTCAGCATTGATTAGCTATCAAAATGCACAGGTGGTATTGGGCGAAAAAGCGGCAATTTTAGGGGCTATGGCAACCGTAGATTATTATGATAAAGGGCAAAAACTGTCCGAGCAGGCAAAAGCGTGGTTAGATAAAGCCTTATCATTAGATTCAAAAGAGAGTTCAAGCTTGTTACTACTGGCTTCCGATGCCTTTTTGCATAATGATTATGAGCAGGCAATTGGCTATTGGCGACGTGTGTTAGATGGCGATAATGATGCCATTAACCGCCGTGCAATTATTCAAAGTATTGAAATGGCGAAGCAGATGAGAAAATCTAATTAACTTAGAGTAAAATTTTATCTTCCTGACCACGCCATAAGCGTTGAATATTATCGTGATGACGATAAACCAATAAGCAGCAAACTAATGCCACGGGGAAGGTAAATTCAGGCTTATACCACCAAACAAAAATAGGCAGAATAAGGGCGGTAATGACAGCGCTTAATGAGGAATAGCGAGAGATAAAAAAAGTAATTAGCCAAGTTGCTAGGGCTAAACCTGAAATTTCTACCCCAAAAGGAACAAGGGCACCTAATGAAGTGGCAACGCCCTTGCCACCTCGGAAGCGGAAGAAAATAGGGAAAACATGCCCTAAACAAGCTGCTAATGCAATAAAGCCAATTTCGCTCGGTTTTAGGCCAAGATGAAAAGCAATAGCAACAGGTAACATTCCTTTTAACACATCAAATAGCAGCACTCCAAGTGCAGAAAGTCGCCCGCCAATACGCAATACATTCGTTGCACCAGGGTTTTTCGAGCCATTTTCACGCGGGTCAGGTAATCCTGCTAATCGGCAAAAAATAATCGCACTCGATACTGAACCGAGGAGATAAGTCCCAAAAATCGTTAAATACGCAGTAAATGTCATATTTTTCCCTGTTTTTATGTTATATTGTCGCTATTTTACCGCATTATCTACATAATAAAAGTAGAATAAAATAAGGAAAATCTAATGCTTGATAAAGTTTTTATCCATGAACTTACCGCTTTCGCTTCCATTGGGGCTTACGATTGGGAGCACACCATCAAACAACGCCTAGTATTTGATATCGAACTCTATTGGGATTTCAGTAAAGCGGTGGAAACAGATAATGTGCAATATTGCTTAAATTATGCCGAAGTGTCAGAGTGTATTTTAAATTTCGTAGAAGGTAAACCTTTCAAACTGGTCGAAACAGTCGCTCATCAAGTAGCTATTTTACTGCAAGCAACTTACGGCATTCAAAAATTACGTATCAAATTACATAAGCCTAAAGCCGTAGCTCAAGCAAGTAGTGTCGGTGTGATTGTTGAGCGAGGTTTTGAATAACTTTTTCGACTCTATTAGCGGATAAAGTGCATGAAATTTATTGGATTTTCTGCATCACGAGCAGAGACAATTTCTTCTCCATCTTTTGGTAAGCCGATCATTAACAAACCAATTACTTTATCCGTTTTCGCACAGCCAGCACAAACAATTTGCTCCTGAACTGGTACTTTTACAGATTCATGATCTAATTTTGCCACCATTCCAATCACCATTGGAGCTTGGATTACCAGTTTATCGGCTTTGGCTATATTTTTTTGTCCATTTCAAATTCAATGTCTGCTGATTTTAAGTATTTGTGAAATTTCGGAATGCCACTCTTTTCAATTACGACGAAATCGATAAGGTTTCATTCGCCCGTGATTTGGAGCACGTAAAGACGCTTTTAAAATCGCATTAAGTTGTTCTATGTTTGGAGCAGCATCGTCAAATTGTTTACTTCGGCGATAATGAAGTAGGTTTAAAACGGCTATGGTTATTGGTAATTCGCTAAGTTTTGTAGGATTTCAAGCGCCTTTCCACTAGCCAGCACCGCTTTTACTTTTGCTACATTGGCTTTTAAATCAGGCTCGCCAAAGGTTCGCATTAGCATTGCTACATTCACTGCGACCGCATCAATATGTGCTGCTTCGCCTTTGCCTTGTAATAAAGCTCGGATTTTTTCAGCATTTTCAGCGGGTTCTCCGCCTTTTAAGGCTTCGATTGGATGACGTGAAACGCCAAAATCTTCAGGCATCACAGAGTAATAACGGATGTCGCCATTTTCAATTTCTGCCACTTGCGTTTTGCCGTGAATGGCTACTTCATCTAAGCCTGCACCGTGAACAACGATAGTATGTTCGTGGTTTAAGGCTTTTGCCGTTTCCGCATAGATTTTTAAAATTTCTGGCGAATAAACACCTAAAAGCTGGCGTTTGGCGTGAGCAGGATTGACGAGAGGTCCTAAAATGTTAAACAGCGTACGGGTTTTTAATGCTTGGCGGACGGGGATGGCGTATTTGAAACCTGAGTGATAAAGTGGGGCGAATAAAAAGCAGATGCCAATTTCATCTAACGCTTTGCGTGCAGTTTCTGCTGGAACTTGGATATTGATGCCAAGTTGAGAGAGTACATCGCTTGCCCCTGTCTTGCTGGAAACACTACGGCTACCGTGTTTTGCCACTTTGTAGCCCATTGTGGCGGCAACGATAGCACTTGCTGTTGAAATATTGATGGTGTTATGCCCATCGCCTCCTGTGCCTACAATATCTGCAAAAGCGTAATCTGGTGTTGGGAAAGGAGCTGCATTTTCGAGTGCAGCGGTCACTGCGCCTGAAATTTCGTCAATCGTTTCGCCTCGCATTTTTAACGCAATTAACGCCCCTGCTAGTTGCTCATTTGACACTTTGCCTTGCATTACTTGAGTGAAGAAGAAGGCGGATTCAGCTTTATCAAGCGGTTGATTATTAAATAATTTTTCCAAAAGTTGTTCTGTTTGCATAGTGTGTTCCTTATTCTTTCTAAACTAATAAATACTTTCTCCGGTAATTAAGACTGCCAAATCTCCCCTCCCCCTCTTTGCTAAAGAGGGGGGATCTCTGGAAATTTCTATATTATTTGTTTATATAAATAAATATATTATGAGTCAATTATTCTATTTTCACTAAAGAATTTCCCCTCTTTAGCAAAGAGGGGTAGGGGAGATTTGGCAGAATAAAAAACGGAGAAATTAATCCATAATTATCTCAACAACCACTCCACCGATTGCTTCAATAATTTAGTCCCTTCTACGGTCAAAATTGACTCAGGGTGAAACTGGAAGCCACAAATTGGCAAAGTTTTGTGACGAATTGCCATTACAATCGTGCCGTAACGAGCATTGATTTCCAGTTCTTCAGGCAAATCATCGCCCATTAAAGAATGGTAACGAGCCACAGGCATTGGGTTGTTGATACCTGCGAACATAGCTTGGTTATCGTGCTCAATTTTTGACACTTTACCGTGTAATACCGTGCCTGTATGTACTACTTTTCCACCTAATGCTTCAATAATAGCTTGATGCCCTAAACAAATGCCAATCATCGGTACTTTGCCTTTAAGTTGCTGAATAATCGGCAGCAAGTTACCCGCCTCAGCAGGGTTGCCAGGCCCAGGTGAGAGGGCGACTAATGCGTTTTCGGTGGTTAAAGCTTTTTGAATAAAATCTTCCAATGGATAATCGTTGCGGAAGATCGTAACTTGGTGTCCTAGCTCGCGAAATTGATCCACTAAATTGTAGGTAAATGAGTCGAAATTATCGACAAAAAGAATATGTGCCATAGTGCCTTCCTCTTATCCTTAATACTGCTGCCCTTGATTCACCTGCCCAATCGCTTTTAATACCGCACGGGCTTTGTGTCGGGTTTCGTCCGCTTCTAATTGTGGATCAGAATCCAACACTTCGCCACAGCCTGCTTGCACATAAGCTACTCCATTTTGCACAAAAGCAGAACGAATGACGATACAGGTATCTAAATTGCCTTCGGAGGTTAAATAACCGACCGCACCGCCGTAGCTATGGCGTTTTTGCTGTTCGAATTGGTAAATCAACTGCATTGCCTTGATTTTTGGTGCACCTGTGAGCGTGCCCATATTCATACAAGCTTGGTAAGCGTGTAATGCGTCTAAATCGGTACGAAGTTTACCCACCACGCGAGAAACAAGATGCATAATTTGCGAATAGCGGTCAATTTGCATCAATTCCACTACTTTACGCGTGCCTGACTGACTTACGCGAGCCACATCATTTCGGGCTAAATCGACCAACATTAAATGTTCAGCAAGCTCTTTTTTATCTAAACGCAATTCCAATTCAAGGCGAGAATCAAGTTCTAAATCAATGTTACCGTACTCATCAAAACCACGCGGGCGAGAGCCTGCAATAGGGTAAATTTCTAGCTGACGATCGTGTTCAGAATATTTCAATGCACTTTCAGGCGAAGCACCAAAGAGCGTGAAATTTTCTCCTTGCATAAAGAACATATACGGGCTTGGATTGTTCATTTTAAGTTGGCGGTAACTTGCCAATGTATTCGGACAAGGTAAGCTGAAACGGCGAGAAGGTACAATCTGGAATACATCGCCCACGTGAATATGATGTTTCAGTTTGCGAATAATCTCTTTGAATGGCTCATCTTCTAAATTCGCGACTGCTTCAGCATTTGCGGTTTGAATTGGTAAGCTGAAATTAGTTGGTGCATTGGCAAGTTCTTCTGCAAATTCGACCGCTTGTTGGCTTAATGTTGTTTGCTCCGCTGGATTGAAACAGAAAGTATTAAGCGTTGCGGTTTGAGCTTGGTGATCGATAAAGACCAATTGCTCGGCTAAATAGAAGCTGTAGTCTGGACAACTTAAGCCATCATCTTGCAATGTAATGTTATCCATTGGGATAAAATTCGCAACTAAATCGTAGCTAAACAATCCGCCTAAATAAACGGGTGAGCTTGTTGCTTTAAACAGTTGGTTTACAACACGCAAGCCATCAAACACCGTGCTAGTTTTGAGTTTGCTATCTTCATCTAATTGAGTAGGAATAGTGGGGAACTCAGCAACCAAGCGGTGTGATTCTGCATAAAATTCGCAAGAAGGTGCAGGATTTAAATTCGCTAAAGCAACTTGAATATGTGGAATGACTGCTTTGCCGTTTTTAGTTAAAGGCTCAAAAGTGACTTGCTGTGCATCGCAAAAAATATGCAATGCAGATTGGGCGAAGAGTAAGCTTTTGAGGCTATTTTTGCTTTGGATTTCAGCGGAGTCTAATAATAAGGTATGAGGCTGGTTGCCACAAAGAGCGTGATACATCGCAGTGGTATCAGCAAAATAAGGCAACGCGGTTTGTTGAATTTGCACGTTCATTTTTATCTTCCTGTGTTTATTTTTGTACTATTAAACTAGTACAAGAGCGATTTGTCAAGCGTGCAAGTAAAATATTATCCGTATAATGGGTTTTGGGGCTTAGTAATAAGAATAAGATAAGAAATTGAGCTAGTAGTTATAATCTTTCAGACTGCTCCCAAATTTTCTGTTGTTCCGCTTCTAATTTTGCTAATTCTCTCTGGGCTTTACGCTCTTCTTTTAATGCCTGTTGGCGAATTTCATCTTCCGCTTCCCAAATATCATAGGCTTGAACAATTTTAGCGACCACAGGATGACGAACAATGTCTTTACTGTCGAAGAAGTTGAAACTTAATTCTGGCACATCGTTTAGTACTTCCATAGCGTGTTTTAAGCCAGATTTTTGGTTACGGGGAAGATCAACTTGCGTAACATCACCTGTAATGACCGCTTTAGAATTAAAACCGATTCGGGTTAAAAACATCTTCATTTGCTCGGTTGTCGTGTTTTGACTTTCATCTAAAATGATGAAGGCATCGTTTAGTGTACGACCACGCATATAAGCAAGCGGTGCAATTTCAATTACACTTCGTTCCATCAATTTTTGGGCACGTTCAAAGCCGAGCATT
Organism: Haemophilus parahaemolyticus; assembly: GCF_018373095.1. Lineage (GTDB taxonomy): Bacteria > Pseudomonadota > Gammaproteobacteria > Enterobacterales > Pasteurellaceae > Haemophilus_A > Haemophilus_A parahaemolyticus_A. The sequence goes on from NZ_JAHAHT010000041.1 coordinate 11,876, forward strand.
TCAAATAGGGCATCATAAAGCGGGCGTAAATAAGGCTCAATTTTTTGCCCTAAATCCCCTGGTAAAAAGCCTAATTTTTCGCCTGCTTCAACCGCTGGACGGGTAAGCAAAATACGGCGAATTTCTTGGCGTTCCAGTGATTCTACCGCTGCAGCTACCGCTAAGAAGGTTTTACCCGTTCCTGCTGGACCAATCCCGAAGCTGATGTCATGGGTAAGAATGTTACGAAGGTAGGCTTGTTGATGCTCACCTCGCGGTTTAATTACGCCGCGTTTGGTTTTGATTGAAATTTCACCGTGGTTAGATGATTGCCAATGATTTTGTAGCAACAGTCGGCTTTCTTGGATGGCAAGATGCACATCTTCTAAATTTAGCTCTTTAGTCTTACCTTTAATTGGGGCTGTTTCGACATAAAGTTGTTGAATGAGCTTGGCTGCTTGTGGCAAAAGTGTGGTGGAATGGTGTGTTTTTTCCGCTGCCATAATAGTAAACACAAAACCTTGACGAGCAATGCTGAGATTAAAACTCTTTTCAATCAAAGCTAAATGCTCATCAAACGCCCCACAAAGCGATTGTAAACGGGCGTTATCAGCAGGAGAAAGGGTAAAGATAATTTCGTTCAAAATCGTTCCTTTTTAGCTTGATTTTAGCTAGTAACTTGTTTTCCAAAATCTTCGGGCAAGTCTTGCAAAATTTTAGCCCAATAAATACCGCTTTGTTGGCGATTTTTGGCGATACATTGTTGTACGGCTTCATCATCACTTTGTTCGCAAAGTACTTTTAGCGTTTTATAAAATTCAAATGTACCAAGGCGAGCCACCTCTTCGCGGAAAAATAGGCTTGCAACTTGAATATACATCTCTTTAAAGCTGTTTAAAATTAAGCCATAAACTGGTTTGTTCGCAATAAATGTAAATTGACGGAAGAGATTGTAATCAAAAGTTGCATAGGCGAGAGCGTTGTTCTCTAAATTGTCTAATTCAGAGAATAAATTTGCAGAGGCTTTTGCATCAATTTTTACCGCTTCACGCACGTAATATTCGACCATTCGGGTACGTAATGAAACTACATTTGAGATAATCACGGGCAGATACGAGCGGTCTAATTTGATGACCGTTTTGATAATGTTAGGCCCCCCGGTTTCCCAAATATTATTAACACGCGTTGCTTTGCCGTGTTGAATTTGTAACCAACCATCACGGGCTAAGCGTTGCAATACTTCGCGTAAAGTAGTGCGAGTAACACCAATATGTTCGGCAAGTTCACGCTCAGCAGGCAAGTCAGAACCTGCGGGGAAATAATTATTCCAAATGCTTTTTACAATATATTCTTCTGCTAAAGCCGCTGGGCTTTGTGCAGTTAAAAGAGTTGAGTTATCCAAAATGCCCCCAATGGCAAAATAAAATAAAATTTATCGTTTTTTTAATTATTATCAAATTTTCTAAAAAAAATCGCATAAATAAGCAACGATATTGAATTGTATTGTCGCTTAATTTCTATTATATTGCAAACTTACATTAACCTTTTATTTTTTATCTTTTTTCATCGTACAGGGAGTTCCTTATGAAAGGAGCAAACGTATTTTTCAAAACTTTTTTAGGAAAAAGTCCAAACTGGTACAAACTAGCAATTATTAGTTTTCTTATCATTAACCCGATTATTTATTTCTTCATTTCCCCTTTTGTAGCAGGCTGGTTACTTGTAGCTGAATTTATTTTTACCCTTGCAATGGCGTTGAAATGTTACCCTCTTCAACCAGGTGGTTTATTGGCAATTGAAGCAGTTA
>NZ_JAHAHT010000042.1 GCF_018373095.1 Haemophilus parahaemolyticus
TTTTACGCAAGAAAAGCTTTATTTTTCACCGTTGATGGACTTGGCTAACCGAGAAATTATTGCCTATAACTTTTCAACACGCCCCAAATTTTCATTGGTAAAAAAGATGTTAGAACAAGGGCTTAGTCGGCTTAAACCGACAGAATGCCCGATTATTCATAGCGACCAAGGCGTATTGTATGGCTCGGCGGAATGGGTAAAGATGTTGAAGGGTAAAGCGGTGCAAAGTATGAGTCGCCGAGGAAATTGTTACGATAATGCGGTGATTGAAAGCTTTTTTGCAATATTAAAATCAGAGTGCTTTTACTCTCGGACTTATCATTCAATTGCTGAATTACAGGCTGAAATTGAAGAATATTTAGTGTATTACAACCAAAAACGAATTATACTTGGTTTAAAAGGATTGAGCCCAGTACAATACAGAGCTCAATATTTAAGTTAACTAACTGTCCAACTTTTTGGGGGCAGATCATAAAGCGGTTAAATTTATTGTAGATTTTGCAAAATTTACATAAAATTTAACCGCTTATTTTTTTATAGAAAAAGACTATGATTGAACACATTATCTCAACCGACTTCGATCGTTTATTCGAAATTGAACAACAAGCACATATTATACCTTGGTCAAAAGGTACGTTGTTGAATAACCAAGGTGAGCGTTATTTAAATCTAAAATTGCTTAATCAACGCAATAATATTGTTGGCTTTGCCATTTGCAATATCGTGTTGGATGAAGCTACGCTATTTAATATTGCTGTCGATCCCACCGAGCAAGGTAAAGGCTATGGCAAAGTATTATTGCAAGGGTTAATTGAAGAATTGGGCAAACAAGGTGTGCTCACGCTTTGGCTTGAAGTGCGGGAATCCAATACTAAAGCTCAACAGCTTTATACCCAGCTAGGCTTTAACGAGGTAACCATTCGCAAGCATTATTACCCTTTACCTGATGGAAAAAAAGAGAATGCCATTGTGATGGCGTTGTATTTATAATCAATTTGGCGTATAAAGTAAAAACAATTTACTATTCAAGCGGTCGAAAAAGTAAAATATTTTACGAGTTGAGTAGTCAAATTATTTTCTTTTATGAAGAAAATAAAGCATTATTTGATCTATATTCATAAAATCTAATCAAAAAATGGTATAATCAAGCCGTTTTTATATTTTTAAATTTGATTAAAAAGAGGAACTCACTATGTCAGTTATCAAAATGGCAGACCTTGATTTATCAGGTAAACGCGTTTTCATTCGTGCGGATTTAAACGTGCCAGTTAAAGAGGGCAAAGTTACTTCAGATGCACGTATTCGTGCAACGATCCCTACATTAAAATTAGCATTAGAAAAAGGTGCTAAAGTGATGGTAACTTCACACTTAGGTCGTCCGACTGAAGGTGTATTTGAAGAGAAAGATTCTCTACAACCTGTCGTTGATTACTTAAATGCTTCAGATTTAGGTGTGCCAGTACGTTTAGTACGCGACTATTTAGATGGCGTGGACGTAAAAGACGGCGAAATTGTTGTGCTTGAAAACGTACGTGTAAACAAAGGTGAGAAGAAAAACGAAGAAGAATTGTCTAAAAAATACGCTGCACTTTGCGACGTATTCGTAATGGACGCATTCGGAACGGCACACCGTGCTCAAGCATCAACTCACGGTGTAGCACAATTCGCACCAGTTGCTTGTGCAGGTCCATTATTAGCAGCTGAATTAGACGCACTAGGCAAAGCGTTAAAAGAACCACAACGCCCAATGTTGGCAATCGTGGGTGGTTCAAAAGTTTCTACCAAATTAACTGTTTTAGACAGTTTATCAAAAGTCGCTGATCAACTTATTGTTGGTGGTGGTATCGCAAATACTTTCATTGCGGCTGAAGGTCACAATGTAGGTAAATCTTTATATGAAGCAGATTTAATCCCTGAAGCACAACGTTTATCAAAAGCAACTAACATTCCTGTGCCAGTAGATGTTCGCGTGGGTACAGAATTCTCTGAAACTGCACCAGCAGTTGAAAAAGCGGTGAACGAAGTGGCTGAAAATGAGTCAATCTTCGACATCGGTGATAAATCAGCAGAAGAATTAGCTGCGATTATCCGTGGTGCGAAAACTATTCTGTGGAATGGCCCTGTAGGCGTGTTTGAATTCCCTAACTTCCGTAAAGGGACAGAAATCGTGGCACAAGCAATCGTTGATGCAACTGCAAACGGTGCATTCTCTATTGCAGGTGGCGGTGATACTTTAGCGGCAATCGATATGTTCGGTATTGCAGATAAAATCTCTTACATCTCAACAGGCGGCGGCGCATTCTTAGAATTCGTAGAAGGTAAAGTATTACCAGCGGTTGAAATCTTAGAACAACGTGCGAAAGGTTAATTTCTAATTTAGTCTTCCCTCTTTAGTAAAGAGGGATCAAAAATCAAATTTTTAACATTTAGAGGAAACAAAAAATGGGTTTATTAGATATTGTTAAACCAGGTGTGGTTACAGGTGATGATGTTCAAAAAATCTTTGCCTATGCAAAAGAACATAACTTTGCAATTCCAGCGGTAAACTGTGTAGGTTCTGACTCTGTCAATGCAGTATTAGAAACAGCTGCACGTGTTAAAGCACCAGTTATCGTTCAATTCTCAAATGGCGGTGCATCTTTCTACGCAGGTAAAGGTATCAAACCAACTTCAGGTGCTCGTCCAGATGTTTTAGGTGCAATCGCAGGGGCTAAACACGTTCACGCATTAGCACAAGAATACGGTGTGCCTGTTATCCTTCATACAGACCACGCGGCAAAAAAATTATTACCTTGGATCGACGGTTTATTAGATGCAGGCGAAAAATACTTCGCAGAAACAGGTCGCCCATTATTCTCATCTCATATGATTGACTTATCTGAAGAGCCAATGGAAGAAAATATGGCTATCTGCCGTGAATACCTTGCTCGTATGGACAAAATGGGAATGACCCTTGAAATCGAAATCGGTATCACTGGTGGTGAAGAAGATGGCGTAGATAACTCAGATGTTGATGAATCACGTTTATACACTCAACCAGCAGACGTTTTATACGTTTACGACCAATTAAACCCTGTAAGCCCACGTTTTACCGTTGCAGCAGCATTCGGCAACGTACACGGTGTTTATAAACCAGGTAATGTGAAATTAAAACCATCTATTTTAGGTGCTTCACAAGAGTTCGTTTCTAAAGAACGTAACTTACCTGCAAAATCAATCAACTTCGTATTCCACGGTGGTTCAGGTTCATCTCGCGAAGAAATCCGTGAAGCAATCAGCTACGGTGCAATCAAAATGAACATCGATACGGATACACAATGGGCATCTTGGAACGGTATCTTAAACTTCTACAAAGCGAATGAAGCATACTTACAAGGTCAATTAGGTAACCCAGAAGGTCCTGATTCACCAAACAAAAAATACTACGACCCACGCGTTTGGTTACGTAAAATGGAAGAATCTATGTCTAAACGCTTAGAGCAATCTTTCGAAGACTTAAACTGCGTAAACGTATTATAATTTGTAAACTTGTCGCAACTTTAGACCGCTTGCAAAAGCGGTCTTTTTCTATCTAAGATTTGTAGGAAATGTGAGAAAGGTTTATTCAGGGTTAATAGAGCTCTTTTATTAAGAATATTTGCTAGGGGAAAAAATCATGATCAGAATCTATATTACTCACGGCTATACAGCAAACAAAGATAAACATTGGTTTCCATGGTTAGAAAAAAAATTGGCTGAGCAAGGGATTGAATGTCAGCGTTTAACGATGCCAAACTCTGATAATCCTATGCCTGAAATGTGGCTAAAATATCATCAAGAAAAAATCATGCTTGATGAAAATACAATTTTGATCGGGCATAGCTTGGGATGTATTGCTACACTGAATTTTCTTGCAATACAACAGCAGAAAATCAAAGGCGTTATTTTTATTTCTGGATTTTATGAAAAATTGCCGAATTTGCCTGAATTAGACTGCTTTGTTGATTTTTACCAAAATTTGACCGCTTACAAGCCAGAAAACTCTTTTGTGTTAGCCTCACTTAACGACCATATCGTGCCTCATCAATATAGCGATCATTTGGCTCAATTTCTAGGTGCAGAATATATCCGATTACCAAAAGGTGGACATTTTTTAGATCGTGAAGGCGTGACTGAATTGCCGATTGTGCTGGAGTTAATTCATAAAATAAGCCTTTGTAAGTAAATCTTGCTTAAAATAAAGATCAAAGGTCGTAGAATTTCTATTCTACGACCTTTAAAATTGAGATTATTCCCTAAAATCCCGCTTGCGAACACCTAAAATAAATAGCATCGCAAAATAACTGATCGCTGCAAGCATAATCAACCTGCCAAGCCAATAGACTTTCATTAACATACTCATTTCAAACCAGGCGTCTAAATGCGGGGAGAAATAATGGACTAATCCGCCCATCACAAAAGCCGCAATGGCTACTTTCAAAATAAAGAAAATTGTTTTACGAGAGATATGATAAATCCCTTGTTTAGATAGCTGACGATAAAGCAACGAGGCATTCACTGCAGCTGACAACGCCGAAGCCATCGCTAAACCTAAGTAACCAAATGGAATAGCAAGCAAGCCGAAGCTCATATTACAAGCGGTCGAAATTAAACCAATTTTTACTGGTGTTTTGGTATTTTGGTTGGCGTAAAAGCCGTTCGCTAAAATGCTAATGAGCATATAGCTATTTAGCCCTAAGCACATAATCCAGAGCGAATGGCTAGAGGCAATCACATCCGAAAGTCCAAATTTACCGCGCATAAAGAGTGTCATTATCATTGGTTGCGAAAGGGTAGAAAGCCCAATCATTGCAGGAATACCGAGTAATAACACCATTCTCACGCCCCAATCCATTGTAGTTTGGAATTGAGCTTGACGCTCAGTTTTATTCAGTTCTTTCTGTTTAGCAATTCGCGATAGCGTTGGAAGCACTACAGTAGAAATGGCAATACCGAAAATACCCAGAGGGAACTCGATCAAGCGGTCGGAATAATAAAGCCAAGTGATAGAACCTGTAACCAAAAAACTGGCGATCACTTGGTTCAATAAGAGATTGATTTGGGTGACTGATACACCAAAAATTGCAGGCAACATCAGCGTACGTACTTTTTTTACACCCTCATCATTCCACGCCCATTGAGGTTTCACTAGCAAGCCCGCTTGTTTCATAAATGGAATTTGGAATAAGAATTGTAGCAAACCGCCTAAGAAAATTCCCCACGAAAGGGCAATATCTGGTTGTTTAAAATAATCTGCCCCGAAGATTGCCATTGCGATAATTGCCACGTTTAGCAACACAGGAGAAAATGCCATCACGCCAAATTTACCAAGCGTATTGAGTATTGCGCCTGAAAGGGCGACAAATGTGATAAACCAGAGGTAAGGGAAAGTGATTTTCAACAATAACGAGGCTTGTGTAAATTTCTCTGCATCGGCACCGTTATTGAGCCAATCCATAAACCAGCCTGTACCAAAAAGTGCGGCAACTACAGGTGAGCAGACCATTGCCAACAACGTGACAACCGATACAACCAAGCCAAGCGAACCTGATACTTTCGCGATAAATTCACGAGTTTTATTAAGATCATTATCCGCATTATATTCGGCTAAAACTGGCACGAATGCTTTGGAAAATGCTCCTTCAGCGAATAAACGACGCAAGAAATTAGGGATACGGTTAGCGAAAAGGAAGACATCCGACATCGCCCCTGCACCGAGTACGCTTGCTACGATCATATCGCGGATTAAGCCCAACACGCGAGAAACAAGGGTCAGCCCACTGACTAATACGCCAGATTTTAGAAGTTTTTTGCTCATAGGAATTACAATTGTTGAAGGAGTCCTTCCAGCCAATTTTCTGCTGTTTCATCGTGTTCAAAATTAGTCACGGTATCAATACGCTCCGAGTCGCACACCTGTGTTGCACCTTTTGCCTTTAAAGTATTTTCAACAATATCCACTGCGTGGCAGAAGGTGTCGTAATCAGAGCTTCCAAGCCCAACTACACCAAACTTCATTTGGCTAAAATCAAGCGGTTGATTTTCGAGTTCTTCAAACAAAGGCTTGATATTATCGGGTAGTTCGCCTGCACCGTGGGTTGAGGTCACCACGATTAAAATGGATTGCGATTGAATATCTGCAAGTTGAGCGTTGTTAAATAATTCAACTTCAAAACCTTTAGCGGTTAAACAACTTTCGAGGTGATCGGCAACATATTCCGCACCACCTAAGGTGCTGCCTGTGATAATGCAAATGGATTGGGTCATAAATTTTCCTTTGAATGATATTCGTAGGGAAGGGGAGTTATTCCTTCCTTTTTCTTATAAATGAAGGACAGGAATAAACCCTGTCCCTACGAGTGAGTTTGGTTAGAAATGAGACTTGAAAAGCATTTGGCGGAAGGTCATGGGAGTCGAACCCACCCGAGAACGCTGGCGTCCTCAACAGGATTTGAAGTCCTGCCACCTCACCAGAGATGACGACCTTCCGTTTTAAAAGTAGCTATATTCTACTTTATTTATTAGAATTATCCAACGTTTAGATTTCTCAATTCTTGGCTATGCAACATTTATTTCGTCAAATCCCGTCGGTCGATAAGCTACTCAAACAGCCACAAGCGGTCGATTTTATTCAACAATTTGGACATCAAGCCGTGGTCGAGCAGCTGCGTTTATTGATTGAACAGGCTCGCTGTCACATCCAACATCATCACTCCTTGCCCGATTTTTTGACCAATGAAACCACGCTTTTTGCACAGCTTTTCCATTCCCTTTCCCAATTGCAATCAGTGCAACTTCGCCCTGTATTTAACTTAACGGGCACGGTGTTGCATACGAATTTAGGACGTGGATTATGGTCAGAAGCGGCAATTCAAGCGGCGACCTGTGCGATGCAAAGTAATGTGGCATTGGAGTTTGATATTGATGAGGGGAGAAGATCGCATCGTGATCTCTATATTTCTGAGCTGGTTACCAAGATCACGGGTGCGGAAGCGGCTTGCGTGGTAAATAACAATGCGGCAGCGGTGTTGCTGATGTTGGCAACTTTCGCTAAAGATAAAGAAGTGATTGTCTCAAGGGGGGAATTGGTCGAAATTGGTGGGGCATTTCGCATTCCTGATATTATGTTGCAGGCGGGGTGTAAGCTAGTGGAAGTCGGCACGACCAACCGCACACATCTTAAAGATTATCGTAATGCGATCAATGAAAATACCGCCTTTTTGATGAAGGTGCACACGAGCAATTATCATATTGAGGGCTTTACCAGTTCCGTGCCAGAGGAAGAATTAGTTGCACTTGGCAAAGAGTTTGGCTTGCCAGTAATAAGCGATTTAGGCAGTGGCTCACTGACCGATATGGCATCGCTTGGTTTACCTGCCGAGCCGATGGTGCAACAAAAAGTCGCGGCAGGCGTGGATTTGGTGTCTTTTTCGGGTGATAAGTTATTGGGAGGACCTCAAGCGGGCATTATTGTCGGCAAAAAAGAATGGATTGAGGAACTGCAAACTCATCCACTTAAGCGTGTGTTGCGTTGCGATAAAGTGATTTTATCGGCGTTGGAGGCGACCCTTCGCCAATATCTTTTACCTGAAAAATTGTCTGAAACTTTACCGACTTTGAATTTGCTCACGCAATCGGTTGATTTGCTGAAAATCCGAGCAGAAAAGCTCAAAGAAGTATTAGGCAAGCGGTTAAATTCACACTATATTTTGCAAGTTGAGCCAAGCCTTGCCCAGATTGGCAGTGGGGCTTTGCCAACGGAAAAACTTCCCTCTGTTGCTGTTACAATCGAGAGTGAAAAACAGAGTGATTTATTAGCATTAGAGCAACAGTTTAAACAATTACCAACCCCGATTATCGGGCGTTTTTCCGATAAAAAATTTTGGTTGGATTTGCGTTCTGTTACGCAGTTTGAGGCGTTGATTGAGATGCTGTCTTTTAATACTCCCCTCTTTGGCAAAGAGGGGCAGGGGGAGATTTGGCAGAAATGAAAACGGAGTTCATCTGAGAATTGAACATCGTTATCAAATCTCCCCTACCCCCTCTTTTCTAAAGAGGGGGATTTTTTTATTGTGATATTCACCACCAGCCCCTCAATAGGATTTTTATAAAAAAACTACTGACAACCCTTTTTGCACTTTCTGCAATTTCTGTTGCCGTAGCAAAAGAAGTAAACGTTAAATTTTTAGGCACCTCAGATGTTCACGGTCGTATTGTGCCATGGTCTTACGGTGCGGACGTAGAGGACAAATCAGGCTCTTATGCACAAATCGCGACCTATGTAAAAGAAGTGCGTAAATCTCACCCAGATTTAATTTTGGTGGATATTGGTGATGCGATTCAAGATAACCAAGTGGAAGTATTTGCTAAAACCGAAAAATACTACAAAGACAACCCCGTGCCGAAAGTGCTGAATGCAATGAATTACGACATTTTCATTCTCGGCAACCACGAATTTAACTTCGGTATGACCGCGTTAGATGAAATCCTAAAAGATATGAAGGCGAAGCAATTAACCGCAAACTTCTATCATAAAGACGGTAAACGCTATATTGAGCCGACCACGATTATCGAAAAAGATGGCGTAAAATTAGGGATTATCGGCTTAACCACTCCAATGTCGGCGAAATTTGAAGAAGATACAGGTCATCTCAAAAATATGAAGTTCAGCTCGCCAAGCGAGGAAGCAAAAGCACAAATCAAAGCCTTAAAAGAAAAAGGCGTGGACGCGATTGTGGTGCTAGCTCATATGGGGATTGAGAACGAAAACAACATTCCAGACACAGGCGTGGCAGATTTAGTCAATAACGTGGAAGGCATTGATGTGATCATTGCAGGGCATATGCACAAAAACGTTTCTTCTGAAACTATCAAAGATACTGTGGTTACTGAACCACACCGCTACGGCACGGTGGTTTCTGAAGTAGATTTAACCTTTGATGTGGACAAAGACGGCAAAGTGAAATTACTTTCAAAAACGGCAAAAACCGTGCCTGTGAAAGATTACGAAGCCGATCCTGAAATCGTGGAAATCTACAAACCCTACCACGAAGAATTACGTCGTTTAAACAACGTGACCATTGGTCAAAGTGCAACCGATATGGTGCCACAAGAACGCAAACATGGCGTTTCCGTGAGTTTCTTACAAGACACAGGTTTATCTTCATTGATTACCGATGTTGAACGCTATTACAGTAAAGCAGATGTGGTTTCTTTCGCTTTCGATCACGAAAAAGCACGTATGGATAAAGGCGACATCAAGAAAAAAGATATCATCTTTAACTACCGCTATGCAGGTGGCGATGTGACCGTTTATGAAGTCACAGGCAAACAGTTTAAAGAGTACATGAACTGGTCTGCTAACTACTTCGACACCATTCAACCAGGTGATACTGAATACCGTTACAATGCAGAGCGTAAAAAATCGAAATATGTGACGTTTGATATTTTCGGGGGCGTAAGCTACAACATCGACTTACGCAAACTAAGCGGTGAGAAAATCGTCGATCTGAAACTTGCCGATGGTACTCCTGTAACTGATGATATGAAAATCAAACTTGGTATGAACTCTTACCGCTTCGGTCAAATGACCAAAAAAGGCGGGATTTGGGAAGGTCAGCAAATCCCAACCCTTTGGGAATCTAAAGTGGCAATGGGTCAAGAGAAAGGTACGATCCAAAATATGATGATCGACTACATCACTAACGTGAAAAAAGGCAAAGTGGAAGGTGTTTCACACAATCGCTGGAAGATTATTGGGATTTAATTAAGTGATGAGGGCGGAATTTCCGCCCTTTTGTGTATTTACTCACTATCAGAATATGGGCAAGTTTCAAATAAAAAGTGGCTAATATTTTGTCTTCTATACCACATAATACCGAATGTTTCTCCAAAAATAACTGCTTATTATTCCATCTATTCCGTTATGGAAAGAATGGAAAGAAAATCGGTAGTAAGATCATTGCCACAATAATGGTTACTGCTATGAGTGGTACACCTGCTTTGGCATAATCAGCAAAACGATAATGACCGACTGAAAGCACCATCGTATTGGCTGGTGTACCGATTGGCGTTGCGAAGGCACAAGATGAACCGATTACTATCGCCATCAAGACTGCTCTAGGATCAGCACCGAGCGAGCCTGCAATAGAAAGCCCAATTGGAGCAAGAAGAGCAGCTGTTGCGGTGTTTGACATAAAGTTAGTCAGTAAGCAGCTTAATAATAAAATTGTGAGCAGTAACAAGGATGGATTGGGATTATCGCCTAGTAAGCCTAAAATCAAATGGGCGATGTCAGCACCAGCTCCAGTGCGTTGTAAGGCATCGGCAAGGGCAAGTGTTCCTGCAAATAAGAAGACTACTTGGCTATCAATTGCTTGATAGGCTTGTTTTTCGGTAATGACGCGCATAATGACTAAAATCAAGGCACCAATACAAGCTGAAATATAGAGTTTGATGCCGATCACATCTTCAAACACCATCGCAAGTAGCGTACCGACAAGTATCAATAATGACAAATATTGTTTCCATTGTGGGATTAGATTGTGATGGTTATGGAACGCATTGTATTCCTCTTCTTCCACGTGGACGTTGGGTTGTGCAGGCAAGAAGCGATAGCCGATAAAAGCAAAGTAGAGAATGCCCGCCACTAAAATCGGTAAACCTAATTTTGCATATTCGAAGAAGGCAAATTTTAAACCAGTTTGTGATAATACACCTTGCACTACTAAGTTATTTGGTGAGCCGATAAGTGAAAGGTTGCCTCCAAGTGTGGATGCAAATGCCATTGGCATCAGTAAACGTGAGCGTGCAAAGCCCGACTTAGAAGAAATACCGAGAATAACAGGAATGAGAATGGCTGCCGTGCCCGTGTTGGACAATACACCAGACATCAAGCCAGTAATGACCATTAGTACAACCATCAATTGGCGTTCACTTTTAGCAAAACGGCTGACTACGCCACCAATTTTGTTCGCCATACCTGTTTCAAACAAGGCTCCACCGATCACAAACATTGCGACGAATAAAATCACGTTGGTATCGACAAAACCTAAAAAGGCTTCTTTTGGTGGCAATACGCCTGTGACGGCTAAACCAACGGTTACCACCATTGCGGTAACAGCAAGCGGTAGTTTTTCGAGTGCAAACATCAAAACGGCAAAGCCGAGAAAACAGAGTGTAATTACACTTGGAGTCATGGATAAGCTCCTTTGAAGGATTGAAATTTAGCTTGCTATCATACCTAACTTGAGGGGGATAGGATTGATCCAACGCAATAAAAGGCAGATTTTGGAGTGAAATAGATTAAAATAAATACTATTTTTGGTTGTTTCCTATCTGGTTTGATCTGTGTTTCGTAAGATTTCATTACGCTCACGTAAGTAAGTAGCAAAACGGGGCTTACCTTGTTGTGTTAAGCCACGATATCGGTAAGTGATTTGACTCCCAATCGCTGGTGGATTTTCTCGCTCTTTATTTTTAAAGCCAGAACCAATTCGAAAACGTCCGCGATGATTTTCACAGGTAATTGCACCAAGACGATGGGCGTGTTTGCCTTTTCCTTGATGATGAGCAACGACAGTGCACTCTTCATCCGCTACAGGTTTCATTTTCAGAATTTGAGCCGAACGACCGCGAATATAGTGTGCATTCGGATTTCTTACCACTACGCCTTCACCGCCTTGGTTCAAAATCGCTTGGTAGAATTGTTGTAAATGAGCCTGATCTTGAATGGGAATTTGTGAAATAATCTGAATATAAGGCGTTGGATGTTTCCGCAGATAATTTTCTAAGGTTGCCAAGCGTTCAAACAGGTTTCCCGCTGCATTTGGCACGTCGAAAACATGCAGCTTCAACTTATACCAGCCTTTGGGTTCTGCGGAACGAACTGTACCAGAAATGTCTTCAAACTTGCCTCGTTCGCTAAAAAGTTCGCCATCAATGGCAAAAGAGGGAAAGTTTTGTAGGAAATAATAGGGCGGGTTGAAAGGATTGCCTTGGCGGCTGATTAATTGCTTGCCGTCCCAATAGGCTCGCACACCATCCAGTTTTTCGCTCATTACCCAACCTGAAATATCTTGATTTTTATATTCTTGCAGGAGCATTAAATCAGAGGATTTCGCAAGGGGTGCAAGCGGTAAGGAAAGGAAAAGAATTTGCCAAATGAGTCGTTTGAACATAAAAGTGCCTCCAAAATGGAAGCACTATAAAAGAAAGAAAAATTGCGTTCAGAAAATTTTGTGAGATTTTCGAGCGAGATCGCAAAAATAATCAGAAATTTGACCGCCTATGGTTATTTCACTTTTTGAACAAGAGCGGAAATGCCTTCTTCCGCGAACTCTTCTTTTTCTGCCATCTCAACAATTTGTTCGTGAGTATATTTTGTGGAGTTATATACGACCACGATGCTGGTATCGCCCATTTGTAAGAAGTTGGTTTCACCAAATGGGGTGTAACGCGTTGCACCGATGCTGATAATTGCTTGAGCAGGGTAGTTTGCTTGTTTAATCAATTCTGCAATGTGATTCATCGGGCCTTGATCAGGCTGGTTGTTCATTTTGTCGATAATCCAGTTCAACAATTTTTGGTGGAAGTAGCTGTAGCTGACGGCTGGGCTGTCTTCACCATAAGTGTTGAGCTTGCCATCGCGTTTGTGGAAGCAAGCAATGTTATATTGGTCAAGGTTTCCGCCTTGCTCGAATTTATCTAAAGCGATGTGGGTGGCAGAAATGCCTTTAGAATTTACACCCCAGTTTTTCTTTTCACAGATTTTGCGTGCGTTTGGACGGCGGATTGAACAGTCGTTATAAGCCGCAAAATGGGTTGGTTTTAAGGCAACTACTTTGCCATCTTGATATTCAATGTTACAAATTAAAGCAACTTCGGGCTCAATTTGCAGATTGTCTGCATCGTTTGGGAATGCAATAGTGTCGTGTGTTAAAGGATAAGTAGAAAGAAATTGCTCGGTTGGTGCAAGTGTTTCACTTGGCACATAGAATGGGAAAATGGCTTTTGGTTGAATTGCCTCTTCGGTTTTTACCACTACGAAATCCGCTGCTTCGCCCGCTTGCTCTAAATGTCCTGCAAAATTGCCCGCTACGCCAAAGCCGATGAAATTTTTAAATGTCATAATGTTGCCTTATAGAAAGAAAAAGTAGAGATACTTTAAAGGGATTTACTCCGAATTACAATTATTTGAAAAATCCTTCTGCTAAAATGTATAGAAAATTATCTAAAAATGGTATTTATCTATACTTTTTGCATAAAGTTTCAACAGGCGGTAAATTTTTTAAAATTTTTTGCAAAAAGTGCTTGCACGGTTTTAATTTTTCTCTATAATGCACCTCACACAACGACGCACTGTTGTGAACGATTCAGATTGATATGCAGTGCGTCGTTTCTTTTTGTTCTTTAACAACTTATCAGACAATCTGTGTGGGCACTT
>NZ_JAHAHT010000043.1 GCF_018373095.1 Haemophilus parahaemolyticus
TGCTCAATCAATGTGGCTGCAAGCGGTTCATTTCCTTGACGCTTTTGCATCATCAATGGAATCCATTTCGCTAAAGTTTCCCGATCGTCTGCAAATTGCATTCCTTCAAACAACGGATGTTGAACAAGCGCTTCAAATCGTTTGCGTAAGAAATTGACATCTTTTTCACCTTGCACAAAGCTCATATGAGGCAGTTTGCGGATAAATTCAGCTGGGTTTTCAATATCGCCCTTTGCGACCAAGTAAGACCACATTTCAAGCGAGAGCTGATATTTTTCGTTGATAGTTAGGGCTTTAGTAATATCAATCGAACCGTTTGCTTTTTCAGCCGTATAATTTAGTTCACACAAGGCGGAATGCCCTGTACCTGCATTGTGCCATTCATTAGAACTTTCTGTTGCCACCGCATTTTGAGCTTCAAAAATAGTGATACTTTGCTCGGGCAGAATTTCTTTAATCAGCGTGCCAAGCGTACCGCTCATAATACCTGCACCGATTAAAACAATATCAGATTGGTTTGCCATAATTTCCTTCTTATTTACTCTTTTAGTAGCATAATGATTGAATAATAATCGGGAAAAATCGGCTTTGCAAACGGTTGCGACAAGATATTTTGCTGAATCGTTTTAGTTTTGTTGAAAACAGAAATAATCTATTTTTCAGTGCAAAAAAAACAGATAGGTTAAACGCTTTTTATCACTCAATTTAAAAACAAATCTTAATGCTATTTTTCGATTATAAAACTATTCACAAAAACTGTAGAGTAGATTATTTTAGATTTTAAATCTAATTTATTCTGTATTTTATAGAATAAATCACTGGTATGTTTTATAAAAACCTATCAAAGTTTTATATTCCTCTTCTTTACTTTCTAATCACTTCGGCATATTCTTCACACCATGCGAATTATTCGCAACTTATTTGATTTATCTCAAGCAAATGTTTATATTTTTAACTTTTTAGAGGAACTTTTCCGTGTCTAATCAAACTACCCACAAACGCGAAACCTTCTCAGGTCGTCAAGCGTTTATTATGGCAGCTATCGGTTCAGCCGTAGGCTTGGGAAACATATGGCGTTTTCCTTATACCACTTATGAAAATGGTGGCGGTGCATTTATCATTCCTTACATCGTTGCACTTTTAACTGCAGGGATTCCGCTACTTTTCTTGGACTTTGCGATTGGTCACCGCCATCGTGCAGCCGCTCCGCTTTCATTCCGTCGCTTAAATAAACACTTTGAAGTGTTTGGCTGGTGGCAAGTAATGGTGAATGTCATCATTGGCTTATATTATGCAGTAGTATTAGGCTGGGCAGCCATTTATACTTTCTTCTCATTTAGCAAAACGTGGGGCGATAAACCTGTTGATTTCTTCGTCGGTGAGTTCCTTAAAATGGGCGATATTGCACAAGGTGTGAGTTTCGATTTTGTTAGCTTAGTTACAGGTCCATTAGTTGCTGTTTGGATTATCGCACTTTGCGTACTTGCATTCGGCGTGCAAAAGGGGATCGCTAAAGTTTCTAGCTTATTGATGCCAGTGCTTGTCGTAATGTTTATTGCGTTGGTAATTTATGCTTTGACTCTACCTGGTGCAACAAAAGGCTTAGATGCGTTATTCACGCCAGATTGGTCAAAATTAGCAGATCCAAGCGTATGGATTGCAGCTTATGGGCAAATCTTCTTCTCGCTTTCAATCTGTTTCGGGATTATGGTAACCTACTCTTCATACTTGAAAAAAGATTCAGACCTTACCAGCACAGGCTTGGTGGTTGGCTTTGCAAACTCAAGTTTTGAAGTGTTAGCAGGTATCGGTGTGTTCGCAGCGCTTGGCTTTATGGCAACGGCTGCAGGTCAAGAAGTAAGTGAAGTGGCGAAAGGTGGTATCGGTTTAGCCTTCTTCGCTTTTCCAACCATCATTAACGAAGCACCAATGGGCACGGTTTTAGGCGTGTTGTTCTTCGGTTCACTTACCTTTGCAGCATTAACTTCATTTATCTCAGTGATTGAGGTAATTATTGCTTCCATTCAAGACAAACTCAAAATGGGGCGTGTAACTGCGACTTTCGTGGTTGGCGTACCAATGATGATCGTCTCAGTGATCTTATTCGGTACCACAACAGGCTTGCCGATGCTAGATGTAATGGATAAATTTGTGAACTACTTTGGTATTGTAGCGGTCGCTTTTGCTGCCTTAATTGCAATTGTAGCGAATGGCAAACTTAGTACATTAGGTCACCACATCAATAAAACTTCATCATTCAAAGTCGGCACTATCTGGCGTTTATGCATTATCGTTACCACAGGGGTTTTAGCGTTTATGCTATTAAGTGAAGGCGTAAAAGTGTTTACCGAAGGCTATGAAGGTTATCCAAACTGGTTTGTTAATACTTTCGGTTGGGGAATGGCAATGCTCTTAGTTATCGTGGCGTTTATCCTGTCTCGCTTACCGTGGAAAAACGAACCTGAATTTAACGTGGAGGAATAATATGAGTACATCAGCAATTTTAATGATGGTTGCAGCGTTAGTCATCATCTGGGGCGGTTTAATCCTCTCGATTAAACGCTTACCGAAAGAGTAAAAAAGAAAGGCTGATTTGGATGAATCAGCCTGTTTTATCCATTATCCATTTTATTTATTACTCCTCAATGATAAACCTTAATATTACTTTTGATTATGAACAGATGCCGATGCAATTCATGCTTTCTATCCAAAAAGGTGAGCGTGTGGCAATTATTGGCGAAAGTGGGGCGGGGAAAAGTACGTTATTAAACCTCATTGCAGGCTTTGATTTGCCAACAAGCGGTGAGATTTGGCTGAATAATTGCAATCATACACAAACGGATGTGACAAGCCGTCCTGTTTCAATGTTATTCCAAGATAACAACCTGTTTCCGCATTTAACGGTAGCACAAAATATTGGCTTGGCGTTAGTACCAAGCTTAAAGTTGAATGCGAGGCAAAAAGCTCAAGTAGCGGATATTGCAGAAAAAATGGGAATTGCCGAATTTTTAGAGCGTCGAGCTGATCAGCTTTCGGGAGGGCAAAAACAGCGAGTAGCACTCGCTCGCACATTACTACGCGATCAACCGATTTTGTTATTGGATGAACCATTTTCTGCACTCGACCCAAAGCGGCGTGAAGAGCTACAACAGCTTGTTGCAGAACTTTGTGCGGAGCGACATTTAACGCTGTTAATGGTAACTCATCAAATCAAAGAGAGCAGGACATTGTTTGATCGGGTACTTTGTATTGAAAATGGACAAATTATAAGCGATTGCCCTGACAAAATTTATAAAAAAAGCTGATTTTCCTTTTGACTATTTGACGTTCTATCTGTAGTATATTGACCCTATGCAAAAGGTAAAACTACCCCTAACAATTGACCCATATAAAGACGCCCAGCGTCGAATGGATTACGAAGGCTACTTTCCAGCGAGTCTTTTAAGCCGTTTGGGTGAATCTGTTGGTCAAGTGCTAAGCGATGCACAAGTTACTCTCTCGTTATATGTTGATCCGCAAAAGCTCGTGGTGATTAAAGGCACGGCGACAGTTAATGTGGAGCTCTGTTGTCAACGTTGTAGTAACCCATTTACGCAAACGCTCGACTGCATATTTTGTTTCAGTCCAGTGTCAAATATGAATCAGGCGGACGATTTGCCCGAAATTTATGATCCGATTGAAACTAATGAGTTCGGTGAAGTAAATTTACTAGATATGATTGAAGATGAGTTTATCATTGAATTGCCTCTAGTCCCGATGCATGATGCTGCACACTGTGAAGTGTCCACGCAGGAACAGGTTTTTGGCGAATTGCCTGAAGAACTGGCGAAAAAACCGAACCCGTTCGCTGTATTAGCTAATTTAAAAAAGAACTAACTTAGGAGTATAGCCAATGGCTGTTCAACAAAATAAAAAATCTCGTTCACGTCGTGATATGCGTCGTTCACACGATGCATTAACAACTGCTGCAGTATCAGTAGACAAAACAACTGGTGAAACTCACTTACGTCACCACGTTACTGCTGACGGTTACTACCGTGGTCGTAAAGTAATTAACAAGTAATTCCTTTTTTAGAGGTTTAACTTGAATCATCTAACTCTTGCGTTAGATGTGATGGGCGGGGACTTTGGTCCCCGTATTACTATGCCCGCCATACAAAAAGCATTGGAGTCCAACCCAAGGCTTACTGTTCTTTTATTTGGTGATCAGCAACAGGTTGATCCAATTCTGCAAACTTTTCCAGAAGCACTACAATCTCGCATTCAATTTCAGCATACAGACAAAACCATTGATCCCGAAGTGCCTTTTTCGGTTGCAATGCGTCAAAGCAAAAACAGTTCTATGCGTTTAGCTATTGAAGCGGTTGCCAATGGGCAAGCGGATGGCTGTGTCAGTGGTGGTAATACGGGTGCTCTGCTTGGCTTGGCAAAATTATTGATTGCCCCGTTGCCGAATATTGATCGCCCAGCACTCACTTCGCTTATTCCAACCATGAATGGTAAATCTACTGTGATGCTCGATTTAGGGGCGAATGTAGAGGTCAATCAAAAGCAACTTCTTCAATTTGCTGAAATGGGTAATATTTTTGCTCAAGCTATTTTGGGCTTGGTTTATCCTCGTCTTGCTTTACTGAACATTGGTACGGAAGAGAGCAAGGGCACACAAGTGTTGCGAGATGTAAACAAAATTCTGCACAGACGTTATGACATCAATTATTGCGGATTTATTGAGAGCGATAAGCTAATGAATTATTTGACGGATGTGATTGTCTGTGATGGTTTTAGCGGCAATATGGCGTTGAAAGCATTGGAAGGGGCAGCGAAAAATATCATCTCTTTACATAAAGAAAAAGGGGGGTCTCATCTCTGTTCGTTGGTCAAAAATTTCTTTATGAAAGCATTTTTGTATCGTTACTATCGCAAGTTGCAAGAAATCAACCCAGACAGACACAATGGGGCAACTTTGCTTGGCTTATCAAAAGTTGTAGTTAAAAGCCATGGTGGAGCGAGTGCGAATGCTTTTTTCTATGCAATTGAATACGCCATTCAGCAGATTGAACACAAAATTCCTGAGTGCATTCAGCAAAAATTAGTGAGTTTAGCCCACTGATTTGCAAAACTTTACCTAAAATCGCTCGCTTGTTTTCCTATAAATTTTGGCTACTTCAGGCTATAATAGTTAAATTTTCCATAATTAAAAATATCACTGAGAACAAAATATGAACAGCAAAATTTTAGCGACAGGGAGTTATTTACCTAAGCAAATTCGAACCAATGCTGATTTAGAAAAGATGGTGGACACTTCAGATGAGTGGATTATCACCCGTTCAGGTATGAAAGAACGCCGTATCGCAATGCCAGATGAAACCGTTGCGACAATGGGTTTTGAAGCAGCAAAACGATGTTTAGAGCAAGTTAATTTAGATCCACAAGAGATTGATTTAATTATTGTAGGCACAACGAGCAACTCACATGCTTATCCAAGTGCTGCTTGCCAAATTCAAGGCTTGCTTGGTATTGAAGATGCAATCTCATTTGATGTTGCGGCAGCTTGCACAGGCTTTGTATATGCATTAAGTGTAGCTGATCAATTCGTCCGCACAGGCAAAGTGAAAAAGGCGTTAGTGGTGGGAGCTGACCTTAACTCTCGCAAATTAGACGAAACCGACCGCAGCACAGTGGTGCTTTTCGGTGATGGTGCAGGTGCAGTCATTTTAGAAGCAAGTGAAGAGCAAGGCATTATTTCAACTCATTTACACGCTTCTGCTGACACTAAAGAATCGCTCGTCTTACCAAACGCAGAGAGAACCGAGCCAAAATCGGGCTTTATCTCAATGCAAGGCAATGCAACTTTTAAATTGGCAGTTCGCGAGCTTTCGAATGTGGTCGAAGAAACTTTACGCGAAAATAATTTAGCTAAAAGCGACTTAGATTGGCTCGTACCTCACCAAGCAAATTTACGCATTATCACTGCAACTGCAGAAAAATTAGAGATGTCGTTAGATCAAGTGGTGGTCACAGTAGATCGCTATGGTAATACTAGTGCTGCAACCATTCCTGTGGCATTAGATGAAGCTGTGCGTGATGGGCGTATTCAACGTGGTCAACTATTGTTGCTTGAAGCTTTCGGCGGTGGCTGGACTTGGGGTTCAGCGTTAGTGCGGTTTTAATAATTTTGGTAGGGGGTGAATAAAGTTCACGCACGTGAGCGGTTGATTTTCTGATTATTTTCGCAAAATGTACGTGAATTTTTAATCCACATACCCTACACTAAAATACCAAAAGTACTGAATTTTCAGTGCTTTTTTATTGAGAGAAAAATGTCAGTAAAAATTACCTTTGCAGATAAAAAGCGTAAAACCGTTGAACAGGCGGAGTTTACCGAAGATGGACGCTACTTACGGAAAGTGCGTAGTTTCGTATTGCGAACTGGGCGTTTGAGCGACTATCAACGCGATATGATGAACAACAATTGGGCAAATCTTGGCTTAGATTACCAAAGCACATCCTTTAATTTCCAAGAAATTTTTGGCAACGACAATCCAGTGATTTTAGAAATCGGATTCGGTATGGGGCGTTCGTTGGTGGAAATGGCAGAGCAAAATCCAGACCGCAACTACATCGGTATTGAAGTTCACACGCCTGGCGTAGGGGCTTGTATTGCCTATGCATTAGAAAAAGGTGTGAAAAATTTACGTGTGATTTGTCATGATGCAACCGAAATTTTACGTGATAGCGTTGCCGATGGCACATTAGGTGGCTTGCAACTTTATTTCCCTGACCCGTGGCAGAAAGCAAAGCACCACAAGCGCCGTATTGTACAACCTGAATTTATCACTCGCGTATTAACCAAACTTCGCTCGAATGGTTTTATTCATTTTGCGACCGACTGGGAAAACTACGCAGAACATATGCTTGAAGTCTTACGCCAATTTGAAAATGAATTAGAGAACACTTCGGCAACGAATGATTTTATTCCTCGCCCCGATTTCCGTCCATTAACTAAATTCGAAGAGCGTGGGCATCGCCTCGGTCACGGCGTTTGGGATTTATATTTCCTCAAAAAGTAATAAACAAGCGGTGAAAAAGGCTTGAAAAATCGTAAAATGTAACCATCTTTTGCCCAATCAAGTTTCGCCAATTTCAACGAACATTCCATAAGGAGAAAAATATGGCTATTCAACGTAACGCACGTCAGCGTAAAAAAATGCACTTAGCAGAATTCCAAGAATTAGGCTTTTTAGTAAAATTTAACTTTGCGGAAAGCACAGGCATCGACCAAATTGATGCAACAGTTGATCGTTTTATCGACGAAGTGATCAAAGCAAACGGTCTTGCTTATGAAGGCAACGGTTACCTCGCTTGGGAAGGTTTAGTATGCTTAGAAAAAATTGGCAAATGTGATGAATCACACCGTCAATTAGTGAAAACTTGGTTAGAAAACAATGGCTTACAAAACGTACAAGTAAGCGAATTATTCGATATCTGGTGGGATTTCCCAGCAGAAGCTTAATTAAGTATTTTCATCTCGAGCGGTCAATTTTTGCAAAAGTTTTACAGAAATTGACCGCTTGCTTATATTAGATTAAAAGGAAATAAAATGGAAATAATCGGTTCAATTTTGTCGGTCATTATCGGCTTTTTCACCTTTATTTTAATTCTACGTTCTTGGCTAGAATTTTGCCGCATAGATCCTCGAATGCCACTTTCACAATCATTATTGAGAATAAGCGAACCTGTGCTTGCCCCCATCAAAAAAATCATTCCAACCCGCAAAGGCATCAACTTCGCAGCGATTTTATTAGCTGTAGTGTTACTGATGGCAGAAAAATGGATCGTATTTGGCTTATCTGTTCCACTTGCTGTATTAGCAGGCGTATTAGGTGTAGTTAAAACCTTTGGGCAAATTCTCTTCTTTACCACCTTGATCCGAGCGTTAATGAGCTGGGTGACTCAAGGAAACCATCCGCTTGATTATATGGTGGCACAAATCACAGAGCCTGTCTTAGGTATTATCCGCCGTATCTTACCTCGCACGGGAATGTTAGATTTCTCTGTAATGGTACTTGGCTTTGCGTTAATTTTGCTAAACAACGTGTTCTACAATATTTTCGGCGTATTATGGGCAATTGCATAATGCAAGCGGTCGAAAAAGTAGAAAATCCTGACGGCATTCGGTTGCGAATTTTCCTGCAACCGAAAGCCAGCCGCGATCAAATTGTCGGCTTACATGATTGCGAGCTAAAAATCGCCATTACTGCCCCGCCTGTGGATGGTGCAGCAAATGCTCATCTGCTTAAATATCTCAGCAAATTGTTTAAAGTGCCGAAAAGTAGCATTATGCTAGAAAAAGGCGAATTGCAACGGCATAAGCAAATTTTCGTGCCAAGCCCGAAGCTGATGCCGAAAGAGATTGCGAATATATTAGCAACATAACAAAAAACGGCACTTTTGTGCCGTTTTGCTTATCTATTTACAACTCTCAACAAATCAATCTACTATCGCTCAATTATTTTTCTTGTTTCCATTCCACCATAGCTTCAACAAAATTCAATAATTTCGCCCGATCTTTCATATTTAGTGTGCAAGTAATTCGTCAAATTGGCGAGATTTCAACGCCAACTTAAAAACAAAGTTAAATTTAGCCAAAACTGGCTTTTCGGTAAAACAAAATTGTTGAATTGGTTTGGGTATCGAGTCTACGTCAGCACCTGATTAAATGTACGTTTTATGACTTGACATTGTAGTTACTACAGACTTTATGATTCTTGCAAAGTAAATTAAATAGTTAAGGAAATAAAATGAAAGAAGTTTTTATAGTAAAAAATCATAGTCCTAAAGAATATCAGCAGCATGCATCTTGTCCTCATAGTCAAATTTCTAAAAATAAAATGGTATTAGGCATTAGTTTTGCAATTATTACCTTCTATATGGTTGTTGAATTTCTAGGGGGATATTGGTTTAACAGCCTTACTTTAATGGCTGATGCTGGGCATATGGCAAATGATAGTTTATCTATTTTTTTAGCATGGATTGGATTATTTTTAAGTCTAAAATGGCAAAAATGGTTAGCTTTAATCAATGGAATTTCATTAATTTGGGTTGCTATTTGGATTTTTATCGAGGCTGTAACACGTTGGCAGGCTCCGATAGAAATAGACGCTTTGCCAATGTTAGGTGTAGCTTTACTAGGGTTTGGGATTAATTTGTTGGTAGCTTTTATAATGCTAAAAAGTAATCGCCATAATTTGAATATTCGTGCAGCATATTTGCATGTTTTAGTAGATTTATTTGGTTCGGTTGTTGCTATTATTGCAGGAATAAGTGCTTGGTGGTTAAATTGGCAGTGGGTTGATGTAGTTGCTAGTGGTATCTTAAGTATTTTTGTATTACACAGCGGTATTTCTACAGTTTTTCAAGCTGTTAAATCATTGTATGATAGAAATACACATTTCTTATTAGATGATCATTCTCATTAAAGTAAAAAATTGCTTGAGGAAATAATGAAAATTAGTGAATTAAGTAAATCTACACATACTAATATTGAAACTATCCGATACTATGAAAAGCAAGGAGTATTGCAGCCACCTAAGCGGTTGGTTAATGGTTATCGATATTATAATGAAGAGAGCGTAGAGCAATTAAACTTTATCAAAAAATGTCGGACATTGGGTTTCTCTTTAGAGAATATTAAGGTACTCAATCGTATTAAATTCAGTATGGAAGATCATTATCAGGCGGATCAATTAGTACTGAATCAACTGATTCAAGTGGAAAATAAAATATCTCAATTATTAGAAATTAAAGCTTTTTTACAGTCCATTGTTACCGAAAGTGAACATAATGAAGAGGAATGTAAAGCAATAGAAGGGTTGAAAAGTATAAAATAAAGAAGATAGATTGCGAACTAAGTAAAAATCTCTAAAAATTTGACCGCTCTTTAGGAAGAAAAAATGCCGCCTAAATTTTAATTTTTAGACGGCATTTTATTTTTCTAGCTACTATTTCGACAAATCAATTTGATACACTGCAAAACCGATTTCGTCAGTACCCACCTGTTTCATCGGGTATTGTGCTTTTTCAGCGATAAATTTCGCCGCTTGTTCGCTTGGCGATGTTTCAAAACGGACATCTAATTTATCGTTACCTGTGATAGGCACAAAACGCCAGTTTTTATCCGCATTTGGATTGACTGAACCCTCTTTCTCACTGGTTGCTTTAATATAATCAGCCAAAATTTGACGGCTTTCATCTGGTGAAGCGTAAACAATATGTTTATCACCAGTACCTGGGAATTTATTGCCGTAAGCACGATAGTTATTAGTTGCAATTAAAAATTCTGCTTTTGGATCAACTGGTTTACCTTGATAAGTAAGATTTACTACACGATGCGAATCTGGGTTGATAAGTTTGCATTCGCCGTCGTAACGAGCAGGTTTGGTTAGATCGTATTCATAATTAACACCATCAATCACATCAAAGTTGTAAGTACGGAAGCCTTCCCAGTCGATTAATGATTGTGGTTTATCACTGGTAGGGTCAATTTGTTTAAACATACCTGCACTGCACTCTAACCATTCTTTTAATTGTTCGCCTGTGGCTTTAACAACCACTAGCGTATTTGGATAAAGGTATAAGTCTGCCGCATTACGGAAAGTTAATTCACCTTTGTTCACTTCGGTATAGCCCGTTGGGTCATTTTTACGACCACCCGCTTTAAATGGAGCACCTGCACTTAAAATAGGCAAACCAGCCATTTCTGCCACACTTGGTGCCACTTTTTCAACGTATGCTTTTTGTGCTTGGTTCACTATTTGGATGGTTGGATCATCTTGCACTAATGCAAGGTAGCTATACATATTGTCTGTGGCTTTACCGATAGGTTGAGACACAAATTTACGAGTTGCTTCGTGAACTGGTGCCAAAAGAGCGGTGATTTCTGGATCATTTTTTGCAAGTGCTTTTTTGGTTTCTACATCATAAATTGGGCGAAGAACCGCTTTGCCTGAAGTAACAATCCATTTGCCTTTGTGTTCTGTTAAGCCTAAATCTACCACACTGATATTATTTGCCCAATAGCCAGCCATACTTTCTGGTACGCCTTTTACGGTACCATTTACGATGTCCGCATTTGGTGATTTCGCAAATTCTTTATTTGGGAATAAACGGTGTGAGTGACCAAAAATAACTGCATCAATATGTGGAACATCTGCCAAATAGAATGCCGAGTTTTCAGCACCTTCTTTATATGGTTCATCAGACGGGCCAGTGTGAGCTAATGCAACGATAATATCAGCCCCTTTTTTCTTCATTTCAGGGACATATTTTTGTGCTGTTTTTACAATATCACGGGTTTCCACTTTACCTTGAAGGTTTGCTTTATCCCAAACGATAATTTGTGGCGGTACAAAACCGATATAACCGATTTTTAATTTATGTTTTTTGCCATTATTATCCACCACAGATTTTTCTTGAATGACATAAGGTGTGAAATAAGGTTCTTCAGTTCCAACTTTTACTACGTTCGCATTTACAATCGGGAATTTAGCTTGTTTGATGGCATCTGCAAGATAATTGAGACCATAGTTAAATTCGTGGTTACCTAATGTACCCACTTCATAATTCATCGCATTTAAACAATCGACCGCAGGGTTAGATTTGCCTTCTTTATAGCCTTGTGCAGCTTGATAGTCTGCAATTGGATTACCTTGAATTAGGTCACCGTTATCTACTAATACACTATTTTTTACTTCAGCACGTGCTTGACGAATAAGGCTTGCCGCACGAGTAAAACCGAATTTATCAGTCGGTGCATCTTTATAATAGTCAAAATCGGTCAAGAAGCTATGAACATCTGTTGTTGCCACAATGCGTAAATCAACATCGCTTTTTCCTTTTGCAATCGCAAAACGGTTTGCACTTAATGCTAGGATGCTAGTTGCTCCAATTTGAATAAAATGGCGTCTGTTCATCATAAAAACTCCACAAAAATTTTGAAAAAGTAGGCGGATAGAAATCCGCCCACATAAACATGTTTATCCTATTTTAAGGTCATTCAACACTATTTTAATAGCTTGAATTGATTAAAACTTCTTCGCCATAGCCACCTAAAGTTGGCATTGGTTGGTAAGTTGAGTTTGCCGCACGCATTAGACGAATACCGCGAATGCCTGCTTCTTTCGCAGCTAAAATATCATCATCGCTGTCGCCATAGTGGATTGTCACTTTATGAGCAATAATACCAGGGGTTTTATTATATTTTGTCGTACGTTCACGACCACCCATAAATTCCACTGGATGCATATTTTTAATATCAAATGCTTTTTGTAATACAGGGGTTACGCCATCGGTTTTACCTGCTGTACGACCTGTAATAAAGTAAATTTGGTCTCCACGCTCTTGGTGCATTTTGATTAAATCTGCACCAATTTGTTTTGGAATTGAGTAATTATCACACCCTGCATTTACTTCATTCCAGAAGTCTTGGTTTTTTAAGTAATCTTGTTTGCCTGGTGAGTATTTTTGCTGACCGTAGTAGAAGCAAGGACTGCTAAATAACACGGTGTCGTCAATGTCAAAGCTCACATTAATCGGTGCTTTGCCCTCTAATTCTTTTTTAATTTGATCAACTGAAATCCAGTGAATGGGTTGTTCAACCAACATTTCACGGGCGTTAGTGCCTGATTGAGTGTAAGGCTCAGTTTTAGACGCAAATGCTGGCATCATTAAACTACCGATAACGACTGCTAATGAGAGTTTAGTTAATTTGTTCATAAAGAATCCTCTGTTTATGATTGAAATAAGCGGTCAACTCTTCACAAAATTTTGCAAAAAATTGACCGCTTGAAAAAAAGATTAATCGTCTAAGAAACTACGTAACGTTTCAGAGCGACTTGGGTGGCGTAATTTACGCAACGCTTTAGCTTCGATCTGACGAATACGCTCACGGGTGACATCAAATTGTTTACCTACTTCTTCGAGCGTGTGGTCGGTATTCATATCAATACCAAAACGCATACGCAACACTTTCGCTTCACGCGGGGTTAAGCCTTCCAATACTTCATTGGTTGCAATACGTAAGCTTTCTGCCGTTGCAGAATCTAATGGTAATTCAAGACTTTCGTCTTGAATGAAATCACCTAAATGTGAATCGTCGTCATCACCGATAGGCGTTTCCATTGAAATTGGCTCTTTAGCAATTTTCAACACCTTACGGATTTTATCCTCAGGCATATTCATA
>NZ_JAHAHT010000044.1 GCF_018373095.1 Haemophilus parahaemolyticus
ACAACAGTGCGTCGTTGTGTGTGGTGCATTATAGAGAAAAATCAAAACCGTGCAAGCACTTTTTGCAAAAAATTTTAAAAAATTTACCGCTTGTGGAAACTTTATGCGAAAAGTATGAATAACCATCCATTTTTGCCGTTTTTCTAGCGTTAAATCTCAATCACATTTAAGCTTTCAAAGCCCCACTGTTTTAAAATTTTCTTACGTTCGGCAAAATCATCGGTCAATTTTGTGCAGAATGCCTGATTTTTTACCTCCTGTTTGCCATTAAAATTAGATTTTTCGGCAATTAACGACTTCACTCGTTTCGCAATCGCCTCGCCCGAATCGACAAAAAACTTCACTTTCGGCAAAATCTGCTGCAATTCGGCTTTTAAAAAAGGAAAATGCGTACAGCCCAAAATCACCGTATCCAATTTTGAATGCACTTTCCACTCTTTCACGCAATCAGCCAGAGCATCTACATCTACTTTGCCATTCAATAATTTTTCTTCGGCAAGTTCCACAATTTTTGTTTGCCCAATCTTCTCTACCACACAATCCGAAGCATATTTCTGAATCAAATCCAACACATAAGGACGTTTGATCGTCCCCACCGTCGCCAATAGACCGATCGTTTTCGTCTCAGATATTTTCGCCGCAGGCTTTATCGCAGGCACAGTTCCCACAATTGGGAAAGTAAAATTTGCTCGCAAAGCAGGCAATACCACCGTGCTTGCGGTGTTACACGCTACCACCACCAAATCAAGCGGTTGTTTTTCTGCAATCTTTTGCACAATTTTGACCGCTTGTGTAATCAATTCCTGCTCCGATTTTTCCGAATAAGGGAATAACGCATTATCAAAGCAATATAAATAATGGGCATTCGGCAAGGCTTTTCGCACTTCATCATAAATCGTCAAACCACCAATGCCAGAATCATATAAGAGAATAGTCGGTTTCATATTTTTTACTCAATAAATTCCCGCAAATGCTACTCTCTTCTCCCTTTTCGTTCAAGAAAAACAAAACCCCAAACATTCGTCTGGGGTTTCATTTCTCTTATTGATTAAAGGATGTTTTGATATTTCTCTAACATCGCTTGTGGCCATACACTTGATTGCACTTCTCCGATATGTTGTTTATGAAGTAAGAACATTGCCAAGCGAGATTGACCAATACCACCACCGATGGTTAAAGGTAATTTACCTGCTAATAATTCTTTATGCCAATCCATCTCTAAACGATCTTGGTCTCCCGTAATTTCCACTTGTAAGCGTAACGCTTTTTCATCCACGCGAATACCCATTGAAGAAAGTTCAAAAGCTGTACCTAACTGATCGTTCCATACCAAAATATCGCCATTTAAACCTTTGTAGCCGTTTTCTGATTCTGTTGTCCAGTCATCGTAGTCTGGTGCACGACCATCGTGCGGTTTACCATCCGATAATTTACCACCAATACCAATCAAGAATACCGCACCATACTCTTTACAAATAGCATTTTCACGCTCTTTACCCGATAAATCTGGGTAACGTTTCACTAAATCTTCGCTGTGAATAAAAGTAATCTGTTTTGGTAAAATGGATGGAATATCAAAACGTGCTTCCACCGCTAATTCGGTTAAACGAATTGCCTTGTAAATCTCGTTTACCGTTTCTTTTAAGTAATCAAAGTTACGACGACCTGCTGGAATCACTTTCTCCCAGTCCCACTGATCCACATAAACTGAGTGAGTTGGATCAAGCGAGTCTTCATCTGGACGAAGCGCTTTCATATGCACAAACAAACCTTCGCCTTCTTGGAAACCAAAACGACCGAGCGTGTGGCGTTTCCATTTCGCTAATGAATGTACCACCTCAAACGTTGCACCTGGAATACATTTCACATTTACTTGCACCGCTTTTTCGATCCCTGATAAGTTGTCTTGCATTCCATTGCCTACTTGGCTCAAAATCGGGCCTTGTACCTCAATCACGCCTAATTTATCGATTAAATATTGTGTAAACGTGTTTTTTACAAAGCTAATTTCGTTTTGTTGCAAAATAAATGATTTTTTCATCTGTTTCCTACCTTTTTCTATAAAATTTTGATGTCGTTTAACGGAATGGCGTTCAATTTAAAGGAATTCTTAAAAAACTCAATCTTTTTTAGATAAAATTACAATAAATCAAAAATAAGATTAGATAGAATTTAATAATCTATGCTAAATTTTAAATATCATTTAACAAATTGTAAATTGTGAGGAAATTTTGACCGCTTTCAAACAACCCATCGACCAGCTCGATCAACAAATTTTACGTGCCTTAGTGAAAGATGCCAAAACGCCCTACACCGAAATCGCCAAGCAATCGGGCGTGAGCGCTGCAACTATCCACGTTCGCGTGGAAAAAATGCGACAATCGGGCGTGATCGAAGCGACACAACTCAAAATCAACGAACGCAAATTGGGCTACGACGTCTGCTGTTTTATCGGCATCATCCTCAAATCGGCAAAAGATTACGAAAAAGTGATCGCCAAACTCAACGACTTCCCCGAAGTGGTTGAAGCCTACTACACCACGGGCAATTACTCCATTTTCATCAAAGTAATGACCCACACCATCGAGGAGCTTCACCAAGTGCTTGCGGGTAAAATCCAAAGCATTGATGAGATTCAATCGACAGAAACACTTATCTCGATGCAGAATCCGATTTTACGAGGGATTGCACCGTAAAAATATAGTACAATTCATCCCATTTTAAAATACAAAGGAAGACCAAATGACCGCAATTCAACAACGTGCCGAACTTCAACGTCGTATTTGGCAAATTGCTAATGATGTTCGAGGCTCAGTCGATGGCTGGGATTTCAAACAATATGTGCTTGGCACACTTTTCTATCGTTTTATTAGTGAAAACTTTACCAATTATATTGAAGCGGATGATGAAAGCGTGAATTACGCTGAATTGCCTGATGAAATCATCACACCTGAAATTAAAATTGACGCCATAAAAACCAAAGGGTATTTTATTTATCCAAGTCAGCTATTCAAAAACGTAGTGGCGACTGCGAACACCAATCCAAACCTTAATACTGAACTTAAACAAATTTTTAGCGATATTGAAAACTCCGCTACTGGCTACCCTTCCGAACTAGACATCAAAGGCTTATTTGCTGATTTTGATACCACTAGCAATCGCTTGGGTAATACCGTTGCTGATAAAAACACCCGTCTAGCTGCGGTATTAAAAGGCGTTGCCGAGTTAGATTTTGGTAACTTTGAAGATAACCACATTGATTTATTCGGCGATGCTTACGAATTTTTAATTTCCAACTATGCTGCTAATGCGGGTAAATCAGGTGGCGAGTTCTTTACGCCACAATGCGTTTCCAAACTAATTGCTAGGCTGGCTTTATATGGACAAGACAAGGTCAATAAAATTTATGACCCAGCGGCAGGTTCGGGGTCTTTATTGTTACAAGCCAAAAAACAATTTGATGAACACATCATTGAAGAAGGATTCTTCGGGCAGGAAATTAATCACACCACTTATAACCTTGCCCGTATGAATATGTTTTTGCATAACATCAACTACGACAAGTTTGATATCGCCCTTGGCAACACCTTAATGAATCCGCAATTTGGTGACGATAAACCCTTCGATGCTATTGTTTCTAATCCACCTTACTCCGTGAAATGGATTGGCTCTGATGATCCAACACTGATTAACGATGAACGCTTCGCCCCTGCTGGCGTACTTGCACCAAAATCCAAAGCGGATTTTGCCTTTATTTTACACGCATTAAGCTATCTTTCAGGCAAAGGCCGCGCGGCGATTGTCTCCTTCCCCGGCATTTTTTATCGCGGCGGTGCGGAACAAAAAATTCGCCAATATTTGGTGGAAAACAATTTTGTGGAAACCGTGATTGCCCTTGCACCTAATCTATTTTACGGCACCAGTATTGCCGTGAATATTTTGGTGCTTTCCAAGCACAAACCCAATACCCAAACTCAATTTATCGATGCCAGCGGTTTATTTAAATCCGCCACTAATAACAATATTTTGGAAGAGGAACATATTGAGCAAATTCTCAAACTGTTTGCCGATAAAGAAGATGTGCCGCATTTGGCAAAATTAGTTCCCATTGAAGAAATCGCCAAAAATGAATACAACCTTGCAGTGAGTTCGTATGTGGAACAAAAAAACACTCGCGAAGTGATTAATATTGATGAACTCAATGCGGAAATTCGTAAAACTGTAGCCAATATCGACCGCTTGCGTGCCGAGATTGATAAGATTGTGGCGGAGATTGAGGGGTAAAACACCATGAAAAACAACCGCACTTTTTTAGAAAAATTATTGAATGGGGCTGAGGTTGAGTGGAAGAAACTTTGTGAAGTTTCAGAAATAGAAAAAGGAAAACAGCTTAATAAAGCACTTTTAACTGAAACGGGAGAATACCCCGTAATAAATGGAGGAATCAATCCTTCAGGTTATTGGCACGAATATAATAATGAGGCGAATACAATTGTAATTAGTCAAGGTGGTGCGAGTGCAGGTTATGTCAATTGGATGACAACACCATTTTTTGCTGGTGCGCATGCTTATGTAGTAAAAACTAATGAAACATTAGTTCAAAAACGTTATGCGTATCATTTTCTTAAAATGAATCAAGTTAAATTTATGCAAAATCAATATGGAGCTGGAATTCCTGCTTTAGCTAAATCAGATTTAGCAAATTTACTTATCCCCATCCCCCCACTCTCCGTCCAAACCGAAATCGTCCGAATTTTGGACGCATTGACAGCGCTTACCAGCGAGCTTACCAGCGAGCTTATACTACGCCAGAAGCAGTATGAATACTATCGAGAAAAATTATTATCTTTTGATAGTTTAGAACAATTAAATTCGGGGGGGGGGAAGAAGAAACTTATTGATGTGGCTAAAATCAAAAATGGAAAAGATTGGAAACATCTTGGGGAAGGTAATATTCCAATATATGGTTCAGGTGGGATTATGGGATATGTTGATACATATTCATACGATAAACCTACAGTATTAATTCCACGAAAAGGAACTATTACAAACATATTTTACCTTGAAGAACCATTTTGGAACGTTGATACGATTTACTATACAGAAATTGACACAACTCAAATTTTACCAAAATACTTTTATCATTTTATGAAAACGGTAGATTTAACAAAATTGGATACAGGCTCAGGCAGACCGAGCTTAACACAAGCTATTTTGAATGAAATTCCTATTTTTGTTCCATCAATCGAAGAACAACACCGCATCGTTTCAATCCTCGATAAATTTGAAGCTCTCACCAACTCCATTACTGAAGGTTTACCTTTATCGATTGAGCAAAGCCAAAAACGGTATGAATATTACAGAGAATTGTTATTGAATTTCCCAGGCAGAGAATAATATGACTAAAAGTTTAGACGAAATTGCAAAACAGTTAAGAGATTCTAATAAAAAGGTTAATCTAATTTACGCCTTTAATGGAAGTGGAAAAACCCGTTTATCAAAAGTCTTTAAGAATCTTATAGTACCTAAAGAAAATCATGGCAATGAAGAAGAGCTAACACGAAGAAAAGTACTTTATTTCAATGCATTTACCGAAGATTTATTCTATTGGGATAATGATCTACTTAATGACACCGAACCAAAATTAAAGATTCAACCAAATTCTTTTATTCGTTGGTTGATTAAAGATCAAGGGGATGAAGGCAAAGTGATTGGAAAATTTCATCATTATTGTGATGAGAAACTTATGCCTAAATTTGATATTGAAAATAATCAAATTACATTCAGTTTTGCACGTGGAGATGATACGCCTGAAGAAAATATAAAACTATCGAAGGGGGAAGAAAGCAATTTTATTTGGAGTATTTTTCATACATTAATTGAACAAGTTGTTGCAGAATTAAATATATCAGAGCCTAGTGAACGCACTACTAATGAATTTGATGAACTTAAATATATTTTTATTGATGACCCTGTAAGTTCATTAGATGAAAATCATCTTATTCAATTAGCTGTTGATTTAGCGGAATTAGTCAAAGATAGTCCCAATACTATAAAATTTATTATCACTACACACAACCCTTTATTCTATAACGTTTTATATAATGAGCTTGGGGCAAAAAGTGGTTATATTCTAAGAAAAGATGAAAATAAAAATGAAAACGAAAGATTTGATCTTGAGGAGAAACAAGGTGGTTCAAACAAAAGTTTCTCCTATCATCTTTTTCTACGAAATCTACTTGAAGAAGTTGAATCTAAAGATATTCAAAAATATCATTTCATGTTACTGAGAAATCTATATGAAAAAACTGCCAACTTTCTTGGTTATTCAGGATGGTCAAATCTATTACCCAATGATGATGCAAGACAAAGCTATTACACTCGTATAATCAATTTTACTAGTCACTCTACGTTATCAAATGAGATAATTGCTGAACCAACAGATGCCGAAAAGAAGATTGTTAAATATTTACTTGAACATCTAATTAATAATTACGGTTTCTATATAGAAGAAAATATTAAAGAGCCACAAATTGATAATACAACAAAGTAAAATTATGAACGATTTATCTACAACACCGATGACGGTAAATCTCACGTTGCTTTATTAGTTGTTGAAAATGAGGCTTGGCTAACCCAAAATCAGCTTGCGGAACTTTTTAACACCTCTATACCAAATATAACCACTCATATAAAAAATATATTAGAAGACAAGGAGTTAGATGAGTATTCAGTTATTAAGGATTACTTAATAACTGCCCAAGATGGTAAACAATATCAAGTAAAACATTAATAAAACGGTGGGCTAAAGCCACCCTACAAAAACTAAAAAAGTAAAAGAATTAAGGAACCACTCATGACCCTATACAAAACCATCGCTGAATCCAATAATTTTATCGTTTTAGATCAATATAATAAATTTGTGAAAGAGCCTAATGCTGGTTACCAAACGGAAGGCAGTCTTGAGCGTGAGTTTATTCGTGATTTACTGGCACAAGGCTATGAGTATTTACAAGAGCTTAATAATCACGATGAACTGATTAAAAACTTACGTGTTCAATTACAACGGTTGAATAATGTTGTTTTCTCCGATGCGGAATGGCATCGTTTTTTAGAGGAATATTTGGATAAATCGAGCGATAGTCTGATTGATAAAACCCGAAAAATTCACGATGATTATATTTATGATTTTGTGTTCGATAATGGACGCATTCAGAATATCTATTTGCTAGATAAGAAAAATCTTGCCAATAATTCTCTACAAGTCATCAATCAATTTGAGCAAACTGGCAGCTATGATAATCGTTATGATGTGACAATTTTGGTAAATGGTTTACCCCTTGTGCATATTGAACTGAAAAAACGTGGCGTGGCAATTCGTGAAGCCTTTAATCAAATTCATCGCTACAGCAAAGAAAGTTTCAATAAAGAAAATTCCCTCTTTAAATTCATTCAAATCTTTGTCATTTCCAACGGTACGGATACTCGCTATTTTGCCAATACCACCAAACGCGATAAGAATAGCTACGACTTCACAATGAATTGGGCAACCGCAAAAAATACTCTGATTAAAGATTTAAAGGATTTTACGGCGACATTCTTGCAAAAACATTCTCTGCTCAATGTGTTGGTAAATTACTGCGTGTTTGATGTATCCGATACCCTATTAATTATGCGTCCGTATCAAATTGCCGCAACAGAACGTATTTTGTGGAAAATCAAAAGTTCATATCACGCCAAAAATTGGAGCAATAAAGAAAGTGGTGGCTATATTTGGCATACCACAGGTTCAGGTAAAACGCTTACCAGTTTTAAAGCCTCTCGCCTTGCGACTGAACTTGATTTTATTGATAAAGTCTTTTTTGTGGTCGATCGTAAAGATTTAGACTACCAAACAATGAAAGAATATCAGCGTTTTTCGCCTGATAGCGTGAATGGTTCGGAAAGTACCGCAGGGCTGAAACGCAATATTGAAAAAGATGATAACAAAATTATCGTAACCACCATTCAAAAGTTGAATAATTTGATGAAATCGGAAGAGAATTTGCCGATTTATCAAAAACAAGTCGTATTTATTTTTGATGAAGCCCATCGCTCCCAATTTGGCGAAGCACAAAAAAATCTAAAACGTAAATTCAAAAAATTCTATCAATTTGGTTTTACTGGCACGCCAATTTTTCCTGAAAATGCCTTAGGTGCAGAAACGACAGCCAGCGTGTTCGGCACGGAATTGCATTCTTATGTGATTACCGATGCTATTCGTGATGACAAAGTACTGAAATTCAAGGTCGATTACAATGATGTCCGCCCACAATTTAAAGCCTTAGAAACAGAAAAAGATCCTGAAAAATTGACCGCACTTGAGCAGAAACAAGCCTTTTTACACCCTGAGCGTATTAAAGAAATCTCGCAATATTTGCTTAACAATTTTAAACAGAAAACCCACCGCTTGAACGCTACAGGTAAAGGCTTTAATGCAATGTTTGCGGTAAGCAGTGTGGAAGCGGCAAAACGTTATTACGAAACTTTACAAAATCTACAGACTGAACAAGAAAAACCGTTAAGAATTGCCACCATTTTCTCTTTTGCGGCAAATGAAGAACAAGATGCGATTGGCGATATTCCAGATGAGACCTTTGAACCCACCGCTCTAAACAGTACGGCAAAAGAATTTTTAACGAAAGCCATTGATGATTACAATCACTACTTTGGCACGAATTATGGCGTAGATAGTCAATCATTCCAAAATTACTATCGCGATCTTGCCAAACGTGTGAAAAATCAGGAAGTGGATTTACTGATTGTGGTCGGAATGTTCTTAACAGGCTTTGATGCCCCTACGTTGAATACGCTTTTCGTAGACAAAAACTTACGTTATCATGGATTAATGCAGGCTTTTTCTCGCACCAACCGCATTTATGACACCACTAAAACCTTTGGGAATATCGTTACTTTCCGAGATTTGGAACAAAATACCATTGATGCAATCACGCTATTTGGCGATAAAAATACAAAGAATGTCGTACTAGAGAAAAGCTACGACAGCTATTTTAACGGTGATGACAATCAACGTGGTTATTTGGAGGTTGTTCAAGAACTGCAAAATCGCTTTCCTAATCCAACAGAAATCGAAACAGAGCAAGATAAAAAAGAGTTTGTAAAATTATTTGGCGAATATTTACGTATTGAAAATATTTTGCAAAATTACGATGAATTTGCAGCATTGCAAGCCTTACAAACGGTCGATTTAAATGATCCGATTGCAATGGAGAAATTCAAGCAAGTACATTATGTGAATGATGAACAAATTGTAGAAATGCTGAAAGTACCCACTTTACCAGTAAGAGCGGAACAAGATTATCGTTCAACTTATAATGATATTCGCGATTGGCTACGCCAGCGAAAAGAAAGCAATGATAAAGACAATTCAACCATTAACTGGGATGATGTCGTATTTGAAGTGGATTTATTAAAATCTCAAGAAATCAATTTGGATTATATTCTTGCGTTAATTTTCGAACATCATAAGAAAAACCAAGACAAAGAGGTGTTAATTGATGAAATCCGCCGCACAGTTCGTTCAAGTTTGGGTAACCGTGCTAAAGAGAGCTTGATTGTCGATTTTATCAACCAAACAAATTTAGATGATATTCCCGATAAAGCAACTTTAATTGACTCATTCTTCCTATTTGCTCAAGCAGAACAGCAAAAAGAAGCAGAAACCTTAATTCAAGAAGAGAATTTGAATATCGATGCAGCAAAACGCTATATCAGCACTTCACTAAAACGCGAATATGCCAGTGAAAACGGCACGGCACTCAATGAAGTATTGCCAAAAATGAGTCCACTTAATCCGCAATATCTCACTAAAAAACAGACGATTTTCCAAAAAATTGCTGCATTTGTAGAGAAATTTAAAGGGGTTGGGGGAAAGATTTAGTAAGATAAAAATAAGAGGCTAATCGCCTCTTATTTTATTTCATCTCTCATTAAAACACCTCTAACACCAATCTCGTCAAGCCATTCGCCAACATCAATTCAATGTTTACTGCATTGATTTCATTGATGTTTTTTTCAGTCTCACACAAGATATCGTAACCTTTGAGAAGTTGTTGAGCGGAAAGGGAATCGCTGAATAGCCAGATGCCTTTGTCTAAATCGTGATTTACCCAACCTGTAGTCATGCCCATTTTGGCTTTGAGTGCATCGCTGAAAAAGCTTTGCAACCATTCTAGTGGCATCTGTACTTGCTCTTTTTCAAACTGGCTGAGTAGCAAAAATGGATCTCGGTTTTTGTAGAAACGCCAGAAGGTTTGCAAAAAGGTTTTGCGGGCAGATAAGCGGTCGTTTTCTAAGAAAGTTTTGCAAATTAACGGACGACCGTGGCATAAACGCAAGGCGGTTTCGATGTCAGTTTCGCTGAATTGCGGACAATGCATTTGCAACCATTGCAATGCGATAGGTGTTTCGGGAGCGTGCAATACCCACGTTTGGCAACGGCTTTGAATGGTTGCCATCATCGGAGCTTGCAAATCAGTTTCTAGCAAAAAATAAACGCCTTCGTGCGGTTCTTCTAAGGTTTTCAGCAACGCATTGCAACTCGCTTCGGTCAATCGTTCCGCTTGGCGAATATACACCACGATATTGCCTTCTTGTTGAGCGAAGCGTTGCAAAGTCGCCAATACATCACGCACCTGATCGACACCAATATCTCTATTTTCAATCGGTTCAAGCTGGTGAAAATCGGGGTGGTTGCCACTTTGTGCTAACAGGCAACTTTTGCATTGATGGCAAGGCTCATTGCCATTTTTATTCTGGCAAAGCAACCAATGGGCAAAATGGCGAATCAATACCTCACTGCCCAAACCAGCTTCGGTTTTGAACAATAAGGCGTGATGCCCTCGCCCTTGGCTAAAAGGCTGGGTGATGGACGAATAAATCACTTGTTGCCACGGGTAGAGTGGCTGAGGAGAAATCGCAGTCATTTTGCTTTTTTCACGAAATTTTCGACCGCTTGTTTGATGTCAGCAGTTACTTTTTCTAGCGGTTGCTCGGCATCAATAATCACCGCTTTGTCGT
This sequence comes from Haemophilus parahaemolyticus, assembly GCF_018373095.1. Classification (GTDB taxonomy): domain Bacteria; phylum Pseudomonadota; class Gammaproteobacteria; order Enterobacterales; family Pasteurellaceae; genus Haemophilus_A; species Haemophilus_A parahaemolyticus_A. The sequence goes on from NZ_JAHAHT010000044.1 coordinate 11,080, forward strand.
TATTTTGGGTGAGTTCCAAATAGCGTTGGTGCGTGCGATAGAAGAAATCTAAGCTCTGTTGTTCAATGCGATCCAACTCACCACGTCCACGCACACGCTCCAACCCAACCACAGGATCAATGTCCAAATAGATCGTTAAATCTGGCTCAAAATCGCCCAACACGGTACGTTTTAGGTTATCTAAAATCTTGCGTTCAATCTTTCGGCCCCCCCCCTGATAGGCTTGCGATGACATATCGTGACGATCGCCTAGCACCCATTTTCCTTCGGCAAGAGCAGGTTTAATCACATTTTCCACTAGCTGCACACGTGCCGCATAAAGCATCAATAATTCGGCTTTATCGGTAATCGGCTCTTCCAAATCGTGCTTAATTAAATAGCGTAATTTCTCCGCCAATGGTGTGCCACCTGGTTCGCGGGTTAATACCACATCTTTAATACCTAATTCTTCCAATTTTGCTAATACAGCTTGATGAGCAGTGGATTTTCCCGCTCCTTCTAAGCCTTCTAGCACGATAAATTTACCCCGTATCATTTCATCCTTCCCTATTTTTGTTCGGTTTGTTTACGCTCACGCTCAATTTTACGCCATTCTTTCACTGCTTGGTTATGTTCATTGAGTGAACGGCTAAATTTATGTCCGCCCGTACCATCGGCAACAAAGAAAAAGTAAGGCGTGCTGTCGGGCTGAGAAACCGCTTTTAATGCCGCTTCACTTGGCATTGCAATGGGTGTTGGCGGTAAACCATCGATAACGTAAGTGTTGTAAGGCGTCGCTTCCTGTAAGTCTTTTTTGTAGATTTTGCCATTATAACGCTCACTCAAGCCGTAAATCACGGTCGGGTCAGTTTCTAATTTCCAACCTTGTTTTAAACGGTTCACAAACACAGAGGCAACTTGCGGACGTTCATTTGCTACGCCCGTCTCTTTTTCCACAATGGAAGCCAAAATCAACATCTCATACGGGTTTGCAAGCGGTAGATTTTCCACCCTATTTTGCCAAGCATCATCTAATGCTTTTTGTTGCTTTTGATAAGCTCGCTTTAATAGTTCAAAATCAGTGGAATAAGGCACGTAGTTGTAGGTATCAGGTGAAATCCAACCTTCCAATTTTTCTGAAGAGAGCCCAAGCATTTTTGCAATTTCTGCTTCGCTTTTGCTCGTTAATGTTTGCTCCAAATAGCTCGCCTTTTCTAGCTGCTCGCGGAAGGTTTTGAACGTTTTTCCCTCAATAAACTTCACGTTGAGCTGCACTTCCTTACCTGAATTAAGATGTTTAAGTAAATCTTCAACGGTTTTTAAACCATTCAGCGAATATACTCCTGCTTTGAAGTGAGAAAGTTCAGGATGTAATCGAATTAAATAAGGTAACAGAGCTACATCAGCGTGTTCTACAATGCTTTGTTCTTCCAATTGCTTCGCCAATTTTTGACTGGAAGAGCCTTTTTCAACGATAAAAAATTGGTCGGAATGGATAGTTAAAGGATGTTGGATAAGATCGTTAATTTTTTTATAAGCGTAGCCTAAAATGCCAATAGCAACAACGGCTGAAATACCGAGAGAAATAAGTATTTTTTTTAACATAAATTATTGTCAAAAATCTAAATGTTCAACTGAAATTGTACTATAAGCAGAAAAAAGAAAAAATGAAATCTTAGCTTTTAATTTGTATTAAAATTAAATTAAGATTTTTTATAAAGTGGTGGGTCGTGAAGGATTCGAACCTTCGACCAACGGATTAAAAGTCCGCTGCTCTACCGACTGAGCTAACGACCCAAAAGGGAATGT
>NZ_JAHAHT010000167.1 GCF_018373095.1 Haemophilus parahaemolyticus
CCAGCTTTTAGTTGGATAAACCTTCTTAATAAGCGTGTCTAAAGAGAGTTTCCCTGCTCCCTGCGTAATTAAGATTAATAAAGTTACCACATAAATTAAGGGTAATTTATAACCATTATCACAAACGTTATAACCTGAATCGGCGTGAATGCTATACCACGCGACAGAGATTAAAATCGTTAAACTTAATGCACTAAAACGTGTTAGCACCCCAAATATCAGCAAGAATGGGAAAATTAATTCAGATCCCATTGCAACGTGCCAATTAATATCGGCTGGAATAAGATTAAATGGAAAAGGAAAACGATCTTGTATTTCAGTAAACCAATTTTGACCATTCCATTTTTCTAACCCTGCCTCTAAAAATTCCCACGCAAGAAAAAAGCGTAAAATCAATAAACTCACGCCGCTGCTGATACCTTGCATCTTACAATCTTTCATTTTTTCCTCTGATTGATTACCTATTTTATGAAACTATTTAGTTCATTATGGTAGGAAATGCTTCCTAGTTATTCTATTAGTCGGAGATAAGCCTTTTTTCTTACACTTTTTTTTCAAAAAATTGAAAATATTATTTTTTGTAAAAATGCAGATAACATTAAGGGCAAAGATTATAACAATCTTCGCCCTTTTATCTTTTACTGATTAATGTAGTGATCAGCTAATTCAACAGTCCCCGATAGGTTTTTTTGTTAAAACAGGCGCCAAACCTTGATTGTAACGATGTGGGCGAATAAAATTGTAATACATCACATAAGCTCTCACATCGTCCATCGCTTGCCCCAAGGTTAGATAGTCGCCCTCTTGCATCCATTCATATTTAAAACTGCGGAACCAACGCTCCATTGGAGCATTATCCCAACAGTTACCTCGGCGACTCATACTTTGAGTTACCTGAATGAAGGTTGAGCGGAATAGCTACACCTTGAGTTTGAAAAAATGGATAATATGAAGTCAGAAGAAATGAAAGCAAAAGAAATGAAAGCAAAAGAAATGAAAGCAAAAGAAATGAAAGCAAAAGAAATGCAGAAAAAAGCAAAAACAATGGGAAAAGCTAGAATGTAATGATTTAAGCCTAAAAAGAAAAACTGCGGTCAATGTGACCGCAGTTTTTGTATCAAAGTGAGGTTATTGTTTACGCCACGTCGTGCCGTTGGCGCCATCTTCTAACACGATACCCATTGCCGTAAGTTCATTACGTGCCGCATCTGCTGCAGTCCAATCTTTAGCGGCACGGGCTTCGTTTCGTTGTTTGATAAGCGCTTCAATTTTTGCGACTTCATCATCGTCAGAACCAGCTTGTAAGAATTTTTCTGGATCTTGTTGAAGTAAACCTAAGATACCCGCTAACTCACGTAAACGCGCAGCAAGAGCATTGGCTTTTTCTGCATCTTCAGTTTTCAATTTATTGATTTCACGCGCCATTTCAAATAAGACAGAAAGAGCGTTTGGCGTATTGAAATCATCGTCCATGGCTTCACGGAAGGCTTCCACAAAATTTTCACCGCCAAAAGCAACCGCACTTTGATCGGTGCCACGTAAAGCGGTGTACAAACGTTCTAATGCAC
>NZ_JAHAHT010000045.1 GCF_018373095.1 Haemophilus parahaemolyticus
TTTTTTGGCAAAAGCGTGAAAAATGCTCTGCGGGGAAATAAATAGCTTCACTTTCTGCCCAAGTATCCACTGATTTCAACCAATTTTCCAGATAACGCATTTGATATGAGCGGCGATTCAACGCCTTTTTTACGCCTGTTTTATATTTTTTATTCAATTCATTGATGATCGGACTTACAATTTCTTCGCGGTTAGCTCGCCAATATTGGCGAACGTCTGCCAATAATTGTTGATAGGCTTTTAAATGCTCGGCAAAAGGTTGGTTAATGCCTTGTTGATCGTCGTTCAATTCAGGCAAGGTTTCCGTTAAAAAAGTACGTACCGCATCCAATGCATCTTGTGGCGTTTTAAGCTCATCAGCAACGATGCTCGTTTCACTTAAATTCATCGGGTAGAACTGCTCACGCCACACTTCTTGGGCAAGGCGTTTGAGCAATTGCTGTTCGTTTTGTTGCAGTTCAAACTCAAAACTGATGCCCGAATCAAATGCAAATTGATAAAGCATCTTTTGGCAGAAGCTGTGAATGGTAAACACGCTTGCCAAATCAATCTCTCGCTCAGCGATACGTAAGCGAAGCAAGGCTTCCTCTTTCTTTTCGACTTTCTCGAAAAGTTCTGCAAAAAAATCATCATTTTTCACCGCTTGCTCGGTGAGTTTTGCCGAAAAATAGGCGTAACAATCTTGAATATTTTGGCGGATACGGTCTTTAAGTTCTTCAGTTGCCGCTTTGGTGAAAGTTACTACTAAGATTTGTTCAACTGTTAATGGTTCTAGCGGTTCACCATCGTGGCTGATGCCTAGTAATAAGCGAAGATAGAGGTTTTTAATGGTATGCGTTTTGCCTGTGCCTGCTGAAGCCTCAATAAGGCTGGCACAGTTAAGAGGAAGCGTGAGCGTATTGAGCGTTTGCATAGGTTACCTAGAATTTTTTTACTATTTAATCCGTTCCAATTTTTGAATTAGCACTTCGTGTGGTACTTTCTGAATTTTACGAATTTGCCAAATTAATAGACCGCTTGCAAAGCTCAAGCTAATGCAGAAAGTTAGCCAGAACCCTTGGGCTGCCATTGGTTCAACGATAAGCTCCGTTCTGGACAAAATATAACCGAGAGGCATTCCGACAATCCAATAGCAAAAAATCGTCACATATAAAATCGGTTTTGTGTGTTTGTAACCACGTAATACACCATTAGCCACTGCCTGGAGTGCATCCGGGATTTGGTACACCGCAGCGAACAAAAGCAAGTTAGCAGCAATAGAGATCGAAAGCGAATCACGCGTGAATGCCAGCGGGATGTATTTATCTAATAACACAATCACAACCGCCGCAAGGCAGGCAAACATAAAACCTGTTAGCAGGGCGTGATAGCTTAATACTTTTGCATCATCAAGGCGTTTTTGCCCCAAGGTTTGCCCAATCACAATGGTGGTTGCGATGCTAAATGACATTGGAATCATAAAAAAGAGCGAGCTGGTTTGTAATGCGGCTTGATGGCTTGCCACGACCTGTGCACCTAATGGTGAAAGGAAGAGTGCTGATGTGGAAAACAGCATCACTTCGGTGAAAGTCGCAAAACCGATGGGTAAACCAAGTTTGCAAATTTTTAATAAAGTTTGACCGCTTGGCATTTCCATCCATTTACTAAATAAGCCAATATCGCGTTGCGATTTGTTGGTGTAGCAGTAATAGAACATCATCAAGAACATCACGCAGTTCACAATGGCAGTCGCAATACCACAGCCAACGGAACCCATTTCAGGCAAGCCAAATTTACCAAAAATAAAGATGTAGTTAAGCGGAATATTCAGTAGCAAGCCAAAGAAGGTAATAATCATCGCAGGTTTTGGGTTCGACAAGCCGTCATTCATACAGCGAAGATTGATAGCAAGTAGGGCGGGCACGATGCCGATTGCCATAATCATCAAATATTGCTGTGATTTGCTCGAAAACGATTCGGGCGTATGCATATAGTCCAAAATCAGATAGCTATTGCAGAAAATCAAAATTAGCGGAATGGACATAGTCAACACAAGCCAAAAGCCTTGTCGCACTTGGTGAGCAATAAGGTGGCGTTGGTTCGAACCATTCAAATAAGAAACGGTTGGCGTAATCGCATTGAGTAAGCCGAGCACAAAAAGGAACAGTGGAAAGTAAATTGAGTTGCTGACTGCAATAGCAGAAACATCATCATCGCTGACTAAGCCTGCCATTACAATATCAGCAAGCCCCATACCTGAGGCGGAAAGTTGGGAGATAAAAATAGGGATAGTGAGTTTAAAAAGTTTTCTCGCATTGTGCGGATATTTTTGCCACTGTAAATTCATAAAAACCTCAAATTAGAGCGACTTATTATAGCGAGCCTTACGCTTAAATGCCATTTTTGCCATAAGTTTTCTCGGCTCAAACGATTGACTATTGCATAATCAATTTAGATCCGCTAGAATTCCGCCCGTTTTTATCTTAAAAGGCAAACGATTTAAACAAAACCTGCTTTGATGCAGCTTACATATAAACTAACTAGAGGAATAATACTATTAAACCTGTAAAACGTGTTCAGTCAAATCGCGCTCACCGTCTTAACGAAGAAATCCGTGGCGTGAAGGAAGTTCGCTTAACTGATGAAAATGGCGAGCAAGTTGGTATCGTGTCAATTCAAGATGCTTTGGCGAGAGCAGAAGAAGCTGAGTTAGACTTAGTAGAAATCAGCCCAAATGCTGAACCGCCAGTTTGTCGTATTATGAACTATGGTAAGTTCATTTATGAGAAAGAAAAAGCGGCAAAAGAGCAGAAGAAAAAACAGAAAGTCGTTCAAGTGAAGGAAATTAAATTCCGTCCAGGTACAGATGAGGGCGACTACCAAGTTAAATTACGTAGTATCGTACGTTTCTTAGAAGATGGCGATAAAGTCAAAATTACCGTGCGTTTCCGTGGTCGTGAAATGGCCCACCAAGACATCGGTTTAGATGTATTAGAGCGTGTAAAACAAGATACGGCTGAAATTGCAGCAGTTGAATCTGCACCAGGTAAATTAGAAGGCCGCCAAGCAGTAATGGTTATCGCACCTAAGAAAAAATAATTTCTTATTACAATGAATTAAATGAATGCAAGCTGGTAAAAAATGTTGGCTTGCATTTTTCATATAATACCACCCTAAAAGATCTAACCAACCTTACTAGCAACACTGATCGTATATGCAGCATTAATATGTCGATTATCATATAGTGGATCGGTGTATACTTTCCCTAGGTCAATAATATCCCACTTATCCCGTCCAAAGCGTTGCACTAGAATATTTCTTAATTCCAACAGAACCATCAGAATTTCCTGCTCCTATACTACCCTGCCAATTAAATACATTTATCTTTCCATTCGCATCTAATTCTCCCTACTTATTCCATTGATTACTCTCTTTATAAATCTCCTTACAGAAACGAAAACAAATTTGACTACTTAAAAGAAATATAAAGTCATCTTACAACCAAACAGATCAAAAATTTAATCAATGCTTATTAAGTTCGGAAATTTATTTTATTTTTTAGAAGAAAACATTTTTTAGATATGTGTTTAGACGAATAACAAGCAGTTTATTTTAGGATGAAAATTGAAATAGATGGCATTAAGCAATGCCAAAAAATCATCTTCTAAATACATAGAAGATGATATTCTAAAAGAGATAAAAAAATCTGCACTCTATTTCTATTAGATAATCTATCCAACAAATAGAGTGCAGTGATTTATATTACACTTTAAGTATTAAAGTCAGAATTATAATTTCGGACCAGCCGCAACTAATGATTTTCCTTCATCATTGGTTGTATATTTTACAAAGTTTTTCACGAAACGACCCGCTAGATCTTCTGCTTTAGCTTGCCATTGTGCTTTATCTTCGTAAGTGTTGCGAGGGTCTAAGATATGGGTATCTACGCCTGGTAAAGCTTTTGGAATGGCCAAGTTGAATATTGGTAATTCACCCATTTCTGCTTTTTCGATTGAGCCATCTAAAATCGCATCGATGATACCGCGAGTATCTTTAATAGAAATACGTTTACCTGTACCGTTCCAACCAGTGTTTACTAAATAGGCTTCCGCACCAGATTCTTCCATACGTTTCACTAACACTTCTGCATATTTAGTTGGGTGAAGTGTTAAGAATGCTGCACCGAAACATGCTGAGAAGGTTGGAGTTGGTTCAGTAATACCACGCTCTGTACCCGCTAATTTTGCGGTGAAGCCAGATAAGAAGTAGTATTTAGTCTGTTCTGGTGTAAGTTTAGACACAGGTGGTAACACACCGAACGCATCGGCAGTTAAGAAAATCACTTTTTTCGCGTGCCCTGCTTTTGATACAGGTTCCACAATATTATCAATGTGATAAATTGGGTAAGACACACGGGTATTTTCTGTTTTTGATTTATCGGCAAAGTCAATAGAACCATCTTCACGTACGACTACGTTTTCTAATAATGCATCGCGACGAATTGCACGGTAAATATCTGGTTCATTTTCTTCACTGAGGTTAATAGTTTTCGCATAACAACCACCTTCGAAGTTGAATACACCTTCATCATCCCAACCATGCTCATCGTCACCGATAAGTTTTCGTTTTGGATCGGTTGAAAGGGTAGTTTTACCTGTACCAGATAAACCAAAGAATACTGCTACATCGCCATCGTTACCTACGTTAGCTGAGCAGTGCATAGCAGCAATATCTTTTAATGGTAAGAGGAAATTCATCATTGAGAACATCCCTTTTTTCATTTCGCCACCGTACCAAGTACCACCAATAAGTTGTACCGCTTCGGTTAGGTTAAACGCCACAAAGTTTTCAGAATTTAAGCCTTGTTCTTTCCAGTTTGGATTGGTCACTTTTGAACCATTCATTACAACGAAATCTGGCTTGAAGTCTTTAAGCTGTTCTTCTGTTGGGCGAATGAACATATTTTTTACAAAGTGAGCTTGCCACGCAACTTCCGTAATAATACGAACAGCGATGTGATGGCGAGGGCTTGCACCACAGAAACCATCAATCACAAATAAGCGTTTGTTTGAAAGTTCGTGAGTGACTAACTCTTTCAAACTTTGCCACGTAGTTTGACTCATTGGTTTGTTGTCATTTTTTACTTCATCGGTTGTCCACCAAATATGATCTTTGGTAGTTTCATCATAGACGATATATTTATCTTTCGGTGAACGACCTGTAAAAATCCCTGTATCTACTGCAACAGCGCCTAAATTCGTCAGGCGACCTTTCTCATAGCCTTCTAAATTTGGGTTAACCTCTTCTTCAAAAAGTTGTTCGTAACTTGGATTACGCACAATTTCTTTGACGTTAGTAATGCCGAGTTCTGCAAGTTCTTGTTCGATACGATTTAACATAAATCACCTCACTCCAATGTGTGTATTTAAGAATTAAGCTGATTCTACCCCGTTCTAATTAAAAAAAATGCCAACTACTTCACATTTTAAAAAAAAGTGAAGAAAATTTGAGGGTTTGCTACGTTTATTCTAAAGCTCCTACTTGTGGAATAACAAATTTTTCCTTTTTTGCAAAAAAAACGGTAAAATTCCACCGCTTTTTGAATAAGGAACAAGAAAAAGATGCGTGTATTAGTTAGTTTTTTAGCATTTCTGCTGATTTTCTTTCAATATAATTTCTGGTTTGGCGAAAATGGGTGGAATGATTATCAAGATGCTTCAGCAAGTCTAGAAGCTGTCAAAAAAGAAAATGAGCGTTTGGCAATGCGTAATGGGTTAATTGAAGCGGAAATTTATGATTTAAAACACGGTGTGAACGCCTTAGAAGAGCGTGCCCGCACGGAACACGAAATGGTGAAATCAGACGAAGTGTTCTACCGCATTATTCCTAAAAATGAGAAGTAAAATGAACAGACAAATTTTTGCGATTATTCCTGCATCAGGTGTGGGTAGCCGAATGAAAGCTAATATACCAAAACAATATCTAAAATTGCTTGGGAAAACAATTTTAGAGCATACGCTTTCCACCGTCTTAGCTCACCCACAGGTTGAAAAAGTTGTGGTTGCTGTTTCACAAGAAGATCAGTACTATCCTGAGATACTCTTATTACAAGATCCAAAAGTCGAGGTAGTTTTTGGTGGGGAAACCCGTGCAGATTCAGTATTCAATGCATTGCAAAAAGTGCCAGAAAACGCATGGGCATTGGTGCACGATGCCGCTCGCCCTTGTTTAAAGCGGTCAGATTTAGACAAACTTTTGCAAATTGAAGATGAACAAGGTGGCATTCTTGCTACACCTGCTATTGATACGATAAAGCGTTCCCAAGATGCCAAAACGATTTCACATACTGAAGATCGTTCAACCTTATGGCACGCATTAACCCCGCAATTTTTTCCCGCACAAATGTTGAAAAAAGCATTATCAGCGGCATTTTCTGCAAATGCGGTAATTACTGATGAAGCTTCTGCAATGGAGTTTTTAGGTTTTCATCCACAATTAGTGGCTGGCAGAGCTGACAATATCAAAATTACCCGCCCTGAGGATTTAGCTTTGGCAGAATTTTATTTAACGAGAAACGATTAAGACAGATTTAAGAGGATTACAAAATGATTCGAATTGGACACGGTTTTGATGTACATGCTTTTGGGCAAGATCGTCCATTGATGATTTGTGGCGTAGCAGTACCTTATCACACAGGTTTTATTGCGCACAGCGATGGCGATGTGGCGTTGCACGCCTTAACTGATGCATTATTAGGTGCGGTTGCATTGGGCGATATTGGCAAGCTTTTTCCAGATACTGATATGCAATACAAAAATGCCGACAGCCGTAAATTATTGATTGAAGCTTATCGCCGTGTGCGGGAACAAGGTTATAAAGTAGGTAATGTAGATGTGACCATTATTGCACAAGCCCCGAAAATGCGACCTTATATCGACCAAATGCGTCAAACTATTGCTGATGATTTACAATGCGATGTAATGCAAGTGAATGTCAAAGCGACAACAACTGAAAAGCTAGGTTTTACAGGACGAGGCGAAGGGATTGCTTGTGAGACGGTGGTGCTTTTGACTAAAATTTAAAAAGCATAATACATAAAGAAATTTGCACCTTAATTTGTTAGTAAGTCCAACTTTTGAGGTGCAAATATTTTAAGCTTATTTAAAAGTATTCGTTAATAACTAAACGTGCGACTGATTATCTGGCAATGTACCTTCAATCTCTTCCACTAATTCTCCATTTTTGAAAAAGACATAACCGCCGTTTTTCATCTTGATCCAATTTTCATTTTTGGTAAGTGGCTGAGTAGCAATAATGGTCACTTTATCATTTTCTGTGGTGTATTTGCTGAAATCAATTTCTACATCATCATCGCGTAGAGCCTTACTGAAAGGAGCTTTACGTGTCACATAATAAAGTCTAGTTGAACAACGTGCGATCATCCAATGCCCGTTCGACATAATGAAGTTAAATACACCGTGAGTGGCAATATCAGAAGTAATCTCGACTACTGTATCGAAAATCTCTTTTTCACTCGGCTTTTTATCAAACCGTTCACGCAAACGAGACACAATACAACAAAATGCCGCTTCGGAGTCCGTTGTCCCAATTGGTTGATAATGGCAATCAGCACAAGGGCAAACGCCTTCCACCGTGCCATTATGAGCAAAAACCCAGTTTTCACCCCACAGTTCGCGAATAAAAGGGTGGGTATTTTCCAAATTCACATCGCCACGCGTTGCCTTACGAATATGCGAAATCACGTTAAATGATTTAATTTTATATTGGCTGACTAAATCCGCCATTGGTGAAGAAGCACCTGGGCGATTATCACGAAAAATACGCACGCCCTTTCCTTCAAAAAAAGCGATACCAAACCCATCAGTATGTTGGTCGGTTACTCCTGCCCGTCGCCGAAAGCCTTCAAAAGAGAAAGTAATATCGGTCGGTGTATTACAATTCATTCCTAATAATTGACACATAATTTCACTTCTTAAAATATTTCTGAAAATGACACCCCATTTTGGTGAATTATTCGGGGAATTTCAATAGCATTTGATCAAAAAAGTCAGAGTAAATTTTTATGCTTTACTACTTTTTAGTATAAAAATAAATTAAAGTTGCTCAAACACTCCCCACTGTAAAAATGGCAAGGCATTTTGTACCCCGATTGATACAATCAAGCCAAAGCAAACAATCAAACCTTGAATAAAATGTTCCATTTTTCCTTCATTTAATAAGAGTAATATTCTGATAAATACTCAAGAAAACAATAAGCGGTGAAATTTGCAAACGTTTTTGTTAACTTAACCGCTTGTAACATTGAAGAACTTCGCCACAAATGATTGTTTTTTGTTATAACCAAACTGCACAACATAGAATTAGCAATTCTTTCCTTTTTTCCAACCGCTTTGTTACATTACTTTCATCACAATATCATTCATTTTAATAACATTTATAAGGAAAATTATGCAACATCGCGATCTTTACCCACATGAAATTCTGCAAGATGTGATTGATAAAAGCTATGCTAAATCACAAGGTCAATTAAAAACCTTAGCTATTTTAAGTTTTTTAGGTGGTGGTTATGTAAGTTTTGGTTATATGGCATATTTAAAAGTCGTCAGTGGCATTCCTGCCGATTGGGCAGGACTTGCCAATCTGCTTGGGGCTGCAGTATTCCCCATTTGTTTAATCTGTATTCTGATTGGTGGTGGCGAATTGGCAACTGGAAATATGATGATGATGGCTTTAGGTCGCCTCAGCAAACGTGTAAGCCTTAACAAATTGGTGCGAAACTGGGTTATAGTCAGCCTTGGTAATCTTACTGGTGCCCTTTTTATGGCATACTTTTTAGGGCATTATGTTGGCTTAGCTGAAGGTGTTGCTCAAACCAAAACTATTGCCATTGCTGAAGCTAAAGTAAATATGGATTTTGGTAGAGCTTTTCTTTCCGCTATTGCGTGTAACTGGATGGTTTGTATGGGTATTTGGTTCTATTTTGGTGCAAAACATACATCTGGACGTATTCTGGCAATGTGGTTCCCTGTAATGATCTTTGTGCTTATTGGTTTGCAACATTTCGTGGCAAATATGTTTATCATTCCAGCGGGCATTTTTGCTGGGGCAAACGTGACTTGGGGGCAGTTTTTCTTAAATATGATCCCTGTGTTCTTAGGAAATGTAACGGGTGGAGCCGCATTCGTAGGAGCTTCTTACTTATATGCTTATCGTCATATGTTGAAAGAGGATTATATGATTTAACCTTTTCTTTAAAATAAGAACAAGCAGTAACACTTATGGAAACTGCTTGTTCAAATATTCTTTTCAAATGTCATAATAAGATATTATTTTCTAAAAATTACCCTTGCTGCTACTTCAACAAAACTAGCGTGTAATAACAAAATTCCCATTCCAATCAACACACAAGCAGTCAAAAATTTCAAACCACTTGCAATCAGCAAGTTAAATTTAGTAGGCAAATACCATGCTGTTAACTTCACAGCTTTATGGCGGGCAAAGACCACAATCAACGCAAAGATTGTAAGTGTAATGCCTGTACCAAGTGCCATTATTAAGGCAGCCAATATACCCCAAAGGTAAATATTGAGTGTATAAGAGAGAAACAGCACTAAAATTGCCCCAGAACATGGGCGCGATCCAATACTCAAAATCAAGAAAAGTTGGCTTTTCCAACCTGTTGACTGGTTCATTTGTGCTGATGAAGGCAGATGTTGATGCCCGCAACCACAATGCTCATGATGAATATGATGTGAGACAAGCGGTGTTTTTTCTTGGGACATTTGCATTGGGCTAATTTTTCTAATCTGCAATTTAGGCGGGCGAATGCCTTGCCACGCTTGATAAATCCAATAAATCCCTAGCAAAACCATCAGCATAAAACTGCCCCTCTCCACCCATTTAAGCGTTAAATTGAAATATGTGCGAGAAAGCGTAAAGGCAACAACGATAATCGACACTAGCAAAATAGCAACGATCCCTTGCACAATGGAAGATGCCAAGCTAATTTTGACCGCTTGTCTGAGTTTCGACTGTTCTAAAGCTAAGTAGCTCGTGAGAATAAACTTACCGTGTCCAGGACCTATAGCGTGAAAAATACCATAGAAAAAGCTGATAAAAATAAGGGTAATGCCCGCTTCTTGATGTTGTTGACTAAGCTGATTAAGCGAGCTAGAAAGTTGTAAGTTAAACGCTTTTTGCCACAGTATCACATTATGCAGCAAGAGCGGATAAACCCAATAAACAGCGACTGCCAATAAGGCTAATACGAGCAAAGAAACAGCTGTTAATTTTAATTTTTGCATTTCATCTCTACCTTTTGAGCAAAGGCACGCCCAAGTGATTGATCTTCTGGTATTTGATCTTTGTCCAAACTTGAGGCATAAAGTTTCAAGGTATCATCCACTTTCGGTTGCACCACTTTAATTTCACATTTTTTATCATCAATCGACACATCACTTTGGTCATTATACTCCATCGCCATATAGTAAGTCGGCTCATAGCTCATCAATGTGATAGGTACAATGCTCAGTTTTTGTGGCACGCTTAGATAGACGTTCATCGAAAAAATAATGCGGTTATTTTCCACCACAAAGCCGTAATCAGAAGGCGTTTCGGTAAACGGAATCAGATTGCTTTTCTGGTTGTAGAGATAGCTGAAATAGTGGTCTTGCTTTGCTGTATCAATCATCTCCTTAGTCAGATCTTGCTTGGTTTTATTTAGATCGCGGCTTGATTGCATTTCATAAATTAGCGTACTGGAAGCAATTTCGTCTAATGTCCAAGACATACGGAAGCCTTTTAGCACTTGGTTTTCCGTTAGGGCTTGCGTTTTCAGATCGACAAAAGCGTGTGGGTGTGCAAAGACGTGGGGAGAAAAAAGCGAAAAAAGGATCGTAAAAAGAGATTTCATATTATATTCCTGATAATAGAAAAAAAGCGAACCGTTCTTAAAATCTTAAAAACAGTTCGCTGGAATAAGATGAGTTAGTCGATAAGCCGAGTTCTGTCGTGGACAATCATTCCTCTAGGCATAACATCACTATTATGCTCAAGCAACCTACCCGAACTCTGGACGGGCCATCCATTGAGTTCCTATTTGGTCTTGCTACGAGTGGAGTTTACCCTGCCGTGAAGTGTTGCCACCCACGCGGTGCGCTCTTACCGCACCCTTTCACCCTTACCATTTCTAAAAATGGCGGTCTGCTCTCTGTTGCACTGGTCGTCGGCTCACGCCGCCCAGACGTTATCTGGCACTCTGCCCTGTGTAGCTCGGACTTTCCTCTCGTTTACTTGTCCCACTAGGTCGTGTGAACACGGTTAAGGGCTTCAATAAACCAGCGATTGTCTAACCAACTCGCTGCGTAGTATAGCCAATTATTGGCGTTTTGCAATAAGTTACGGTAAAATCGTAACAATTTTCGCCTAGAGTTTAGGCTTTATTCAACAAGGAATTCCGATGCTAACACATCTTACCGAACAACGCTTTAGCGATTTCCCGATTCACGAAAAAGTGCTTTCTGCCCTTGATAGTAAAGGCTTTAAGTTTTGTACACCCATTCAAGCTCAAACATTACCTATTACGTTAAATGGCAATGATATTGCAGGCCAAGCTCAAACAGGCACAGGCAAAACGATGGCGTTTCTCATTGCAACCTTTCATCATCTACTCACACACGATCTACAAACGCAGAAAAACCAGCCTCGAGCAATGATTCTAGCCCCGACCAGAGAACTTGCAGTGCAGATTGCTTCCGATGCTGAACTGTTAGTTAAACAAACTCGCTTGAAACTCGCACTTGCTTATGGTGGCGATGGCTATGAAAAACAGATACAAGAGATAGAAAAAGGTGTTGATATTTTAGTTGGCACAACAGGGCGTGTGATTGATTATGTGAAGCAAGGCATTATCAATCTCAATTGCGTACAAGTGATTGTATTAGACGAAGCGGATCGAATGTTCGATCTCGGTTTTATTAAAGATATTCGCTATTTAATGCGTAAATGTCCGAAGCCAACCGAACGCCTTACGATGCTTTTCTCAGCAACGCTTTCGCCACGTGTGCGTGAGTTAGCGTATGAAGATATGAATGAGACAAAATATGTTGAAATTGAACCGCTTCAACGTACAGGGCATCGAATCAAAGAAGAGCTATTCTATCCATCTAACGAAGACAAAATGGCATTATTACTCACGCTCTTAGAGGAAGAGTGGCCTGAACGTTGTATAGTTTTCTCTAATACTAAACACGGCTGCGAAGAAATTTGGCGATATTTACAAGCAGATGGGCACCGCGTTGGCTTACTTACAGGCGATATTCCGCAGAAGAAACGACTGAGCTTGCTAGGGAGCTTTACCAAAGGCGAATTAGATATTTTAGTAGCAACTGATGTCGCGGCTCGAGGTTTACATATTCCTGAAGTCACGCACGTGTTCAATTACGATCTACCCGATGATCGCGAAGATTACGTGCACCGAATCGGACGAACAGGGCGAGCAGGACAAAGCGGGCATTCTATTAGCTTTGCTTGCGAACGTTATGCTGTGAATTTACCAGCCATTGAAGAGTATATTGGGCATACGATTCCCGTCAGCCTATATGATGTAAATGCTTTATTACCTTTACCCA
>NZ_JAHAHT010000046.1 GCF_018373095.1 Haemophilus parahaemolyticus
AGCAGAAATTCTACAACTTGCTCACCTTTTAACCCGCAAACCGAAAGAGCTTTCAGGTGGTCAGCGTCAGCGTGTCGCAATTGGACGTACGTTAGTTTCACAACCAGAAGTCTTTTTGCTTGATGAACCCCTTTCTAACCTTGATGCGGCATTACGTGTGCAAATGCGTGTGGAAATTTCCAAACTGCACAAAAAACTCAACCGCACAATGATTTATGTAACTCACGATCAAGTCGAAGCCATGACCCTCGCTGATAAGATCGTGGTGTTACAAGCAAACAGCGACAACATTGAGAGTAACGTGGCTCAGGTTGGTCGCCCATTAGAGCTTTATCACTATCCAGCTAACCGTTTTGTCGCAGGATTTATCGGTTCACCAAAAATGAATTTTTTACCTGTGCGTGTGGTGGAAGTGAAAGAGGATGCGGTTCAAATTGAGATGTTAGATGCAGATCACGTGAGTTTCTGGATTCCTGTGGAAGGTATGGGCTTAAATGTGGGCGATAACGTTTCATTAGGTATTCGTCCAGAGCATTTACTCCCTTGTGAACATAGCGACATTTGTATTAAAGGCACGGTAAAAGTGGTGGAGCAATTAGGGCACGAAACGCAAGTTTATCTCGAATTACCTGCAATTAAACAGAATATTGTTTATCGCCAAAATGACATTGTGTTAGTCAAAGAAGGCGATGAAATGGCAATCGGTATTAATCCGAATCGATGTCACCTGTTCCGTGAAGATGGTACAGCGTGCAGACGTTTATATAAAGAGTTGGGTGTTTAACCTGTTTTTACATAATGACAAAACTAAAGGAGCTTATTATGAGCCTTAATAAAACAGTATTAGCAACAATCGTATCTGGTGCATTACTTTCTAGCACAGCATTTGCTGTTGATTTTCATGGTTATGCTCGTTCAGGCATCGGCTGGACATCAGGCGGTGGTGAACAATCTGCATTCTCAGTAAATGGTGGTGGTTCTAAATACCGTTTAGGTAATGAATCTGATACCTATGCAGAATTTAAATTAGGTCAAGAACTATTCAAATCGGGTGAGAAATCTATCTACTTTGATTCTAACGTTGCTTATGGCGGTACGTTAAATGATAACGACTGGACAGATACTAGCCCAGCACTACGCGAATTAAATGCACAATTTAAAAACTTTGCAGATGTGTTACCTGGTGCAACATTATGGGCAGGTAAACGCTTCTACCAACGTCACGATGTGCATATGAACGACTTCTACTACTGGGATATTTCTGGTCCTGGTGCAGGGGTTGAGAACATTGATTTAGGTTTTGGTAAATTATCTGTAGCAGCAACCCGTAATACTGAGCGTGATGGTGCATTCTCTTACTATTATGACCACGCAACAAAAACATATAAGGATGATCGTACGCAGAAAAAATCGGTTTATAACGATGTATTTGATGCGCGTTTAGCTAATATTGAATTATGGAAAGATGGTTCATTAGAGTTAGGTTTCGATTATGCTAAAGCTCATACCAAAGATGATGCACATTTCGTTAACGATAACGCAGTGAAAAAAGGTTATATGGGTACAGCAGAATACACCCAAGGTAACTTCTTTGGAGGCTTCAATAAATTTACCGTGCAATATGCAAAAGATTCAATGGTGGATGGTGCGGGACATGCTAGTGGCAGTTCTGCAGATAAACGCGGCAATATGCTTCGCTTAATCAACCAAGGTACATTCCAAGCAAGCGATAAAGTAGAAGTAATGTATGCCTTAATCTATCAAAAAAATGATTTAGATAACAAACAGGGTAAAACGTGGTACTCTGCTGGTATCCGTCCAATGTATAAATGGACAGACACTATGAGCACTTTATTAGAAGTGGGCTACGACCACATTAAAGATCAAGCTACTGGTAAGAAAAATGATTTAATGAAATACACTGTTGCACAACAATGGCAAGCAGGTAACAGCATTTGGGCTCGCCCGGCAATCCGTGTATTCGGTACTTACGCACACTGGAATGATAAATTCAATCAATCTGCTCGCACAGATGCAGGCTACAAAACGAAAGATGGCGAATTTATCGGTGGCGTACAATTTGAGGCTTGGTGGTAATAGCTTATAAAGCGGTCAAAATTGGTAAATCATTTGCAAAAATCGACCGCTTAAAATTATCGTAGGGACAGGGTTTATCCCTGTCCTTTTCATATTATCGGACGGGATAAACCCTGCCTCTACAATTTATTACAATGAATATTTCAAGGGATAATTTATGAAATTCAAACTCTCCCTTTTATTTTCCGCTCTTGCCCTTTCAAGTGCTATTTTTGCAAACGAACCATCTAAAACCGAACTCGCTAATTTCAATTGGCAAGCGGTCGATTTATCGCAAAAAATTACCAGCGATGTGAACGAGGCAAAAATTGCCGCCTTCGCTAAAAATCTTGCAGGCACAGACAGTGCCGTTATTGGTTACAAAATTCCTGCCAATCAAGGCACATTAAATATCAAAATTAAAAGCTTGGTCGTAGATAACAACCACATTTTTGTACCGAATGTATTAGTGCTTGATAGCAATTACAATGTTTCTCTCAAATATCCAGCCTCCCAATTTAAGAAAGCGGAAGAGCGAGGGTTAGAAGGTAACCAATTACAAGCTGAATTAAGCTTAACCCCTGTTTCAGGACAAGATTTTGTTTATGTGCTTCTCTACACCACTGAACAAGATCTGAATGGGCAAACGCAATTCACCCACCCTGCTAAACTCTATGAAAAGGCAAAAGGCAACCAACCGCCAGCAATTGCCGATATTATGGTAAAACATACCAATTCGGGTAAAATCGAGTTAGAGGTGGATGGCATACAATCAACGCAATTTGTCGGTTTAGGTAATATTGCTAAAGGTGGTGCGATCTTTGAAAGTAAAGCACAAACTGCACCTACGCAAAGCGTGGGAGAGGCGAAACCAACGGCGAGCAAAATGCAAAAAAGCGTTAAAAATGAACCGCTTGCTCAGCCTGTAGAGCAAACTACGGAGCAATATTTCAACCAAGCGGTGAAAAGTGCGCTGAAAAATCATGACATTAATAAAGCAATGAACTTGGTCAATGAAGCAGAAAAATTAGGTTTAACTCAACCTCGTAAAATTTTCTTACAGCAAGTTTCATCTAAATAATCCTATCTTTTTATCATAATGATCCTTTTGCCATCACTGCTGCAACACCGTGATGGCTTTTTTATATTCTGGTTACCAGAAATTTCTCCCCCATTTTCTGTAAAAAATTGCTAAAATCAAACTGCCATACATCCATAAAAAGAGGAAAAGAAAGGATGCCATCTCTAATTTCGGGTTTAATGTCGAGTAAATTTATTGCTCATTTTTCGAAAAAAGAAAATAAGATTGAACGCCCTGCCTTATTGGCAAAATTAGAAAAAGCAAAAAATTATCCACTCACCCTACTTGCTGCTCCAGCAGGTTATGGCAAAACGACCTTAATGGCTGAATGGCAAGCTATTCAAACTGCAAAACATCTGCGAGTTAGCTGGTTAAGTTTAGATAAAAGTGATAATCAAGCGGTCGAATTTGCTCGCTATTTTACACAAGCATTACGGGACGCAACGCATCTCTCTTTTAGTCATTGCCTCTTTCAAGATGATCTTACCCGCTATTTTCATGAACTCTTGCTTGAATTACAAAGCATTCGTTCCCCTTTTTATCTTATTTTGGATGATTATCATCTGATCGAAAATGCAGAAATTCACGAAGCAATTCGATTTTGGCTAAAGCATCAGCCTGAAACGATGCATCTCATTCTGCTTTCTCGTACGCTTCCTCCCATCAGCATCACACAATTACGACTGCGTGAGAAATTGCTTGAAATAGGTGTAAATGATTTAGCCTTCGATCTTGAACAATGTCGTCAATTGATTGAACAAGCAACGAATATTACCCTAAGTGAAACAGCACTTCATCTCCTCTATGAGCATACGCAAGGTTGGATTAGTGCACTACAACTACTTTGCTTTAGTTTAAAAACTTCCCCAGAATGGCTTAATACACCAGAGAAATTATTTGCTAGCCTGAGTCAGCAATATATAGAAGATTATTTGAGCGAGGAAGTCTTCCATTTCATTCCATCACAAACGCAATATTTTATGCAATGTTGTGCTCTGCTACATAAGATGAATGAACGTCTCGTATTCGCTTTAACGCAAGCAGAAAATGGGATTTATCAACTTGCAGAATTAGAAAAACAAGGCTTATTTGTACAACGTAATATTCACGAGAATGGCGAAACGTGGTGGCAATTTCACCCGATTTTATCTGATTTTTTACGCCAACGTTGCCGAATGGAACATCCTCAAACTTGGCGAACATTACATCACCTTGCTATAACGGAATGGCTAAAGCTAGGTAATGGCACAGAAGCCTTATATCACGCTCAAATTTTAGAAGAGCCAGCATTACTTTATCAAGTATTGCAAGAATATGGTTGGAGATTATTCCATCAAGGACAATTAAAATTACTCGAAGAGTGTTTAAATTTAATGCCTGCTGAGCAGATTTGGCAGGATTCGAATTTAGTGCTGCTGAAAGCGTGGTTATCACAAAGCCAGCATCGTTATCAAGAAGTCTCGGGAATCTTGCAAAATTTTAAACCAAATCAACCGCTTGAAGAGGATTTACAGGCTCATTTTGAAGCCTTGCAAGCTCAAGTTGCGATTAATGAAGGTAATGAGGATCTAGCTTACCAGCTTGCGAACCGTGCTTTAGTACATTTTTCTTCTAAAGTGGGCTATGCTCAAATTGTCGCTAATTCTATTATTGGCGAAGCACAACATTGCCAAGGTTACCTCAAAGAAGGTTTGCAGCGAATGCAAAAAGTAGAAAAGATGGCATTAGAGCACTCTGCTTATCATCAATGGCTCTGGTCAAAATTACAGCAAGCTGAAATGCTTTCCGCTCAAGGTTTTCTACAATCTGCTTATGATTTACTGAAAGATACGACGCAACAGGCTCAACTTTTACACAAAATTCCGATGCACGAATTTTTATTCCGTTTACGCGGACAAATTTTGTGGGAATGGCACCATTTAGATGAAGCTGAGGAGATGGCAAATGCGGGGATAGAAGTGCTTGAAAAAGAGAGTGAACAAGCACATTGCTTGGCATTGATCGCAAAAATTTCTCTTACTAAAGGGAATTTAACGAATGCTTCCCGCTTAATTGAACAAGGTAAAAATCTGCTTGCTAGCCATTTTGTTCATCGCGATTGGCTAACGACTTTTGATGAAGTTCAGCTCTATTATTGGCAAATTAGCGAAGAAAAAGCACCGCTTGAAGG
Organism: Haemophilus parahaemolyticus; assembly: GCF_018373095.1. GTDB lineage: Bacteria > Pseudomonadota > Gammaproteobacteria > Enterobacterales > Pasteurellaceae > Haemophilus_A > Haemophilus_A parahaemolyticus_A. Next base: position 5,328 of record NZ_JAHAHT010000046.1, read on the forward strand.
GTGGCTGGTACAAACCACGTTCCCGACTCAAGATCATAATCATTTCTTGCAACGCCAATGGCGAAATATTGCCCGCTGCTATTTGTTGCAAGCACAGTTTGATAAAGCATTAGAGATCGTAAACCGCTTATTAAAAACCACGGCAATCTTTAATTTAATTAGCGACACACAACGAGCTTTGATTTTACGCAATCGCATTTATTATCAACAAGGTCAGCACGATTTAGCTCAACGCGATTTAATCCAAGCCTTAAATCTCAGCCAACAAACTAATTTTATTAGTGCGTTCGTGATTGAAGGTGAGTTGATGGCTGAACAAATCCGCCAATTACTGCAAATCAATGTGTTAGATGATTTATCAACGCATAAAGCGAAATTTATTTTGCGTAGTATTAACCAGCATCATCGTCATAAATTCGCCCATTTTGATGAAGAGTTTGTAAGTCATTTACTGAAAAATCCACAGCTGCCTGAACTGCTCAAAATAAGTCCGCTCACTTCCCGCGAATGGCAAGTGCTTGGGCTAATTTATGCGGGTTACAGCAACGAACAAATTTCTCAAGAATTAGTCGTTGCAATAACCACAATCAAAACGCACATACGCAACCTCTACCAAAAGATTGGTGTTGAAAATAGGATTGAGGCGATTGAGTATACGAAAAGTTTATTGAAGATGATGGGATATAACTATTTATATTCCTTATGATATTTCTTTCTCATCTCATCAAGCTGTTCAATCATTTCTTTTGCTTCGGCTAAATTGCCTGCTTTGGCTTTTTCGTTGGCTTGATTTACCACATCAATCACTTCTTGCACGCCTGCTTGGTAGCCTTTGAAGCGTTCTTGATCATCTCCTACACTTTTTGGCATCGTATGTTGAGCATCTTTTGAATATTCGATAAATTGCTCGGCAGCAGCTTGGAATTCCTCACTGGTTTGAGATTGGTTAAGGGCGTTGAGTTGCTTTTTCATTTGAATCATCTCTTTCATCACGCCTGCTGAAAGTGCATTTGCAGAAAATGCCAATAATCCCACCGCTAGAGAAGTTTTTAATAGCGTTTGAAGCTTCATTTAAGATCCTTTATTCAAGATAAGTAAAAAGAAATGCCATTTTAATAGAACAATCGCTTGCTACAAAGGGGTATTTCTTAGAAAATAATCGCTTTATGCCTTTCATTCTGAGAGGCACTGACTTGTAATCAGAAGAGAGTAATCATGACTTTAAAATACGCAAAACCTGAATTGTTATCGCCTGCGGGCACGTTAAAAAATATGCGATACGCTTTCGCTTATGGTGCAGATGCCGTTTATGCAGGGCAGCCTCGTTATAGTTTACGTGTGCGTAACAACGAATTTAACCACGCAAACCTTGAAATTGCGATTAAGGAAGCACATGAGCTTGGCAAAAAATTCTATGTGGTAGTGAATATTGCGCCGCATAACTCTAAGCTCAAAACCTTCATTAAAGATTTGCAAGTGGTTGTAGATATGAAACCCGATGCATTGATTATGTCAGACCCTGGCTTGATTATGCTTGTGCGTGAACATTTCCCTGATATGGACATTCACCTTTCCGTGCAAGCCAATGCGGTAAACTGGGCGACGGTAAAATTCTGGAAACAAATGGGCTTAACCCGCGTGATTTTATCGCGTGAACTCTCGCTAGAAGAAATTGAAGAGATCCGCAAACAAGTGCCTGAGATGGAACTTGAAATTTTCGTGCACGGTGCGTTATGTATGGCGTATTCTGGTCGTTGCTTGCTTTCTGGCTATATTAACAAACGTGACCCAAACCAAGGCACTTGCACCAATGCTTGCCGTTGGGAATATAAAATGGAAGAGGGCAAATTGGATGACGTGGGCAATATTGTGCCGAAAGAAGATACGGTGCAAAAATACCAGCCTGAAATTGAAGTGACTAATGTTGCCCCAACGCTCGGCGAAGGTGCAGTGACGGATAAAGTGTTCCTTTATACTGAAGCACAACGCCCAGATGAGCAAATGACAGCGTTCGAAGATGAGCATGGTACTTATTTTATGAACTCGAAAGATTTGCGTGCAGTCCAGCATGTAGAACGTTTAACGCAAATCGGTGTGCATTCTCTGAAAATTGAAGGGCGTACTAAATCGTTCTATTATTGTGCAAGAACAGCTCAAGTTTACCGTAAAGCAATTGATGATGCTGCAGAGGGGAAACCATTTGATAAAAGCTTGTTAGATACGCTTGAAAGCCTAGCTCATCGAGGTTACACCGAAGGTTTCTTGCGTCGTCATACGCATGATGAATATCAAAATTATGAATATGGTTATTCTATTTCTAAACGCCAACAATTCGTAGGAGAATTTACGGGCAAACGCAATGCAGAAGGTATGGCGGAAGTGGCGGTAAAAAATAAATTCCTAGTCGGTGATTCTGTTGAGATGATGACGCCAAAAGGCAATATTGTGTTTAAAATCGACCGCTTGTTAAACCGTAAAAATGAAAGTGTGGAAGCAGGGCTTGGTGATGGACACTTTGTTTTCTTAGATGTGCCTGCGGATATTGATTTAGATTTTGCGTTGTTGATGCGTAATTTAACTGATACCAATACGAGAAATCCGCATAAAGCGTAACCATAAATCTCCTTCTTCCGCTTTTCTAAAGAGGGAGGTATAAAAAAGCTAACTAGAATATTCCAGTTAGCTTTCTTTTAATTTAACAATCTAGCTCGTAATTATAGGCTTTCAGTGAAAGTACGAGTAATTACATCGCGTTGTTGTTCTGGAGTTAATGAGTTGAAACGAACTGCATAACCAGAAACACGGATAGTTAATTGTGGGTATTTTTCTGGGTGTTTAACTGCATCTTCTAAAGTTTCACGACGTAAAACGTTTACGTTTAAGTGTTGACCACCTTCAACTTTGATAGTTGGAGCGACGTTTACAGGCACTTCGCGGTATGCGATTTGACCTAATTCGCTGATTGCAACAACTTGGTCTTCTTTGTAAGCGTCGCCTTTAGCAGCGATACAACGAGCTTCGTTTTTCTCGTCATCTAATAACCAGAAAGAGTTTAATAAGTTGCTGTTTGTTGATTCAGTAATTTGAACACCTTTAATCATTTTAAGACTCCTAGTATAAGAAATTGAAAATAAACTATAAAAAAATTTGAAAGATTCAACTTTTTTTGAATGGGGGCATTATACCCCTATCGAGATAGAAAGCGATAAAAATTTGAACATTTTTTACAAAAGTAGCTTTAATTGAGTAAAAATAATACAGTTTATGTGTTTATATGCATTAGTTACGCACAAGAGGTTATTATGAAAACGTGGAAAGAGGCCATTGGCGAAGAAAAAGAGAAACCTTATTTTCAACAAATTTTGCAACAAGTACACCAAGCTCGACACGCAGGTATCACCATCTACCCGCCACAAAATGAAGTTTTTAGTGCTTTTTCTCTGACTGAATTTAACCAAGTGAAAGTCGTGATTTTAGGGCAAGATCCCTACCACCGCCCAAATCAAGCCCACGGCTTATCTTTTTCGGTCAAACCACCCGTCGCTCCGCCTCCATCGCTTATCAACATTTATAAAGAGTTAGCAACAGATATTGAAGGTTTCGTTGTTCCAAGACACGGCTATTTGGTCGATTGGACGAAACAAGGCGTGCTGCTACTCAATACTGTGCTTACCGTAGAGGAAGGTAAAGCTAATTCTCACGCCAATTGGGGATGGGAAACCTTTACGGACAAAGTGATCGCACAACTCAATGTACATCGTGAAAATATTGTTTTCTTACTTTGGGGAAGCCATGCACAGAAAAAAGGAGCGTTCATTGACCGCAATAAACATTGTGTTTTAACTGCTCCGCACCCATCACCTCTTGCTGCTCATCGCGGCTTTTTCGGTTGCCATCATTTTTCTAAAGCAAATGAATATTTGAAAGCTCACGGAATGGCAGAGATCAACTGGCAATTACCGCTTGAGGTCTAAAGATGAATCTGAAAGAGCATCTCTCTCAATTTAATATTGAGCAAAACGCCCTGTTTGCATCAGCCGATATCATGGCTCTACTGCATCAACGCAGCGATTTTTATGATCAAATGTTACTTCACCTTTGGCAAGATTTCGGTTTTACTGAACGGCAAGATCTTAGCTTAATTGCTGTTGGTGGGTATGGTCGCCGTGAAATGTTCCCTCTCTCCGATTTGGATATTCTCGTTCTTACCGAAAATCCATTAGACGAGCAAACTCACGCCAAATTAAATGAGCTTTTCAACCTGCTGTGGGATGCTAAATTACAAGTAGGGGCGAGCATTCGCACTTTGCAAGAGTGTTTAGACATCGGTAAGCAAGAGCTTTCGGTTGCAACCAATATGTATGAAGGACGTTTTTTATACGGTAATACTGAGCTTTGGCATCGTCTTGTTGAAGCTCTTTTTCAAGATGATTTCTGGGCAACGCCCGACTTTTTCCAAGCCAAAATGGCAGAAAAAGAAGAGCGTTACGCCCGTTATCACAATACGAGCTACAACCTTGAACCCGATCTTAAGCATAGTCCAGGTGGACTTCGCGATCTGCATTTAGTGCTTTGGATTATGCTACGTCATTATGGTGCACGTAGTTTTGATGCACTCTTTAACAAAGGCTTGCTTTTTCCTGAAGAATATCAAGAACTTAAACAAGCGGAGAACGTACTTTTCCGAATGCGATTTGCGTTGCATACGCAGCTCAAACGCTACGATAACCGTTTACGCTTTGATCGCCAATTACAACTTAGCGAATTGCTTGGCTATCATGGTGAAGGCAACCAGCCCGTTGAAGCAATGATGCGAACCTTTTTCCAAGCAACGCAATCGATTTCGCAGCTTAGCCAGCTTTTGCTAAATAGCGTGAAACAGCGTGTTTTAGGCTTACAAAATAGTGCAGAAAAACAACCGCTTGATGAACATTTCTATCTACAAAATCAGCAAATAGCGGTGGAAAATCATCGTATTTTTGCAAAACAGCCCGAAACGATTCTGGATCTTTTCTATCATTTAACGCAACACCCTGAATGGCAGGTTGATCCGATGACGTTACGTTATCTTCGTATCGCTCTTCAAAAACGCCAGCAGCCATTGTGCGAATTACCAGAAGCACGAAGCCGTTTTATCCAAATTATTCAGCAGCCACAAATGGTTAAAAATGCGATTGTGCCGATGCATCAATTAGGTGTGCTTTCGGCTTATTTCCCCGCGTGGCAAGGTATTACAGGGTTGATGCAGTTTGATATGTTCCACATTTATACGGTCGATGAACACACCGTTCGAGTAATGTTAAAGCTCGAAAGTTTTCTTGATGAACAGACCAAAGCTATTCATCCACTTTGTCATCAAATTTTCGCCGCTTGTACGCATAAGCCGTTGGTTTATTTGGCTGCATTGTTGCACGATATTGCGAAAGGCCGTGAAGGCGATCACGCAGAGAATGGAGCGGTGGATATGTACGATTTTGCTCGCCTACACGGATTCGATGAGAGCCAATCTAAGCAAATGGCGTGGTTGGTAAAAGAGCATTTGACGATGTCGATCACCGCTCAACGCCGTGATATTCACGATCCTAATGTGGTGCAGACTTTTGCAGAAATTGTGGAAAATCAGACCGCTTTAAGCGATTTGGTTTGCCTCACGGTAGCGGACATTTGTGCCACTAATGAAACCCTTTGGAACGACTGGAAACGCACGCTGCTTTCACAACTTTTCGAGTTCACCACTCAGCAACTTGCTGAGCAATTGGACTACAAAAAAGAGGCAGAAAACAATCAAGCTGAAGCCTTAGAAATTATGAAATTGGCACTGACGCCTTCTCAGCACAAGCGTTTGGCAATCTATTGGGCGAATGGGGCAGAAAGTTATTTTTTACGTAATAAACCCACTCAACTCGTGTGGCACGCCTTGGCATTACTCAAGCAAAATCAACTGCCATTGGTATTAGTTTCCAACGAATACGCTCGTGGAGCAACGGAGATCTTTATCCATTGCGAAGATCAAAAGCAACTTTTTGCTCGCATTGCGAATACGTTGAGCAAGAAAAAAATTAGCATTCACGACGCTCAAATTATCACTAGCCAGAATGATCTTGTTTTCGACAGTTTTATCGTTACTGAGCAGAATGGACAGGCTTTGGATGGAATCCGTTGCGAGCAAATTCAACAAGCCTTGCAGAAAGAGCTTACTGAACCGCAGACCAAACCTTTTGCCGTGGTGAAAAAACCAATAAAACATCAAACCTTTAAACGCAAAACGAAAGTCCGTTTTTTAGCAAACTCTAACCAAAATCAGACCGCTTTTGAGCTGTTTACGCTAGATCGAGAAGGCTTATTAGCACAAGTGAGCCAAATTTTCAATCAACTCAATTTAGTTCTGATTAACGCGAAAATTACTACCATCGGTGAACGCGTGGAGGATTTTTTTGTAGTAAGTACGCAGGAAAATCAAGCACTTACGGATGAAATGAAAAAAGAGCTGAAGCAGATTATTGTGAGAGAATTGGATTTGTAACTCTAGGGGGATAAATTCCCCTACAAACAACCAAGAAAAAAGATTTTCTCATATATAATAGCCACTGTTTTGTGCAGAGAAAACAAAACTCAGCCTCACAAAAATGCTGTAACTTTAATCAATTAAACCATAAATCATTGTTTTTATTCATCTTTTTTAGGAATTTGTAGTATAACGACAAACGACAAACGACAAACGACAAACGACAAACGACAAACGACAAACGACAAACGACAAACGACAAATCTGGTGACCAGATCCTCGCTCAGTCATTTTTAAATGAATTAGACGAAAAACTCTGGTCATCTGCTGATAAACTCCGTCAACAACTTGATTCCGCCAATTATAAACATATCGTTCTTGGTCTTATCTTTTTAAAATACATTTCTGATAATTTTACCCATCAACAGGAAAAAATTCAGGCAGAACTCTCCGATGCGGAAAACCCCCTCTATCTTGACCGCACTTTTTTTGATACTGAAGAAGAGTATCAAGAAGCCTTAACTGCAGAACTAGAAAACCGTGATTATTACACCGCGGATAACGTATTTTGGGTGCCAGCTTCAGCCCGTTGGCAAGCCTTACAAGAAGTCTCTATTCTCAACACTGGGGCAGAATTGCCTTGGAATATAGGAAAGGAGCGTGGGAAATTTTCTGGCGTCGCCAAACTGATTGACGATGCCTTTGATGCTATTGAAAAAGACAACGAAAAA
>NZ_JAHAHT010000047.1 GCF_018373095.1 Haemophilus parahaemolyticus
TACCAAACTCTATGGTGTAACAAGCGGTGAGATCTTGGCAAAACTTCACGAAAATTCGACCGCTTTAGTGTTCCCACAAGGGCAAAAGCGTGCAATTGTATGGGGTGAAAATTTAGAAATAAATGGTTCGGCTAAACTTTGGGATTTAATAGATATTCAAGACGGTTTGCCGATTTTGCTTAAAGCAAACCAGTTTGAACTTATCCCTCAAGCAGCAAATTTACAAGCGGTCGAAAATGCAATTTCCTTTACCAAAGGTTGCTACATTGGGCAAGAAACCGTAGCACGAGCAAAATATCGCGGTGCAAATAAACGTGCGATGTTTACGTTGGTTGGTCAAGTTGCAGGCGAAATTACTTTACCAGAAATTGCTTCTAGCATTGAAATGCAATTCGGTGAAAACTGGCGTGCAACAGGAACAATTCTTTCTGCTGTGCATTATCAAGATAAATTGTGGCTGCAAGTAGTAATGAACAAAGATGTAGAGCGAGAAGCAAATTTCCGTGTGAATGGCATTGCATTGCAGATTTGTGAGTTGCCGTATTCGATTGAAGAGTAAATAATGTAGTGCATTTTTACGAAATTATGTAGCGAATGCACAAAATGGCTGTTGAGCCTGTTTGAAAACCGTAATTTCAGTTTTGTGCTGCTACATAATATAATTTTGTTTTTATCGAATGGTGTTTAATAGCTCAAAACAAGCGGTCAATTTCGTAAAATCTTTTACGCCTTTACTGCCTTCCACGCCTGAATTTAAATCTACCCCCAAACAGCCTTGTTGAAGTGCCTGCTCAATATTTTCTGGATTAATACCGCCAGCGAGTAACGATTTTCCTTTAATATTTTCAGGAATGAGCGACCAATCAAAAACCTTGCCAGTGCCGCCTTGTTGATTGCCTGATTTGCTGTCGAGTACAAAACGGTCGATTTGCGAGTTATCATCAATGACCACATTGTCGGCATTCAAATCAATAGAAACGGCTTTCCAAATTTGGGTTGTGCCTGCCAGACGCTGATGCAGTTCGTTGATGTAATCTTCATCTTCATTTCCGTGCAGTTGCACTGCAAAGAGTTCTAATTGTTTTGCTATTTTTTCGACAAAATCGACCGCTTGATTTTGGAATACTCCCACATAGCAAAGCGGTGCATTTACAACCAATTCTTGAGCTTGACGAAGAGAAAGCTGGCGAGGTGAGCCTTCAGCAAAAATTAAGCCACCATAAAGCCCTCCCAATTCATACACAGCTTTGACATCTTGCGGACGGGTTAAACCGCACACTTTGTTTTCGCCGAAAATAATCGCGCGCACTGCATTGTTTAGATCTGCACTACCCATCAAGCTGCTACCGATTAAAAAAGCATGCACATAAGGCTGGATTTGTTGCACTTGGCGGTGGTTGTACACGCCCGATTCAGAGATTAAACGAACGTCAGCAGGAATGCGGTCGCGGTATTTTTCCACCAAACGCACAATGCGGTTCATATCAATGGTGAGTGTGTGTAAATCACGGTTGTTCACGCCAATGATTTTTGCCCCTAGTGTTAAGGCTCGTTCGAACTCTTCTTCTGTGCTGGTTTCCGTCAGCACGCCCATTCCCAATGAATGAGCAAGATTGGCAAGCTCAGTGTAAGTAGCATCATCAACCACAGAGAGCATCAATAAAATCGCATCTGCATTAAAATAGCGAGCAAGGTAAACTTGATATGTCGAGATCATAAAATCTTTGCATAAAATCGGCTGTGTAGTTTGCTGTTTAACTTGGTTGATGTAACGAAAATCACCTTGGAAATATTGTTCATCGGTAAGTACTGAAATGGCAGAGGCGTAGTGTTTATAGACATTCGCGATCGCATCTAAATCGAACTCGGCACGGATTAATCCTTTAGACGGTGAAGCTTTTTTGCATTCCAAAATATAAGCGGGCTGATTGTGTGAACCTTTTGCTAATTCAGCATAAAAATGGCGATCGCTTGGTTTGATATGTGGAAGAATTTGCTCAAGGGGTAATTCTTTTTGTTTATTTTCTACCCAAATTGCTTTATCTTGCACAATTTTTTGAAGAATAGTCGGTTGGTTGGTTTGCATATTTACCTTCTGTTGCTCGTCTTAATTGGATTTTTACAAAAAGTTTACTCTAAGCTGTCTAAAATAGGAAGAAAATAGACTAAAATACTATTATTTAATGCAATAGATTTTTGATGATGAAAACCAAAATTAGACAACATTTAACCGATTTACAAATCGCAATGCGAACCCACGAAGTTTGGGAAGCTACTCCGCCTTCTGCGGAAGCTTTAGCAAATCCACAGCCTTTCTGTATTGAAACGCTCACACCAACTCAATGGCTACAATGGATTTTTATCCCGCGTATGCACGCCTTGTTAGATAGCGATGCGGATTTACCACGCAATTTTTCCATTACACCTTATTTAGAAGAAGCCTTAAAAGAAGAAGGCTATTTAAAGGCAATCCACTCACCCGTCTTGCAAATTGAATTGTTGTTAAAAGATTGATATGGAATTAGAGATTTTATATCACGATGAGGAGCTGATTGCGATTAACAAGCCTGCAGGAATGTTAGTGCATCGCAGTTGGTTAGACAAAGCAGAAACGGTATTTGCAATGCAAACCTTACGGGATCAAATTGGTCAGCATGTTTTCCCTCTGCACCGTTTAGATCGTCCTACTTCAGGCGTATTGCTATTTGCTTTGAATAGCAAAATGGCGAAAACGATGTGTGAATTATTCGAAAATCATCAAATGGAAAAAGGTTATTTGGCGGTGGTTCGAGGTTATTTGCAAGGACAAGCGAGAGTAGACTATCCGCTCAAAGTGATTTTAGATAAAGTGGCGGATAAATTTTCTCAAGAAAAGGAAGCACAAGAAGCGATAACCGACTATCAAGGTTTAGCAACGGTGGAAATGCCATATCCTGTGGGTAAACATCAAACCGCACGTTATTCATTGGTCGAACTTTTCCCGCAAACAGGGCGAAAACATCAGCTAAGACGCCACTTGAAGCATCTTTTTCACCCGATTATGGGGGATACTAAATATGGCGATTTGCATCAAAACCGTGCTTTAAGTGAACATTCTGGCGTAAACCGACTGATGTTACATTCTCATTTTTTGCATTTTATTCACCCAAAAACTTCGCAAAAAATTACGATAAAAGCACCGCTTGATGAACAATGGAAAACGCTTTTTCAGTTCTTTAATTGGGATCTTTAACTTTTGAGTGAATTTTAGTTAGTTAAGCCATCAAAACGATGCGAAATGTTCAGTATTTCCTATGTTTTAATGGCTTTATATTTTTTAATAGTGATAGAAAATTAAGGTCTCACCCCTAAAGTATGGCAAATTGCATAGGTTAATTCTGAGCGGTTTAGAGTGTAGAAGTGGAAATCTTTTACGCCTTCTTTTGATAATACACGAACCATATCCATTGCGATGCTTGCAGCAACAAGGTTGCGGGTGGTTGGGTCATCATCTAAACCATCGTACATTCTGTGCATCCAACTTGGGATTTTCACGTTAGTGATTTTTGCCATTTTCTGAAGCTGTTTGAAATTAGTCACAGGTAAAATACCAGGCACGATTTCAACATCAATCCCAACATTCACACAGCGGTCGCGGAAGCGGAGGTAGCTGTCGATATCAAAGAAGAACTGGCTGATTGCACGGTTCGCACCTGCATCTACTTTCCGCTTTAAGTTAATTAAATCTGCTTGTGCCGATTTTGCTTCAGGGTGAACTTCTGGATAAGCGGCAACAGAAATATCAAAGTCTGCCACTTCTTTTAATAATGCTACTAAATCAGACGCATAAAAAGGTTTTTTTGCATAGCCTTTGGGTTCATCGCCGCGTAAAGCTACGATATTACGGATACCATTATCCCAATAATCTTTAGCAATCTGGCGTAACTCGTCAGGCGTTGCGTCAATCCCCGTTAAATGCGGTGCAGCAATGAGACCTGTTTCTTGTTGAATACTTTTTACGATGCTATGTGTACGATCACGTTCGCCCGAGTTTGCTCCATAAGTGACGGAGACGAATTTCGGTTTAAGTGGTGCAAGACGAGAAATAGAATCCCACAGTAAATTTTCCATTTTTTCATTTTTAGGTGGAAAAAATTCAAAAGAGACGTTAATTTTTCCGTTTAAATCTGCGATGTTTTGGTTTAAGTGATCGATATCTGTTGCAAAGCTCATAGCTACCTCTGTTATGCTGTAAAATCGAAATTAATTTCACTTTAAATGGATTAATTTATTAAAGCAAGCTCATATTTTTAGGATTTAATATGAAATCTATTCATACAAAATATTTTTTTTGATATACATCAAGAGTACCCCTTTATTATTAGATTTTTGATAAAAAATCAGTAGAATGCTCAGGAATTATTTTTTCACTGAAATAAACCACTTTTGTTAATTTGAAATAAGGAACGCATTATGCAGATAACCAAAGCTGCCGTAGCTGGTACATTAGAATCTAGCGATGCACAAGTGCGAATTGCACCGGCTAATACGCTTGAAATTGAACTTAACAGTTCAGTAGGTAAACAATTTGGAGATGATATTCTTGCCACCATTCACGATGTGTTAAAACAGTTTGAAGTCTCAAACGCCCAAGTGATCGTGGAAGATAAAGGTGCATTAGATTGCGTGCTTCGTGCAAGATTAAAAGCCGCATTATTACGTGCAACCGATGAGCAAATTAACTGGGAGAAAGTGTTATGAGCCAACCAATTAAATTAAGAAGAAGTATGTTGTTTGTGCCAGGTTCAAATGCTGCGATGATCAGCAACACTTTCATTTATAAACCTGACGCTATTATGTTCGATCTTGAAGATGCGGTGGCGTTAAAAGAGAAAGACTCCGCACGTATTTTAGTCGCTCACGCCTTACAGCACCCACTTTATCAAGAGATTGAAACCGTTGTGCGTGTAAACCCGTTAGATTCTGAATTTGGTTTAGCTGACTTAAATGCCGTTGTGCGTGCAGGCGTTGATGTGGTGCGTATGCCAAAAACGGAAACCGCACAAGATGTAATTGATATGGATCACGAAATCACTGAAATCGAAAAAGCGTGCGGTCGTGAAGTGGGCTCAACCAAAATGCTGGCGGCAATTGAATCGCCATTAGGCATTACCCAAGCAAACAAAATTGCGACGGCTTCTAAACGTTTAATCGGTATTGCATTAGGGGCAGAAGACTATGTGCGTAACTTAAAAACTGAGCGTTCTCCAGAAGGTATTGAGTTATTATTCGCTCGTTGCTCAATTCTCCAAGCTGCTCGTGCTGCAGGCATTCAAGCATTCGATACGGTTTACTCAAATGCAAACAACGAAGAAGGTTTCTTAGCAGAAGCAGCGTTAATCAAGCAATTAGGCTTTGATGGTAAATCGTTAATTAACCCTCGCCAAATTGAGTTACTTCACAACTTATTCGCACCAACACAAAAAGATGTGGATCAAGCAAGACGCATTATTGACGCAGCAGAAGAAGCTGAACGTAACGGTTTAGGTGTAGTTTCATTAAACGGTAAAATGATTGATGCACCAATTATTGATCGTGCGAAACTCGTTCTTGAACGTGCAAAATCTGGTATCCGTGAAGAGTAAGGGGAATAAAAAATGACAACTCGTGAACAACGTATCGAAAAATTCAACGCAGGTCGCCCAGTTTATCAAGCGGTGCCAAAAGCAGAATCTCTTGCACGTACAGCAAAAGACCGCAAAATTTGCAATAGTCTTGAAGACGCTATTCGCCGTTCAGGCTTAAAAGATGGAATGACCGTTTCATTCCACCACGCTTTCCGTGGCGGTGATTTCGTAGTAAATATGGTGATGAACAAAATTGCGGAAATGGGCTTCAAAAACTTAACCTTAGCTTCAAGCTCGTTAATCGACAGCCATTACCCAATTGTTAAACACATCAAAAATGGTGTAGTCACCAAAATTTACTCATCAGGTTTACGCGGTCAATTAGCGGATGAAATCTCAAAAGGTATTTTGGCTGAGCCCGTAAACATCCATTCTCACGGTGGTCGTGTTCACTTAGTAAAATCAGGGGAGTTGAAAATCGACGTTGCCTTTTTAGGTGTGCCTTGCTGTGATAAATTCGGTAATGCAAATGGCTTTACAGGCAAAAGCAAATGTGGCTCATTAGGTTACGCTCGTGTAGATGCGGAATATGCCGATAAAGTGGTGTTATTAACTGAAGAGTTTACGGAATATCCACACCACCCAATTAGTATTGCTCAAGATCAAGTGGACTTAATCGTGCAAGTTGATGCGGTAGGTGATCCGAAAAAAATCGGTGGCGGTGCAACTCGTATGACAACCAATCCGCGTGAATTATTGATCGCACGTAAATGTGCGGAAGTGATCTTCGGCTCTGGCTACTTCAAAGAGGGTTTCTCACTTCAAACAGGTTCTGGCGGTGCTGCACTTGCAGTAACCCGTTTCTTAGAAGACAAAATGGTACGTGATGGCATTACGGCTGATTTCGCTTTAGGTGGCATTACCTCAAGTATGGTAGCGTTACACGAAAAAGGCTTAATCAAAAAATTGATCGATGTGCAAAGTTTTGATGCAGTTGCTGCTGAATCTCTTGCACGTAATCCAAATCATATTGAAGTTTCCGCAAATCAATACGCAAATTTCAGCTCAAAAGGGGCTTCTGTTGAGCGTTTAGATGTGGTGATTCTTTCAGCACTTGAAATTGACACCAAGTTTAACGTGAACGTGTTAACAGGTTCTGATGGTGTGATCCGTGGTGCTTCAGGTGGTCACTGTGATACTGCCTCTTCTGCTCAAGTGGCAATTATTGTTGCACCACTCGTTCGTGGTCGTATCCCAACGGTAGTGGAAAATGTGATTACTTGCGTAACGCCAGGTGAAAACATTGATATTCTTGTGACCGATCACGGTGTTGCTGTGAACCCGAAACGTCCAGATTTAATCGAAGCATTAACCAATGCGGGCATTCCGTTATTCACGATTGAGCAACTTTGTGAACGTGCTTACAGCATCACAGGTAAACCAAAAGAAATAGAATTTACTGACAAACCAGTTGCGGTAGTGCGTTATCGTGATGGTTCAGTGATTGATACGGTATATCAAGTAAAAGAGTAACCTAATTCATCCCCCTCTTTAGCAAAGAGGGGTTAGGGGAGATTTGGTAGAATTGATTACATTGATATGGTGATGAGTCAAGTCTTAATAGCTTTTAATTAACTATTTTCTTCGTTAATTACTTGTGTCAAATCTCCCCCTCCCCTCTTTTCTAAAGAGGGGGGCTTTCTTTAGAAATTAAGAGTAAGCGGTCAAAATTTGCAACATCTTTTCAAAAAATTTTCCCTTGAAGGGCAAGAAATTTCACTTGAGCAGCTTTTAGAAGCCCGAGAAAATCGTGCTAATCTTCAACAACAATGCCTTGAGCAATATGGTGAAACGGTACTTTCGCTCACTTTGCTTGCGGTTGGGGGAATAAAGAAAAATGCTTTGCTAGATTTTGTTTTTGCAAAAGCACTAGAAAATTTGACCGCTTTATTTGACAAATTGGGCGTGCAACCCTCCGCCCAATTTATTCGCCCGTTGGAAACAGGGCACGAAGCGTTATTTGTACTGCCTATTGAGGCAAATTTACTCAAGCAAGAAACAATGCAGCTGGAAGATAGTTCGCCACTAGCTCGATTGTGGGATATTGATGTGATTGACCGTAACGGCAATTTATTAAGTCGTGCTGATTTTAATTTCCCGCCACGTCCTTGTTTGGTCTGTCATGAGAATGCAAAAAATTGTGCTCGTTCTCGTAAACATCATTTGGATGAAATTTTTGCAGAGATGCAAAAGAGTGTGCAAGCGGTTGATTTTGCTGATCAAATTGCAGAATTGACTTACGCTGCTTTGCTGAGTGAAGCTAGACTTTCGCCTAAGCCAGGTTTAGTAGACAGTATAAATAATGGTTCGCATAAGGATATGAATTTGCATACCTTCGAACAAAGTGCGTTGGCGTTAAAGCCATTTTTCTCGCATTTTGTATTAGAAGGAATGAAAACCGCTGAAGAACCAAGTTCGCAAATTCTCCGCCAAATTCGACCGCTTGGTTTGCAAGCAGAACAGGCAATGTTGCAAGCAACAGAACAGGTAAACACCCATAAAGGGGCAATTTTTGCTTTTGGCTTGGTTTGTACGGCAATAGGTCGATTATATCAGCAGCATCCTGTGGCAATAAACATCGACCAGATTTGCGAAATGGTAGCAGAATTTACCCAAGGGCTTTGTGCTGAATTGCAATATTTCCCGAAAAATCAACCGCTTACCGCAGGCATTCAGCTCTTTCAGCAGTATGGTTTAACGGGAGCAAGAGGCGAGGCAGAAAGTGGTTTTGCGTTGGTTCGTCAAACGCTTGATTTTCTGTCAAACAAGAAGGTTAACTCAACTGAGCATCAATGGTTGATAGCGTTGGTTTATCTGATGGCGGCGAACCCCGATACCAATGTAATACATCGTGGCGGCATGGAGGGACTGAAATTTGTACAGCAAGAGGCAAAAAAATTGCTGGATAGTCCAAGCGTATTGCTGAATGAAAGCGAACTAAAAAACAATTTGAGCCAACTTGATCAGGCGTGTATTGCTCGTAACCTCAGCTCAGGTGGCAGTGCAGATCTGTTGGCATTACTGATTTTCCTTAAATATTATCTTAAACTTTAATCTTTTAGAGGTGAACTATGGCTTTATCTAAAGCTCAGAAAACCGCAGTGTTGGTTGCCATCCCTGTGATTTTCTTCTTATTGCCTGCACCAGAGGGGCTGTCTCTGATTGCGTGGCGTTTATTAGGTATCTATATCGCAACTATCGTCGGTTTGGTGATCAAACCATTCGGCGAGCCAGTCTTATTATTGGCAGCAGTTGCCGCATCTGCCGCAACCATTGGTAATACCGAAGGGGCAAAAGAGCTTGTGAAAGTGAGTCAAACACTTTCAGGTTATCAATCTGGTACAACGTGGTTAATCTTCACCGCGTTTACGCTAAGTTCTGCATTTGTGATTACTGGCTTGGGTAAACGTATCGCATATCATCTAATCAGTTGGTTAGGCAGTACCACATTGCGTATCGGTTATGTGAGTATGTTCTTGGATTTATTATTATCTCCTGCAACACCATCAAATACAGCGCGTGCAGGCGGTATTGTTTTCCCAATTATGAACAGTGTGGCAGTAGCATTAGGTTCAGATCCCGAAAAATCACCCAAATTAGCAGGTCGCTATTTAATGATGAACGTGTATATGTCGGTAAAAACCACTTCATACATTTTCTTAACTGCAATGGCACCGAATGCATTGGCATTAGAGCTAATGTCGCCAATTTTAGGCATCAAATTAAACTGGGTAGAGTGGTTCTTAGCCGCTTCTGTACCAGGTTTATTATGTTTATTCATTATTCCATTTATCTGCTATATCATTGCAAAACCAGAGCTAAAACAAGTAGATAACAAGGCAATTGCGAAAAAAGGCTTGGAAGAATTAGGTCCAATGTCTTTCCGCGAAAAATCATTAGCTGTATTATTCGTGCTAGCACTATTTGGTTGGATTTTCGCTGATTTCTTACACGTAAATGCAACAACAGTTGCGTTAATCACCATGGTGCTTTGCATTGTATTAAGCATCGTATCTTGGGATGATGTGCGTAAAAACAAAGCAGGTTGGGATACCTTAATTTGGTACGGTGGTATCATCGGTATGTCAAGCATCTTAGATAAAGCAGGTTTCTTCAAATGGTTAGCATCAAGCCTTGAAAATTACCTCCAATTTGAAGGTCAAGGTGGATTAGCGTTAATCGTTATCTTAATTTTAAGTGTGTCTGTGCGTTACTTGTTCGCATCAGGCGGTGCTTATGTAGCAGCAATGGTGCCAGTATTTGCAACCGTTGGTAAAGTAGCGGGTGCACCAGTTGAGTTATTAGCATTAGGCTTATTATTTTCTAACGCTTACGGTGGTTCTGTAACACATTACGGCGGTGGTCCAGGCCCAATCACATTCGGTGCAGGTTATAACGACATCAAATCTTGGTGGATTGCAGGGGCTGTAGTTGCATTCGGTAGCTTAATCATTCACGCAACTTTAGGTTTAGCTTGGTGGGAATACCTCTTCGGTGCAGGCATCTTACCTTCAGTAAACTAATTATTTCTTAATCAACTAGCGGTAGGATTTTGTAAAAATTTTGCAAAACCTCACCGCTTTTTGTTATCTTATATATTATATTCAACTTATCTTTCTTAATTCGATAAAAACCTCTACATTCATCCCCTAACACAATAAAATAAGGACATAATATGAGTGATTTAAAACAAGAAGCCCTTGATTTTCACGAATTTCCAATCCCTGGTAAAATCTCTGTGACCCCAACTAAAAACCTTGCAACTCAGCACGACTTAGCCCTTGCATACTCACCTGGCGTGGCAGAGCCTTGCTTAGAAATTGAAAAAGATCCTGCCACAGCAAGCCGTTATACTGCTCGGGGTAACTTAGTGGCTGTTATATCAAATGGTACAGCGGTATTAGGATTGGGCAACATTGGGGCATTGGCATCAAAACCTGTTATGGAAGGTAAAGGCGTACTTTTCAAAAAATTTGCAGGCATTGATGTTTTCGATATCGAAATCAACGAAACCAATCCTGAAAAATTAGTTGATATTATCGCTTCTCTTGAGCCGACCTTTGGTGGGATTAACCTTGAGGATATTAAAGCACCAGAGTGTTTCTACATCGAAAAAACATTACGTGAACGTATGGGCATCCCTGTTTTCCACGATGATCAACACGGCACGGCAATTATCGTGGGGGCTGCTGCATTAAATGGCTTACAAGTAGTGGGCAAAAAAATTGATGAAGTGCGTTTAGTAGTAAATGGTGCGGGTGCATCAGCCATTGCGTGTACTAACTTGCTTCGCTCATTAGGCTTCAAGAAAGAGAACATCACAATGTGTGACTCGAAAGGGGTGATCTTCCAAGGTCGTGGCGATAAAATGGATGAGACTAAACAGTTCTATGCTATCGAAGATAATGGCTGGCGTACCCTTGCAGATGCAATTAAAGGTGCAGATGTGTTCTTAGGTTGCTCAAAAGCAGGGGCATTAAGCCAAGAGATGATCAAAACGATGGCAGATACTCCGTTAATTCTGGCACTTGCAAATCCAGTGCCAGAAACAACTCCGCACGATGCGAAAGCAGTACGTCCAGATGCGGTTGTATGTACTGGTCGTTCAGACTATCCAAACCAAGTAAACAACGTGCTTTGCTTCCCATTCTTATTCCGTGGTGCGTTAGATGTTGGAGCAACCGCAATCAACGAAGAAATGAAAATGGCAGCTGCTCACGCCATCGCAGACTTAGCGAAAGAGCCTGTACCACTTGAAGTGATTTCAAACTACGGCCATTTATCATTCGGTGCGGATTATTTAATCCCAACGCCATTTGATCCGCGTTTAATTGTGCAGGTATCATCAGCAGTTGCAAAAGCTGCAATGGAAAGCGGTGTTGCAACACGCCCAATTAACGATTGGAATGCTTATGCAGAAAGATTGAAAAAATTGACTGCTTAACGTATTAATATATAGGCATATAGGATAAAATAGTTAGATAAATGCGCTTAAAGACTCATTGACTAGACTTTAAGCGTATGTTTTTTATATGTCTTTTTCAATAGATCATAAACATTTAGCTGGTTTTGGCAAGCCCGCAAACTTTGTTGCTTGCTTAGCAGGCCCGTCGGGAAATAAACGTTGTAAATAACGACTGCTTCCTTTCTCTTCGCCAAATTTTTGCGACATTACTTTAACTAGCATTCTAATTGCAGGCGAGGTTTTATATTCTTGATAAAACTCTCGCACTAGCTGAATAATTTTCCAATGCTCAGGCGTGAGCGTAATGCCATCACGCTCAGCCATCAATGTTGCAAATGTTTCTGACCAATCATCAAGGTTTAACAAATAACCATCGTTATCTACTTGATAACATGTGCCATTCAGCTCAATTTGTGCCATTAGTCATCGTTTCCTAACACGCCAAAAATTTGCAAGAAACTCACAAAAAGATTGTAGAGTGAAACGTAAAGATCAACGGTTGCACGAATATAGTTGGTTTCGCCACCTTGAATGATATTGCTGGTTGTCAGCAAAATCGCACCGCTTGAGAAAATCACAAATAAACCGCTTAATGCAAGGCTTAATGCTGGCATTGCTAAGAAAATATTTGCGATAACGCCCACTAAAACGACCACGAAAAGTGCCATCATCATCCCGTTTAAGAATGACATATCTTTTTTGGTGGTTAATACATAAGCTGAACAAGCAAAAAACACTAATGCTGTAGCACCTAATGCTAATACAACTGCATCGCCTAAGCCTGCACCAACATAGCGGTTAAGAATTGGGCCTAAGGTATAACCTAAAAAGCCTGTTAAGGCGAATACAGCCGAGGGGAGGTTGGTATAGCAGGTCTTTGAACTGTAAGCGTAGGCACAACGAGGATAAAGGTAAGCGACTT
>NZ_JAHAHT010000048.1 GCF_018373095.1 Haemophilus parahaemolyticus
CAAAATTATAATACTCATTAACCATAACTGCCTCCTACATCATTGAAATCAAATCAGCCGAAATATACATTATTTCATCAATATTGTTATCAAACCATTTGAAGTCACAATGTAATTGGATGCTTTTATTGAGATAACAAAAAACCCGCAGAATGCGGGTTTTTTGTTATGGATAATACTATTAACTTGATAAATACGTTGAAAAATCTACCTCAATTTTCAACATCTCTAACGTTTTGGCTGAGTGCTGCTCTATTTCAGCTAACAAACTAATCCCATCACTTAACATCCAAGCGGTTGGCATTGGCAAAGATTTTGCAAAAAATTCGACTAAATCGATCGCTTGTTCATTTAATAATTGGAAAATTAGCTGTTGGAAATTTTGCTCTCGTAAGCATTTTGGCACGGCTGAAATCATCAAGCGAGTTTGCGATTGCCAATGTTTCTCGCTAATTTGAAAGCCAAGATTTTCCAGCCTATCTTTCACTTTTTCCCAATACTGTTGCTGTGTTTCGTCTAGCGTTAAGCTTAGTGGAATCAGCAAAGTTTGCGGTTCGGCTTTTTTGATCTGTTCGACAAATTTTAAGCGATACAATTGATGGAGTGAAACTAAATAGAAATTATCGTTTTCCTTGAGCAATAATGCCTGATTTTTCACTACCGCAAGTACGCTTGAACGTGTTGAAACTGCTGTTTTTGCAACATATTCTGTTTTTTCTACCGCTTGTTCGGTAGCTCGTTTTTCAGGTACTTCAGGCTTTGCAAAAATTGCAGCAGCTTGATGTGGTTGTGGCCCTGCAAGCGGTAAAAAATCGCTTCTGGTTTGCGAATCTGCATTGCTTTCCGTTTTGACTAACTCGTTATACCAACGCTGTGCTGATTTGCTTGAAATGCTCGAGCGAGGCGTATATTGCGGAGAATGTGCACGATGTTGCGTAGAACTATCTGAAAATTGCACCGCTTGCGGGTGAAGTTCATTGTCTGTAAGCGGAGGCACAAACATATTCGCACCTGCTGCCTGACGATTGCGGTCTTGTACGTATACGGGGAAACTTTCGTGCACTTTATCCACAGACACTGAACTCGCTGTGATTAAATCTGCTTGTGGTTGCAATGCTTGTAGCACACCTTGCAAGATAAAATCGTGCACCAAACGTCCTTGGTGGAAACGTACCTCGTGTTTAGCAGGATGTACATTGACATCCACGTGGGTTGGGTCTAAATCCAAAAACAGTACAAACGCAGGGTAATCGCCTTGTGCGATATGCTCTCCGTAGGCTTGGCGAATGGCGTGGTTAATGGTTTTATCCCGCATCATCCGCCCGTTTACGTAGCTATAACAGAGATCGTTTTGCGGACGAGCCAGTTCAGGTGAGCCAATCCAACCGTGTAGATGTAAATCCCCGTGCTGCCAGTCCAAATAATTTGCGTGCTGAATAAACTGTTCGCCACAGATTGCTGCCACACGTTTCTGCTTTTGTTCAATCGAATTATCCACAGCTTTGCGATATTGGCGAACAATTTTGCCATTGTGCGAAAGGGTAAAACTCACGTGCGGTTTTGCAAGAGCAATGCGACGCACGACTTCATCAATATGCTGGAATTCGGTTTTGTCGGTGCGTAAAAATTTACGACGTGCAGGAGTATTAAAAAAGAGGTTATTCACTTCAATGGTTGTGCCGACAGGATGCGAAGCGGGTTGAATGTCGACTGCCATTTCTCGCCCTTGAGCATAAGCCTGCCACGCTTCAGCTTGCCCTTCAGGACGAGAGGTTAAAAGTAGACGCGAGACTGAGCTGATACTCGCCAAAGCTTCTCCACGAAAACCGAGGCTTAAAATTGCCTCTAAATCTTCCAGTGAACTGATTTTGCTGGTGGCGTGGCGAGCCAAGGCAAGCACTAAATCTTGTTTGGCAATGCCACAACCATTATCACGGATTTTAATCAGCTGCGAACCACCCTTGTCAATCTCAATCTCAATCTGCGTTGCCCCTGCATCAAGGCTGTTTTCAACCAATTCTTTGACGACAGAGGCAGGGCGTTCTACCACCTCACCCGCCGCGATTTGGTTGGCAAGCTGAGGAGGAAGAATATTGATGAGGTGTTTTTCAGATGGTTCGATCATATTTTGCGTGGCTCTTATTGCATTTTGCCAAATTTTAGCATAATTTGACCGCTAATGACGTTTTCAAAAAAAAGGATAAATGATGACCAACGTTTCACAAATTGCTCAACAAGCGAAACAAGCAAGTGTGGCACTTGCTCTATTCGGTCAAACTGCCAAAAATCAGGCACTGCTTACCATTGCTGACAGTCTTGAAAGTCGTGCGGCAGAAATTTTACAAGCGAACGAAAAAGATATCGAATTTGCAAAAACACAAGGCATTTCAGCTGCCATTATCGACCGCTTGTTGCTCTCCGAAAGCCGCTTAAAAGCGATTGCCGATGATGTTCGCAATGTGGCAAGCCTTCCTGACCCTGTCGGGCAAGTAATTGATGGTGGTGTGTTAGCAAGCGGTTTGAAAATTGAACGCCAACGCGTGCCTTTGGGGGTGATTTTAACCATCTATGAAGCACGCCCGAATGTGACCATTGATGTTGCTTCACTTTGCTTAAAAACAGGCAATGCGGTCATTTTACGTGGCGGCAAAGAGACCAAATTTACCAATGCCGTGTTGGTCGAAGTGGTGCAAAATGCGTTGGAAAAAGCAGGCTTACCGAAATTAGCTGTGCAAGCGATTACCGATCCAGACCGAGCCTTGTTGCTTGAGTTGCTCAAACTTGATCGCTACATCGATATGGTTATTCCTCGTGGCGGAGCGGGTTTGCATCAGTTCTGCAAAGAGAATTCGACTATTCCTGTGATTGTGGGTGGAATAGGCGTTTGCCATCTATTTGTAGAAAAAACAGCCGATCAAGAGAAAGCGTTAGACGTTATTGTGAATGCGAAAACGCAGCGTCCAAGCACTTGCAATACCTTGGAAACCTTATTAGTGGATCGTGCAATTGCTGCTGAATTTCTGCCAAAATTAGTTGCGAAAATGAAAGAGGTAGGTGTTACACTACACTGCGATGCTTTGCAAAAAGCAGACGGAATTGAACCGCTTGATCAAGATAAATTACGCCAAGAATGGCTTTCGCTCGATTTAAGTGTGGTGTTGGTTGATGGCTTGGATGCGGCTGTTGCCCATATTCGTGAATATGGCTCGCAACATTCAGAGAGTATTCTAACTAGTGATTATAAACTGGCACGCCAATTCGTTGCCCAAGTGGATGCAGCCGCAGTTTACATTAACGCTAGTACGCGTTTTACCGATGGTGCACAGTTTGGTCTTGGTGCAGAAGTGGCGGTGAGCACACAAAAACTGCACGCCCGCGGGCCAATGGGATTAGAAGCACTCACCACTTACAAATGGGTGTGTGAGGGGGATTATTTAGTGAGGGGGTAGGTTTCTGACACAATAAGCGGTAGAATTCTGCCAGAGATTTACAAATAATTGGTTGATACAATAGCCTTTTTTAAGGATCCTATGAACTACTTACAAACCGCCAAAGAAACCCTTGACCTTTACACCCAAGAAATTGACCGCTTGAAGCAGCGATTATCAGATGAATTTAACCAAGCAGTTGAATTAATGCTCCACTGCGAAGGGCGTGTTGTCGTGGCAGGAATTGGAAAATCGGGCTTAGTGGGCAAAAAAATGGTGGCAACTTTTGCTTCCACGGGTACACCAAGCTTTTTCTTACATCCGACCGAAGCATTCCACGGTGATTTGGGTATGCTCAAACCGATTGATGTGGTGATTTTAATCTCTAATAGTGGCGAAACCGATGATGTGAATAAACTCATTCCAAGCCTGAAAAGTTTCGGAAATAAGATCATTGCAATTACGGGGAACCCGCATTCAACGTTGGGTAAATATGCCGATGTGGTGCTGAACATCCACGTAGAGCGTGAAGCTTGCCCAAATAACCTTGCTCCGACCACTTCAACACTGGTTACCATGGCATTGGGCGATGTTTTAGCGATTGCTTTAATCAACGCTCGCGACTTCCGTGCTGAAGATTTTGCACGCTTCCACCCTGGTGGTAGTTTAGGGCGTAAATTGCTCTGCCGAGTGCGTGATGTGATGAATCCAAACGTGCCTGTGGCTGAACCAAGTGCAACTTTTAGTGAGTGCCTTTCTGTAATGAATGAAGGCAGAATGGGCGTGGCGGTGATTATGCAAGCGGGAGAATTATGTGGCATTATTACCGATGGTGATATTCGTCGTACGCTCGCGAAATTCGGGGCAGAAAGCCTGAATAAAACTGCTGAGCAGATTATGAGTCGTAGTCCGAAAACCATTGCTGATAGCACTTTCTTGGGCAAAGCTGAAGAGATGATGAAAGCACTGCATATTCACTCGCTAGTTGCGCTAGATGAGAACGGCAAAGTGAGTGGGTTGATGGAGTTTACGAATTAAAAGAGTGGTTTCACCATTTCCCCCTGTCCCTGATGTCGCAGACGTTGTTTTGCGTCATCTGTCCCTCTCCCATAAGGAGAGGTTTTCTCGGTCTCGCCTTGAATTTTGACAAAATATAAATTTCTTGGAAAAATTTATCTGAGGTAATAGCCAAAAGCCATTAAAACTGATAACGTTATTTCAGCTGAAAATTATTCTTATTTAATAGATAGAGATTACAATGTTATTTTCCGTCCTCTCCATTATTGCTTATTGTGTTGCCTTGCTTTGGATTACCCCAACGCTGGCAAATATTGAAAACCAAAATAGTGATAAAAAACCGAATATTAAAGCTGTTTTTTACATTGGCTTAGTTGCCGTACTTTGCCACTTTATTAGCACCTCGCAAGAGTTAATTTTAAGCGAAGGGCAGAACTTCACGCTTGCCAATGTTAATGCTTTGATGAGTCTGTTATTAAGTACTTTTGCAACCCTTACTTTGCTCAAATGGCGAACTATCTGGTTTCCGCTGATGATTGTTTACACTTTCGGGATTTGTAGCGTAGCAGTAAGCCTAATTGCAACAGGTAACTTTACCAAAAATATCGCCGAAAATGCGGGGCTTATCTTCCATTTAGGCATTGCTTTGTTCTCTTACGCTCTCTTTTTCTTGGCGTTTATTTATGCGTTACAACTCAAATGGCTTGATCAAAAGCTTAAAAGCAAAAAACTCTTTTTCTGTTCAATGCTGCCGCCATTGATGACGGTTGAACGCCATTTTTTCACGCTCACCCTTGCAGCCCAAGCAATGCTGACAGTAGCACTTGTATCGGGAATGATTTATCTGCACAACTTCTTCTCTCCTGAGCAAGTGCATAAAGCGATTTTCACTTCACTGGCGTGGATTGTTTATGCGGTGCAACTGCTTGGACAGTGGAAATTCCGCTGGCGTGGAAATCGGGTGCTTATTTACTCAATTTCGGGTATGATATTGCTCACAATCGGCTATTTTGGTAGCCATCTGGTGAAATAGCCAGAACGGTAAGCGGTTGAATTTATTTTGTCTTTTACAAAATACCAACAAAATTCAACCGCTTGAATATTTACAAACATAGGAAATTTATTTTGGACAGCATTCCCCTGAGTACGCTTTTTATCACGCTTGCCATTCTTTTAGCCCTCTCGGCATTCTTCTCTGGCTCTGAAACAGGGCTAATGTCACTCAACCGCTACAAAATGAAACACTTTGCCGAACAAGGGCATAAAGGTGCGATTTTAGCGAGCAAACTACTTGAAAAAACCGATGTTTTATTAAGCTTTATCTTAATCTGTAACAACCTTGTAAATATTGCTGCTTCAGCGATTGCAACCGTGATTGGTATGCGTATTGCAGGCGATGCAGGCGTAGCTGCTGCAACGGGTATTCTTACCTTTGTGATGTTAGTTTTCGCTGAGATTCTGCCGAAAACCATTGCCGCTATTTATCCTGAGCGAGTCGGTTTCTTTGTAAGTTATATTCTTGTTCCACTGAAAAAAATCATCATGCCGTTAGTCTTTTTGATGAATTTAATCATCAACGGCTTAATGAAGCTCTTTCGCATTCATAAGGATGAAAACCAAGGGTTAAGTGCAGAAGAACTGCGTGGCGTGGTGCTTGAAGCGGGGAAATTTATTCCAACCCAACACCAAGAGATGCTAGTTTCCATTTTGGATATGGAAAAAGTGACCGTCGAAGACATTATGGTGCCTCGCAATGACATTGGCGGCATTGACATCGACGACGACTGGAAAGCCATTATGCGTCAGCTCACAGGTGCCGCTCACGCTCGCGTAGTGATCTACAAAGGCAATATGGACAAAAACGTGCTGGGGATGCTTCGCGTACGTGAGGCGTTCCGCTTAATGTTAGAGCGAAACGAGTTTACCAAAGAGATGCTCATTCGTGCCGTGGATGAGGTCTATTTCATTCCTGAAGGCACATCACTGACTACGCAATTGATGAACTTCAAGGCGAACAAAGAGCGAATCGGCTTGGTGGTTGATGAATACGGTGATATCAAAGGCTTAGTCACGCTAGAAGATATTTTAGAAGAGATTGTCGGCGAATTTACCACCTCAACCGCACCAACCTTGGAAGAGGAAGTTAAACAACAAGCTGATGGCACAGTGATTATCGAAGGCTCTGCGAATTTACGCGATTTGAACAAACTCTTTGGCTGGCAACTGCCTGTGGATGAAGTCCGCACCTTTAACGGCTTGATTCTCGAACACTTGGAAAAAATCCCTGATGAAGATACCGTATTTGAGCTCTATAACCTGAAAATTACAGTGTTAGAAGTAGCAGATAATATGGTAAAACAAGCGAAAGTTGAGCCATTAGAACAAACAATTAATTAATTTTAGGAGAACTTAATGAGATTCGTTGATTATTTAGCTACTTTTCCTTCAATTGATTATCTTGCAGGATTAGAAATTCAAGATTTAACTGGAAAATGCATTCATACGATTCCTGCTATGGAAGGAAAACTAGGCTCGCTGAAGCTTTATCATGCTTTGTTTGTAAAATTTGAAGCTAAATTAACCGCTTCTTCTGCTAAACAAGGAATAGAATGGTTTGCGGAACATGTAGCTGATGCACAACAAAATCCAGGTAAACATCCTAATATTGACTTACTTTTTGAAGTGATCAAAAAAGATTTAATCTTGAATTTAGTTCCAATGAAAAAATAAATGAACTTTTATAAAAATAAATCAAACTAAGATAGAATAGATCCTCTCAATATTATACTAGGAGTATATTTATGAAATTATTGCAATCTTTAGCAATTTTAAGTTTATCCTCTCTTTTTATAACAAATAGTGCTATTGCTGTAGAAAAAATACAAGCTAATCAAAAGCCAGCTCAAGCCTCTACTCAAGCACCTAAAAAAGATGTTAAGTTAGAGCAATTTAATAAAAATGTTGGTGTTCGCTTTATAGAGCGAGGATTACAACCAAATGAAAATAACCAATCAGTAATAACTTTAACTTATACTATTGAAAATAAAGGTAAAAATAAGATTAAATCACTGAACTGGATTTCTGCTTATGAAGTTAATAATGAAGCGTTCTATTTACGTGATATCCCAATTAATTTTGAGCCAGCTTTAGATTCAGGGAAAAAAATTAATGTAACAATTACGATTCCTGTATCTGAATTACCAAAACAAGCACAACAATTATTTACTAGCAAAGAAGCACATATTCTTGCTGTAAATGGCGCAAAAAATGTTGCTTTCTCAAATGGTAAAAAAATTGTTGTTTCAAAATAATAAAATAAAAGCCTTGACTCTATGAGTTAAGGTTTTTTTATCTTTTACAAAAATCTTATTAATTCACTTATCTTTCCTTGCCTGAAGTGGAAAATTCGTGAGTAATTTGGGGCAGGTTATGGCTAAATTAATGTGAGATCTATTATTGGGATATTTAGATACGCACAGTTTTATGATTTAGGAGCACTTACGTAGATATTTTCTGTATAAGAACTCTTCTTTAATGGATCAGGAAACCCTGCTCAATCATCTCATTTTCAGTGGTAAAATCAGCTATAGAAAAGATGATTAACGGTAAAAATCGGGAGAAAAAAATGACAGCAGAAGTATTAGCAATGAAAATTGGTTTGGTGGAAAAGATTACTTTTACCGATGGTACAACACTTGAAAGTGCGATTCGCAAGCAGCCTGTCGAGCAAATGATTGTCACTGAGATGGGTGCGGAGGGTAATGATGTTGGTTTAAAAGCACATCATGGCGGTGTGGATAAAGCCCTTTTCTTTATGGCTGATAAAACGTTCGAGCATCTTACGAACTTGATTGGCAAAGATTTTGGCTGGCAAGGTAGAGCAATGTATGGTGAAAATTTCATCGTTTCAGGCTTAGATGAGCATAACGTTTGTGTGGGTGATCACTATCAAATTGGTGAGGTAATTGTGGAGGTTTCCCAACCGCGTAAACCTTGCGAGCGCTTATCGCTCAACAGTGAACATTCTGATACTCAAAAACTCGTGCGTGAAAAAGGTTTAACTGGCTGGTATATCCGCGTTATTCAAACGGGCATTTGCAAAAAAGGTGATAAAATTCACCGCTTACAACAGCCATATCCAACACTCACCATTATGCATTTAAACCAGCTCGCGGCTCAAAAACCCAATGAAGCAATGAAGGCTGATTTAGAAACAGCGTTGAGCTGTGAGGTATTAGCTGAGGCGTTTAAGCGAACATTGAGAAATCAATTGAGTCGAATTAAATAACAAAAAAGCTGAAATGAATATGCTTCATTTCAGCTTTTACTTTATTGCAATGGAAACAACACAGGCACGAGTAACACTGTTGCAAACATCACGATAATCGTAAATGGTACGCCAATTTTTACAAAGTCACCAAATCGATAGCCTGCAGGCCCGATTACCATCGTATTCACTGGTGAGGAAATCGGAGTCATAAATGCCGCAGAAGAGGCAATTGCAACCACCATTACCAATGCCGTTGGTGAGTAGCCTAGCTGTTTGGCAATTTCAATCGCAATCGGTGCCATTAAAATGGCAGTTGCGGTGTTGGAGATAAAGAGCCCAACCACTGCGGTTAAGGCAAATAAACCAAGCAGAATAAAGAATGGGCTGGTGGTTGCACCGCCTGTTATTTGGATAAACTCTTCTACCATCAAGCTTACTCCGCCAGTTTTTTGCATTGCAATGGAAAATGGCATCATTCCAACAATCAAGATCAAGCTTGGAATATGAATCGAAGCATAGGCTGATTTCATATCAATACAGCGGAATTTACCAAGTAATAAACAGCCAATGAGTGCTGCAATTACATTTGGCACAACGCCTGTGACCATCAGCAAGACCATCACGAATACAGAGAAAATGGCGTGTGGTGCTTGGCTAGCAGCGGGTACAGCTTGTTTGCTTTCTTTTGGTAGAGTGAGCAAGAAGAAATCTTTACGATTTTGCATCAGCATTTCAATTTTCGACCAAATACCAATCACAAGCAAAATATCGCCCGATTTAATCGTTTCATTCAGTAAGTTATCTTGCAAAATGCTTTTATCTCGTTTAATTCCGATAATACTTACACCATAACGCGAGCGGAAACCCAAATTGCTAATTGCACGCCCAACGCTTTCGGTTTCAGGTTTAACAGCGAGTTCAGCCATTCCAACTGACTTCGCGTGGGTAGAAAAATAGCTGCCTTTTAGCTCAATCCGTTGCAGTTTGAATTGCTCACACAACGCTTCAAATTTAGCTTCGCCAATGCTAATATCCATCAACAAAATATCTTTTTTCTGCAACTGCGTATTGCCAAAAGCGGCAAGCGTGAGGTGGCTAAAGTTTTTAAAACGTTGCACGGCAATCACGTTCATTTGATAGAGCGAACGTAGTTTAAGTTCATCGATCGTTTTACCAATAAAAGGCGAATCTGCAGCTAAAATGACCATTTTGGCACGCCCGTTAAGCTGATATTCCTTAATCAATTTCGCCATAGAATCATCGCTATGATTGGGCGAGCTAGAAGTGATTTTATCGTCGTTTAACCAATGACGAGCCACGAGCATATATAGAATTGCTAAAATCAGTACCACAATGCCAATCGGTGTAAAACTGAAAAAGTGGAAGCCGTGGTAGCCATCTTTGATTAACTCTGAATGAGTAACAAGGTTCGGTGCGGTGGCAATCAAGGTCATCATTCCGCTAATCAGCCCCGACATACTGAGCGGCATCATCAAGCGGCGTGGCGAAATGTTCATTCCTGCACAGATTGCTAACACGACAGGGATGAAGATCGCTACAATGCCAGTTGAGCTCATAAAAGATCCTAGCAAGCCAATTGAGAGCATCAGCAAGATCAATAGCTTGGTTTCATTTGCTCCTGCCACTTGCATCAGCCAGTCGCTAATCATATTTGCTACCCCCGTGCGTGCCAAACCTTCACTAATAATATAAAGTAAAGCAAGTAAGACGATATTCGGATCGCCCAAGCCAGCAAAAATTTCTTCAGTGGTTAAAATGCCACTCAAACCAAAACTAAGCATCACCAATAAAGCAACGGTATCCATCCGCAATTTATTCTGGATAAACAATGCAATCGCAATGCCGAGCAAGGCTAAAACAAAATAGAGTGGTGGAAAAGTGAGCTGGGGAAAGTGGTTGGAAAATGTTTCAATTAGAGCTGTCATAATGGTCTAAAATTGGCAATCTTTTTGGGAAATTATACCGCTTGTTGGTAAAATTTTGCGTTAAGATTATTCAAAAGTCAGGATTTTTTACTATTTTTTCGATGTGCTCGCGGATGTGCTTGGTCGTATACGTGAGCCAGATGTTGGAAATCTAAATGGGTATAAATTTGGGTTGTTGAAAGGCTACTGTGTCCTAGTAACTCTTGTACCGCACGTAAATCGCCCGAGCCTTCCAACATATGCGTTGCAAAGGAATGGCGGAGTTTATGCGGATTAAGATGGGTTTCCAGCCCCTGTTTTTTGCCCCATTTTTCCATAATCAACTGAATGGAGCGGTGCGATAATCGCCCTCCATATTTATTTAAAAAAAGGGCATTTTCTTTGGGAGCAAAACAACCTCGCACAGCCAGCCAATTTTCTAACGCTTGTTTTGCTTTCGAACCCACAGGCACAATCCGCTCTTTGTTCCCTTTCCCAAGCAAACGCACTTCGCCTGCTTGCAAATCTAACTTATCTAAATCTAAGCCTTGCAATTCAGACAAACGCAAACCTGAACTATACATCAGCTCCATCATCGCTAAATCGCGTTTTTCAAGCGGTGAATTTGCCTCGACATTTAGCAATTGCGAAAGTTGTTCCGCCTCCACATTTTTTGGCAAATGTTTTGGCTGCTTTGGTGCTTTTACGCCTACCGCAGGATTCACGCTGATTTCCCCCATTTTTAAAAGATAGGCAAACCATTGACGCAACACGACCAACCTCAAGCCAATACTTTTGGCACTCAACCCTTGTTTATGGCTTTGGCTTAACAACCAACGTACGGTTGAGCTATCTATATCCAACCAAGATTGGACTTGCTCACGATCAAGCAATTCACAAATGGAAAACAACTGGCGCTGGTAATTTTTGAGCGTATGGGGACTAACCTGTTTTTCAAGGCGAAGAAAGTCCCAGTAAGGGACGGTTTGTTGGAATAAAGGATTCGTTGTGCTTGGCATAAATTTGTTATTTAAAAGATTACTTCGCCTCTATGCTTGTGGAGGAGACTGTTTCAAAGCAACGGAGGAGGGATTGTAGTGGAGTTGCAAAAAATGAGCCAAATTAGACCGCTTGTTTTTCCGCCCTCCGCCTTCGGCCTCTCCCTCCACAGAAAGAAAGCTAATTATGCAAGATTTAACTGCCCAATCTTCACGCCCACATTTCCCAATGTAACAGGGCTTAAATATTGACCTAAGAACTCGAAAAGCTCGTCTAATTCGGTGAATTGACGTTGTACTTTCACATCATCTTCCACTTTACGCACGAATTCATAAATCGCTTTGCCGTTCTCAATTTTTGCTTCAAGCGTAAGATAAACAGTTTCGAAAAAATGGTTTACATTGCCTTCCTCACCTGGGTCACTCACGCGAACATTCCAGTTATTGCTAAATAAAATTTCAGTTTTTGACATTGTGTTTTCCTTCTTATTTTGGGGTAAATGAAAGGGCAATTTTCATTGCCCTTTGTGTTTTTATTGTAAAACAGAAATATCCGCTACTTGTAAGAACAAGCCTTGCAACGTATTTAAAATCGCTAAGCGATTTTGGCGTAATGCTGGATCTTCAGAATTTACCATTACGTTATCAAAGAAATTGTCTACTGGCGTGCGTAAGTTCGCTAATTTATCCAATACTGCCGTGTAATCGCCTTGTGCGATAAGCGGTTGGACTTCAGTGCGTAATGCTAGTACCGCTTCAGCAAGGGCTTTTTCTGCGGGCTCTACGCAAGCGGTCAAATTGATCTCGCCAATTGCAGCATCCGCTTTGGCTAAGATGTTACTTACACGTTTATTTGCTGCTGCTAACGCTTCCGCTGAATCTAAAGTACGGAAG
>NZ_JAHAHT010000049.1 GCF_018373095.1 Haemophilus parahaemolyticus
ATGAAAAGAATTGATAAAATTCACAATTACATTCTAGAACATTCGAAAAATTTTACTAAAGCAGAAATTCTTAATAATAATGGACCAACAGCACAAGAACATTTTCAATTTTTTTAGGCTTTTTGCTGATTCTTTCCGTCAGTAGTTTAGGGAATATTAAACTTGGCAATGATGAAGAAGAGCCTGAATTTGGATTCCTTTCTTGGCTTGCAATGTTATTTGCAGCGGGAATGGGGGTTGGGTTGATGTTCTTTGGTGTGGCAGAACCATTGACACATTATCTCTCAGATATTACTAGCGGCACAGCAGAACATCGTCAACAAGAAGCGATGCTACATACCTTATTCCACTGGGGAATTCACGCTTGGGCGGTGTATGGAATGATTGCTTTAGCTTTAGCTTATTTCGGTTTCCGCTATAAACTGCCACTTGCATTGCGTTCTTGTTTCTACCCATTA
Organism: Haemophilus parahaemolyticus; assembly: GCF_018373095.1. Lineage (GTDB taxonomy): Bacteria > Pseudomonadota > Gammaproteobacteria > Enterobacterales > Pasteurellaceae > Haemophilus_A > Haemophilus_A parahaemolyticus_A. The sequence continues at coordinate 459 of NZ_JAHAHT010000049.1, forward strand.
TTGAAAGATCGTATTAACGGCAAAGTAGGTGACGTCATTGATGTGATGTCATTGCTTGCGACTTTATTCGGTATTATTACAACCTTAGGTTTTGGTGCATCGCAATTAGGTGCGGGATTAACTCAATTAGGTTGGGCAAGTGAAAATAGCTTTAGTTTACAGTTAATTGTTATTATCGTTGTCATGAGCTTAGCCATATTCTCTGCGATTTCAGGAGTAGGTAAAGGAGTAAAAATGCTGAGCGAAATAAACCTAAGCTTAGCTTTCTTATTGCTAATTTTTGTTTTAGTAGCAGGACCAACTCTCTATTTATTATCGGCATTCAGTGATAACTTAGGCACGTATCTTAGCCATTTAGTACAGTTAAGTTTCAAAACCTATACGTATGAACAAGAGCATACGAACTGGTTTAGCGGTTGGACAGTTCTTTATTGGTCATGGTGGTGTTCTTGGGCGCCTTTTGTAGGCTTATTTATTGCTCGGATTTCAAAAGGACGTACAATTCGTGAATTTATTTTTGGTGTATTAGTCATTCCAAGTTTATTTGGTGTACTTTGGTTTACCGCATTTGGTAATACTGCAATTTGGTTAAATAATGGGGAAGCCGCAGGTGCATTAGGTCAGCTGGTTTCATCACCAGAATCTCTGTTGTTTAAATTTTTAGATTACTTACCCCTTTCAGCAGTAACAGGTATTGTAAGTTTATTGATTATTTCTTTATTCTTTATTACTTCGGCAGACTCAGGTATTTATGTACTGAATAATATTGCATCACGTGATAAAAGTTTAACCTCTCCTCGCTGGCAAGCAGTAATGTGGGGAGGAGTAATGTCTGTGGTAGCGATTGTCTTAATGCGCTCAGGCGGCTTAGCTAACCTACAAGCAATGACATTAATGGTATCTCTCCCATTTGCTATGTTAATGCTGATTATGTGTGTGAGCTTATGGAAAGGTTTAAATACAGATAAGAAATACTTTAGCACCAAAGTGAACCCAACCAGTATTTTCTGGACAGGTGAAAAATGGAAAGATCGTTTAGAGCAAATGATGAACCAAACGCAAGAGAAAGATATTTTACGCTTCCTCAAACATACTGCGTTACCTGCAATGCGTGAATTACGCCAAGAGCTAATTGGTAAATATAATCTGAGTGTGTCGGTAAATACCTTGTTTGATCAAGATGAACCTGCAGTCGAATTAGTAATTCAAAAAGATGCAATGCGTGACTTTATGTACGGTATTAAATCTGTTAGCCGTGAAGTTTCAGAGCAGTTAATTAACGATGAAAACTTACCACATATTCAACATAGCACCACTTACGAACCTTACACTTATTTCTTTGATGGTCGTGTTGGTTATGATGTGCAATATATGGATAAAAATGAGTTAATTGCGGATATGTTAAAACATTACGAACGTTATTTAACGTTATTAGATAATGTTGGACAAGAGTTAATGGCTCATGAACAAACAGAATTAGCAGAATAATTTTCGCTTTTAGTCTTTCAAAATACGGTTGAATTTTTTCAACCGTATTCTCTTTATATTTTAGGCGTTTTAAGCACACCTAATCTCTTTTTTATAGTTTACTATTTTTAGTAATGGGGGAATTTAGGTAAATTAATATTTAACCAAAGGTGAATTAAACCAATCACTTCAAGGTATTGTCTCATTGCTTTTTCGCTTTCTTTATTATTTATACATTACCATCAACATGTCCCCGCTTACCTCCCTCGTTCAAATCTGATAAAATAACCAAATTTTTTCTTATTAACATCAACTTTATGGCATTACTTAACCTATCAAACGCCTATTTAGGCTTCGGGGATTTTCCACTTTTAGATCATACCGAATTACATATTGAACCTAATGAACGAGTCTGTTTAGTTGGACGCAATGGAGCGGGCAAATCAACGTTAATGAAAGTACTTGCAGGCGAAGTGCAATTAGACGATGGCAAGTTAATTTTTGAAAAAGACATCATTGTGACACGTCTTGAGCAAGATCCGCCACGTCATATTCAAGAAACTGTTTTCGAATATGTTGCTGAAGGGATTGCACATTTAAGCGATCTTTTAAAGCAATATCACCACATTTCGCAACAAATGCTGACCAATTACAGCGATGAGTTATTAGCAAAATTGTCACAAGTGCAAGCTCAGCTTGAGCACAACAATGGCTGGCAGTTTGAAAACCGCATCCAAGACACGCTGAAATTGTTAGAGCTTGATCCAGACAAAAAACTCTGTGAACTTTCAGGTGGTTGGGTTCGCCGTGCTGCTCTTGCCCGTGCCTTGGTTGCCGATCCAGATATTCTGTTATTAGATGAACCAACCAACCATTTAGATGTGGAAGCCATCACTTGGCTTGAAGATTTATTGCTCAATTTCAAAGGTTCGATCATCTTTATTTCGCACGACCGTTCATTTATCCGCAAAATGGCAACCCGTATTGTTGATTTAGATCGCGGTAAACTCGTCTCTTACCCAAGCAACTACGATCTCTATTTAGAAACCAAAGCAGAAGATTTACGTGTAGAAGCCTTGCAAAATGAGCTTTTCGATAAAAAACTCGCACAAGAAGAAGTGTGGATTCGCCAAGGCATTAAAGCCCGCCGCACGCGTAACGAAGGGCGAGTGCGAGCCTTGAAAAAGTTGCGTGAAGAGCGTCGCAACCGCCGTGAAGTGCAAGGTAAAGCTAAAATCCAGTTGGATACCACTGCTCGATCAGGCAAAATCGTGTTTGAAATTGAGCATGCCAGTTACGAAGTTGAAGGTAAAACCTTGCTGAAAGATTTTTCTGCGACTATTCAACGTGGCGATAAAATTGCGTTAGTGGGGCCAAACGGCTGTGGTAAAACCACCTTCATCAAACTGTTATTAGGTGAATTGCAACCTACTTCGGGTACCATTCGTTGTGGAACCAAATTAGATGTCGCTTATTTCGACCAATACCGTGCCGAGTTAGATTTAGAAAAAACGGTGATGGACAACGTTGCCGATGGTAAACAAGATATTGAAGTAAACGGCGTAAAACGCCACGTGCTTGGCTATTTGCAAGATTTCTTATTTCCGCCAAAACGTGCAATGACGCCCGTTAAAGCCTTATCGGGCGGCGAGCGCAACCGTCTCTTATTGGCAAAATTATTGCTCAAGCCCAATAACCTTCTGATTCTGGATGAACCAACCAATGACTTGGACGTGGAAACATTGGAATTATTGGAAGAACTGCTTGCCGATTATCAAGGTACATTATTAATCGTCAGCCACGATCGTCAATTTATCGACAATACCGTGGAAGAGTGTTTCTTCTTTGAAGGCAACGGCGTATTAAATCAATATATTGGTGGCTATTTTGATGCGAAGCAACAACAAGAAAATTACCATGCTAGCCAAGCTGTACAATCGCAAAATCAGAAGAAAAATGAACCGCTTGTAAGCGAACTCGTAAAACAAGAAAAACCCAAAGCAGAAACGAAGAAAGTGAAGTTGTCGTATAAAGAACAACGTGAACTGGAAGAATTACCTGCGAAGATGGAAGCCCTTGAGGCAGATATTGACGCTTTGCAAACAGAGGTGAATTCTGCTGATTTCTTCAGCAAAGAAATCGCTTATACCCAAGAAAAATTACAAGCTCTCGCAGAGAAAGAAGCTGAACTTGAACAAGCTTTTGAACGCTGGGAAATGCTTGAGAATATTAAGAATGGGAATGTGTGAAAATCTATCACCGCTTGTTTAAAGCAAGCGGTGATTTTTAATTTATTACCTTATCCGTTATTTTACCGTCCCACACTGCAAACAATACAAATAACGATATTGTGGATCATTAAATTTTGCAAAAGTTTGAGCAAAATCGTCCGCTTGTTTGGCGATCGGAAGGTTTAACCATTTGGCAAAGCTGACTTGCATTTTGCTGTTTAAACTGCGTGAAAGTTCGGCAAAAAGAGACTCATCACGGTCGCCAAACCATTGTGGCACCAATTTTTCGTAAGCTGGTGTGTCTTCTGAGCGTTGTTGTTTCAGCAACTCGCTCATTGCATATAATGCATCATCAAAATCGCCAAGTTGGTCTACTAATCCTTTCTCTTTGGCAACCGCACCTAACCAAACTTGCCCTTGGGCGATTTTATCTACATCGGCTTTGGTAATGTTACGCCCACGGCTGACCAAATCTAAAAACTCGCGGTAGCCTTGTTCCACGCTCATTTGAATCAGCATTTTCTGCTCTTCAGATAACGGTTTTAAACTACTAATTTCCGCTAATGGTGAGGTGGCAATACCATCTTCTCGTATGCCTAAATTTTTCGCGGTTTTTTCTAAATTGAACATCACACCAAAGATGCCAATTGAGCCTGTAAGCGTGTTTTTGTCGGCTAAAATTTTATCGCTAGTTGCTGCAATCCAATAGCCGCCTGATGCAGCCATTCCACCCATAGAGCTTACTACAGGGATGCCTGATTTTTGGATCGCCTCCACTTCTTGGCGAATCAGTTCCGAAGCTAAGGCACTGCCACCAGGGCTGTTGATACGGAGCACTAATCCTCGTACGCTTTTATCTTGCTTCACTTTTTGCAGTTGAGCAATGATGGTGTCTGCCCCCGCTGTGTTTTCTAGGCTTTCACCCATTGTGATTTCGCCCTCAATATTGACTACAGCGATTTTGTTTTCACCTTTGCGATTAAATCTATCAACTAGACCGCTTGCGTAATCTTGGTAATCAATGGATTTGAATCCTTTTTCGTCGTCTGCTCCGAATTTATCCGCGAGTGCTTGACGAATTTCCGCTTGACTGTTGATATGGGTCACGAATTGTTGCTTTAACGCAAAATCAGCTTCATTGCCTTGTGTTTGTTTTCGCATCTCAATCAGTTTATCTAATGGCGGTACGATATTTTCGGCATAAATTTTTCGATTTTCTGCCAATTTCTCTTTTACATTTTGCCACATTGGATACAACCAAGCGGTCGCATTTTGCTTGGCTTCTGCAGACATGTCATCGCGAATCAATGGCTCGACGGCAGATTTGTAAGTGCCCACACGGAAAATATATGGCGTTGCTTCAATTTTGTCGAATAACGATTTGAAATAGAGTGTGCTATATTTCAAGCCTTCCAACTCCACCGCACCAGCGTTGTTGAGGTAAATTTGATCGGCAAAGCTCGCCAAATAATATTGTTTTTGGCTAAAACTGTGACCAATTGCAATCACGGGTTTGCCTGATGCTTGGAAATCTTTGATTAGCTTGCCAAGATAATCGAGCGAAGGATAATCTCCGCCTTCGAATTTGGCGAGATCTAATACCAATCCTGTAATTTTTTCATCAACTTTCGCTTGACGAATGGCGTTCGCAACGTCAAAAGTAGAGTATTTTTGCGGTTGCTCGTTGCCCATTTCGGCTTCTAACAAGCGGTAGAAATCGGGGTATTCTTCGCGATTATCTGCCAAATAACCATTTAAATTGAGCACTAACGCACCGTGGTCAAAGGTCGACATGGCTTCAGTTTCAGCCTTGCCGTTAAATGAACTGAGCAATGACACAAAAGCAAAGCTGATCATTACGAACAGTAGGAAGAAGAGTGTTATAACGCCTTCACGGATACAACGGAACACGCGGTAGAGTGCTTTAAGTAGCTTTAACATAGGGATCTCAGAGTGAAAAAATGAGTGACTAAATTAGCACAAAATCAAAGATTATTTAATAAAACCAAGGTAAAATAAGCCAAATTATTCATACAAGGAGTTTTTTATGGCAATTTTAGTGACTGGTGGTGCAGGTTATATCGGCTCGCATACTATTGTTGAATTATTGAATACAAACCGAGAAGTGGTGGTTTTGGATAATTTAAGCAATTCATCTGAAATTTCACTTGAGCGTGTTGAAAAAATCACGGGCAAAAAAGTGCCTTTTTACAAAGGTGATGTGTTAGACCGTGATATTTTACGCAAAATTTTTGCAGAAAATAAAATTGAATCGGTGATCCATTTCGCAGGTTTAAAAGCAGTGGGAGAAAGTGTGCGTGAGCCATTGCGTTATTATCAAAATAATGTGACAGGCTCAATTGTATTAGTCGAAGAGATGCTCAAAGCGGGCGTGAATACGATTGTATTCAGCTCATCAGCAACGGTGTATGGCGATCCGCAAATTATTCCAATTGTAGAATCTTGCCCTGTAGGTGGCACAACCAACCCATACGGCACATCAAAATATATGGTAGAACGTATTTTAGAAGATACGGTAAAAGCATTCCCACAATTGAGTGCAGTAATCTTACGTTATTTCAACCCAGTCGGTGCCCATTCAAGCGGCTTAATTGGTGAAGATCCAAACGGTATTCCAAACAACTTGCTACCATACATCAGCCAAGTGGCGGTGGGTAAATTGAAAGAACTCTCTGTATTCGGTAGCGACTACGATACCCACGATGGTACAGGCGTACGTGACTATATTCACGTGGTAGATTTAGCGTTAGGTCACTTAAAAGCGTTAGAAAAACACCAAGATGATGCAGGTTGTCACATCTATAACCTTGGCACGGGCGTGGGCTACTCTGTGTTAGATATGGTTAAAGCGTTTGAAAAAGCGAATAATATTGAAGTGCCATACAAGTTAGTCGATCGCCGTCCAGGGGATATTGCGACTTGCTATTCAAATCCGAAAAAAGCGTGGGAAGAGCTAGGCTGGAAAACACAACACGGCTTAGATGAAATGATGCGTGATACGTGGAATTGGCAAAAAAATAACCCGAATGGGTATAAGGGATAATTTTCTTATTTCTATAAGCTAGAGTGCTATTTTCTTATCAGAAAAAATATCTTAGCCTAGTGTGCTCGCACCCTAGGCTATGATTCGTTTTTATTATAACCAAATGTGCTTCGCCTTAACCGAAGTTACGGGAGAACTATGTTAAATTCAAACACTTACAACCAATACTTTCCAACCTTAACCTCCGAACAACTTGCCGAAAACGCTAAGAAAAAAGTGATTATCGGTATGTCGGGCGGTGTGGATTCCTCTGTTTCTGCGTTTATTCTTCAACAACAAGGCTATCAAGTCGAAGGCTTGTTTATGAAAAATTGGGAAGAAGATGACGACACGGATTACTGCACCGCTGCGGCAGATTTAGCCGATGCACAAGCGGTAGCGGATAAATTGGGGATGAAACTGCATAAAATTAACTTTGCGGCGGAATACTGGGATAATGTTTTCGAACATTTTTTAAGCGAATATAAAGCGGGTCGCACGCCGAACCCTGATATTTTGTGCAACAAAGAGATCAAATTCAAAGCCTTTTTAGAGTATGCGGCTGAAGATTTAGGGGCAAATTATATTGCCACAGGGCATTATGTTCGCCGTAGTGGGGACGATGCCAATGCACAATTATTACGTGGTTTAGATGAAAATAAAGACCAAAGTTACTTTCTCTATGCGTTAAATAAAAAACAGATTGGGCAAAGTTTATTTCCAGTGGGTGAAATTGAAAAGCCGATTGTGCGCAAAATTGCTGAAGATCTTGGTTTAGCTACAGCGAAGAAAAAAGATTCCACAGGGATCTGCTTTATCGGCGAACGCAAATTTAAAGACTTTCTAGCCCGCTTTCTACCTGCTCAACCAGGTGAAATTCGCACCGTGGACGGTAAAGTGGTTGGTCACCACGATGGTTTGATGTACCACACTCTCGGTCAGCGTAAAGGTTTAGGCATTGGCGGCGTAAAAGGCTTGAGCGAAGATCCGTTTTATGTAGTGGAAAAAGATTTAATCAATAATGTATTAGTAGTTGCACAAGGACATGATAATTCTGCCTTGCTTTCAACCGGCTTAATTGCCTCACAATTGACGTGGGTAGATATGCAACCGCTGCATGAAAACTTACGCTGCACAGTGAAAACGCGTTACCGCCAAGCGGATATTCCGTGTGAAATTCAACCGCTTGATGACAACACCATCAAAGTGATTTTTGATGAGCCACAAATCGCTGTAACACCAGGTCAATCCGCTGTGTTCTACTTGGGCGAAGTTTGCTTAGGTGGCGGCATTATTGAAACGCAAATTAAATAGCGAAAAAAGTGAGACGAAAATGTTAGATATTGTTTTATATGAACCTGAAATTCCACAAAATAGCGGGAATATTATTCGACTTTGTGCAAACTGTGGCTTTCGCTTACATATGATTGAACCACTTGGTTTTACGTGGGATGATAAAAAATTAAAGCGTTCAGGCTTGGATTATCACGAGTTTGTGGACATCAAAAAATATAAAAACTTTGAAGATTTCTTAGCAACGGCGAAGCCAAAACGTCTCTTTGCTTTAACCACAAAAGGGGAACCGAATCATAGCGATGTACAGTATGAACTAGGTGATTTTTTGATGTTCGGCCCTGAAAGTAGGGGGATTCCTAAAGCGATTTTAGACACGCTACCGATGTCTCAAAAAATTCGTATCCCGATGTGTAAAGATAGTCGCAGTATGAATTTATCGAACTCAGTTGCGGTAGTCGTTTATGAAGCGTGGCGACAATTCGGCTACGCCAACTCTGTGCCTCGTCAGAGTATTTAGGCTGGTAACCTATCACAATAATTCAATACATTTCTGCAAAAAGCGGTTAAAATCAGACCGCTTTTATTTTATCAATAAGGAATAAAAAATGACTAAACATTACGATTACGTTGCTATCGGTGGAGGTTCAGGCGGTATTGCTTCTATCAACCGTGCGGCAAGCTATGGTAAAAAATGTGCGATTATCGAAGCGAAACACTTAGGCGGAACTTGTGTAAACGTGGGCTGTGTACCGAAAAAAGTGATGTTCTACGGTGCTCATATTGCGGATGCAATCAACCAATATGCACCAGATTATGGATTTGATGTAGAAATGAAAGGCTTTGACTATGCGAAATTGGTAGAAAGCCGCCAAGCATATATCAGCCGAATTCACACATCATACAACAACGTATTATCAAAAAATAACGTGGACGTGTTAAACGGCTTTGCACGTTTTAAAGATGCGAAAACGATTGAAGTCACTTATGCAGACGGTTCAACTGAATTAGTCACCGCAGATCATATCTTAATTGCTACGGGTGGTCGTCCAAGCATTCCTGCCATTGAAGGGGCAGAATATGGTATCAATTCAGATGGTGTCTTTGCTTTAAACTCATTGCCAAAACGCGTAGCGGTTGTAGGAGCTGGTTACATTGCAGTAGAAATCGCAGGCGTGTTTAATAGCTTAGGAACAGAAACGCATTTATTTGTCCGCCAACATGCACCATTACGTAGTCAAGATCCTTATATTTTAGAAGCGTTGATGCAAGTGATGGAACAAGATAGCATTCATTTACATACACACGCACTGCCAGAGAAAGTAGTAAAAAATGCGGATGGTTCCCTCACATTGAAACTTAAAGATAGTCGAGAAACAACAGTAGATAGCCTTATTTGGGCAATCGGTCGTGAGCCTGCAACAGATGTGATCAACCTTGAAGTAACAGGGGTGAAAACAAATGAGCGTGGTCAAATTATTGTCGATAAATTCCAAAACACCAATGTAGAAGGCATTTATGCGGTGGGTGATATTATCGAAGGTGGTATTGAATTAACACCAGTTGCAGTAGCTGCAGGACGCCGTTTATCTGAGCGTTTATTCAACAACAAACCGAATGAACACTTAGATTACAACCTGGTGCCGACCGTAGTATTTAGCCATCCACCAATTGGTACAGTGGGTTTAACCGAACCACAAGCGATTGCTCAATATGGCGAAGAGAATGTAAAAGTGTATAAATCTTCATTCACAGCAATGTATACGGCGGTAACACAACATCGCCAACCTTGCCGAATGAAGTTAGTGTGTGTTGGACCAGAAGAGAAAGTCGTCGGTTTACATGGTATCGGCTTTGGGGTTGATGAGATGATTCAAGGCTTTGCGGTAGCAATCAAGTTGGGGGCAACCAAAGCAGACTTTGATAATACGGTGGCGATTCACCCAACAGGTTCGGAAGAATTTGTTACAATGCGTTAAATGTTATAGAGTGGACTCGTTTTGATCTGCACCCCAAAAGTTGGGCTAAACAACCAACTGACTAAGGTGCAAATTTTTTATGACCAAATACAATTTCCCTTTCAAACAACAAGTCATCGAATTTTATCTTCAACATGGTAAAAATCGTTCACTTACTCGTAAACATTTTCAACTGTCCAGCAGAACATTGCGACATTGGATTCACCAATTTAATCATAGTGGAATCAATGGGTTAGCCGTGCTGAGTAAGAAGCAAAATTACTCACCTGAATTTAAACTTAACGTGATACAAGCGGTTACACCCGAAATAGAGTGAGCAATAGGCTTGGCAAGCTGCCGCAAAATTTAATTTAAATTCTACCGCTTGCCGAGCCATGTAAGTAGATGGGAAGGCGGGTGAAAGATGAAGTGAAGATTGCGGAAATCAAACCCCAACAACAATCCGAAATATGGGAACGAATTAGAGGCTTTATTAATATATCTTTAGATTGTTCTGACCGAACATTGATATTTTATTAAGAGTTGCCGATAGGTTTATTTTCCAGAAATGTAATCAGTCCACTTTATAAGCAACTATTTTGTCTACTATGCCCTTACTAAGCATTCGCCAAAATCACTGCCCGTTTTGGTGCTGGTAAGCCCTCAATAGTTTTGCTGTGATCGGTTGGATCTAAGAAATCGACCAAACTTTCATTTTCAAGCCAATCTGTTCTTCGTTGTTCTTCAAGCGTGGTAACAGCTTGATCGACACATCTCACATTTTTAAACCCCACTTTTTCCAACCAGTTAATTAAGCACGGTACGGACGGAATGAAATAAACGTTTTTCATTTTCGCATAGCGGTCGGCAGGCACAAGGCAAGTGTTCATATCTCCATCAATGACCAGCGTTTCTAGTACCAATTCTCCACCTTTGACCAGTTGGGCTTTGAGCTGTGAAAGATGATCAAGCGGCGATTTACGGTGATACAACACGCCCATTGAAAATACCGTATCAAAGGCAGCAAGTGGTTGCATTTGTTCAATACCAAGTGGAATCAAATTCGCACGGCGATCATTACCAAGCAATTTCCGTACGACTTCAAATTGGCAAAGGAACAGCTCAGTTGGATCAATTCCTACTACCATTTTTGCCCCTTCGCCCACCATTCGCCACATATGATAACCACTGCCACAACCTACATCTAAAATCGTGCGATCTTTTAGCGGAGCAAGGTGCGGTAATACGCGATCCCATTTAAAATCAGAACGCCATTCGGTATCGATATGGATTCCGTGTAGGTGATACGGACCTTTTCGCCATGGCATCAGCTGTTTTAAATGATGGGTAATGCGTTGGGTTTCACCTGCTGAAAGCGGTTCGGTTGGAATGGATTCCACTTTATCTTTCAAGTTAATGCAAGCGGTCGAATTTGGCATAAAATCAACAATTTTTGCCCATTTGGCATAGTCACCGTGGGTGGTTTTTTCCCACGCTTTGAGCTGTGCGGGAAGGGTTTCAAGCCACGCAGAGAGATTCGTGGTGGCAATTTGTTTATAAAAAGGACGGAAGTCTATCATATAGAATCAAGCGTAAAAAAGAATAAGGCATTTTAACAAACTTTGTTAGAAAAGCTAAAAAAATTACCGCTTGTGAGTAAGTTCTAGGAAGAAATGACGTTAAGGCGTGATAAGCTATTGAACCTAATAAAAATTAGGTGAAAAAGATCTCTTTTTCACCTATCTCATATTGATATACGTTTTTCTGAACAAAATTTATCCCTCTTTAGGATAAAGCACTTCAGCATTAATCCAATTCACCCAAGTGTTTTCCAATAATGGAATTAAGGAGGTGCTATCTTCAACTACGGTATTTAAGGCAGATAATACCTCTTCTAAAGACGAAGGTTGTTCTTGTATATAACTTAATAGCCAAAAATCAAGTTCAGATAAGCGTTGTTGCAGAATATTAAAATCGCTATCCCGCCATATAACAGCTTGTATAGGGTTTTCATCAAATTGTTTAAAATCGCTTGATAAAAAATCGACTTCATAGCTTTTTAAATA